>JAYEOK010000168.1:0-75359 GCA_034722915.1 Thermodesulfobacteriota bacterium | reverse complement strand
CGCCCTGCGGGCGGGTTTTAAAAAGAGAATGTCGAATATCGAACCAGGAATATCGAATATCGATCGGAATAAAAGACAACGGATCAAGGGCTTTTCCCCTTCTGCGGTTCGACATTCCTCGGAGTCTTCGCTTACCTGTTCGATATTCGTCCTTTAATGTTCGGTATTCATTTTTTAAGCTTCGTAAAAAATGAAAATTCCTATGCTATCAAGTTATTTGCGCTCCGTTCCTTAGCTTCTGATCATATCAGCTATCTGAAAAGCCACCTCAAGGCTCTGTTCCGCGTTGAGGCGTGGATCACAGGTCGTAAGATAATTATTAGCCAGTTCCTCATCCACGATATTTCTTGCCCCGCCAGTACATTCAGTGACATTATCGCCGGTCATCTCTAGGTGAATACCACCCGGGATTGTCCCTTCTGCCCAGTGGGTCTCGAAAAAGCAGGTAATCTCAGCGAGAATATCATTAAAATTCCTGGTCTTATGCCCACTTTTTGCCGTATAGGTGTTGGCATGCATGGGGTCACAATTCCAGACAATGTTATAGCCTTCTCTCCTGGCTTCACGGAGAAGAGGCGGCAGAACCTTTTCGATATTTTTCATACCCAGCCGGGTAATCAGGGTTAAACGACCAGCCTCATTTTCCGGATTTAAGGCTTCAATGAGCTGTTTTACATTATCAAGATCATAGTCCGGTCCGATTTTCACACCGATTGGATTATTCACTCCACGCAAAAACTCAACATGCGCCCCATCTACCTGCCGGGTTCGCTCACCTATCCAGAGCATATGGGCAGAGCAATCATACCAGCCGTCACTAGTCGAATCCTCGCGGGTAAGGGCTGTCTCATACCCGAGCAGTAATGCCTCATGGGAGGTGAAAAACTGCGCCTGTTTCATCTGCGGGCTTTCCGGATTAATACCAATGGTTTCCATAAATTGCAGAGCCTGATGGATTTGCTTGCCAAGTCTTTCATAACTACGTCCCATGGGAGACTGTTTTACAAACTCCTGATTCCATGCTGATACCCTGTGCAAAGCAGCAAAGCCGCCGCGGGTAAAGGCACGAAGCAGATTCAAAGTTGAGGCGGCCATATAATACCCCTCAAGCATCCGATTGGGGTCAGGAATACGGGCATCTGCAATGGGTTCCGAGCTGTTCACCATATCCCCTCGATAGGACATAAGCTCAACGCCATCCACCATCTCTGTATCTGCCGAGCGGGGTTTGGCAAACTGACCGGCAATGCGACCAAGCTTGATAACCGGCTTGCCACCGGCATAGGTCAAAACAACAGCCATCTGTAACAGAACTTTCAGTTTCTCACGAATAGTGGGGGCTGTGACCTGGGAAAACGCCTCTGAACAGTCGCCACCCTGAACAAGAAAGGCATCTCCTGTTACGGCTTTGGCCAGCAAGGCCTTGAGGTCTCTGATTTCACCGGCAAAAACCAGAGGAGGCAGAGTAGAAAGCCTTTCAATCACTGCATCATGTGCACTCATATCCGGCCACTTTGGCTGCTGAAGAGCTGTGTAGTTCTGCCAGCTGGTTTTAGTCCATGTATTCTGTTCTGTTCCCATGATCTTTCTCTCTATTGTTAAAAATTAGCGGTAAGGAACGGGAACGAAATAAGTTGAACAAAAATTAATAGGCATTTTTTTCGTATTCAAGACGCGAGGCAGAAGCATAGCGGGCTATGTGATCAACGAGCAACGCAGAAGACGGACAAAAGGACATTAATTTGTTCAAGTTATTTCGTGTACGTTCCTAACTATTAAATTTATATACTGCGACAGCAGATTTCCACATCAAAGGCATTCAAAATCCGCAATTCACCTTCTCTCTTCTTTCCTTCAGCAGGGGGTCGAAATTCAAGCTCCGGAAGCATCTCCTGCGCACGATCACGGGAAGGAATTGCATCCATTCCAGTGGCCAGTACTTCTCCGGTTGCAGTATCAAGCAACTCGGCATCACGCCCATTAGTTACCACGGCAAGGGGAATCTGATACTCTTTTTCAAGAACCCTGGCTGCTGCAATGGCCGATCGTTCCCGGCTCACCAGCGAACCTGCTCCATAACGGATAATAAGGAACTTCTTCCCCGGTTCTTTCAAGCTGACAGCAAGTTCAATATTCGAGCGTACAAACTGAGTACTGAAAAGGGTTTCGATAAAACATCGCGGTTCCAGATCTTCCTTTTCATAGCCCAGTTTTTCAACCATCATCCTGGACAACTCCTGACGAGTCCGTTCATCATCGGTATCAGTGAGTTCTTCACCGGTGACATAATCGTTCAGAGTACCATAGACTAAGTGATGAGTCGGGACTTCATTCACATCCACTCCTCCTAAACACAAATGCCCCTCCTTTATCAACAAGGAAGGGCATCAAAACTACTTCCTAACCCGGTTCAACCGGAAACAGTTCAGTTCACAGGATAAGTGCCTTATCAGAATATGTTCAAAAAAAACAGGTAAGCGTAGACTCCGAGAAAATATTCTGTAAGGCACTAAAGGATCTTACAGCTCAAGCCAGGATTCAGAAAATACAGTCTGTCCGGAAAGTGCCTTGTAAGTCTTGTAGTGCTCAAGGGCAACTCCCGAAAGACCGGAAGCACCTGGATCATCACCATCCATCATTGCATGAACCATATCCACATGCTCCTGACGTTCACCCTTGCAAATCGCCATCAGCTCAGCATCGTAGGAGTTGACAATGGCTGTGGAAATTCCATATTTCATAAGCATAATCAGGTAAGTACGATCAAGATACTTACGAAGATTCTCAGCAACACCATTGGAAACATTGGAGAGGCCGACAGTGGAACCGGAACCGGGCGCGATATCCGGCAGCATCATCATGAATTCCAGACCGGCATTGATCTGATCAGCGCCAAGGGTAATGGGAGTTCCGATCGGATCAAAAAGAATCTTCTCATTGGGGACCCCACCTTCATTCAGGGCCATCATCAGATCAACAGACATGGCCGCACGCTCGGCAGAATCACGAGGCATTCCGTCAGCTCCCCAAAGAAGGGCAATAACGTCACATTTCATCTCTGCAGCAACAGGAATCATCTGCTCCATACGCTCGGGCTGAGCAGAAATGGAGTTCATCAAGGCCTGTTCCTTGTTTTTTACAGCAGCAAAACCCGCGGCCATTGCATCCATATTGGTGGTATCGAGACAGAGAGGAGTGTCAACAACCGCTTCAACAGTCTCAACAACCCATGGGAGAAGCTCAGTACCATCTTTTCGAGCAGGCCCGATATTCAGATCAAGATAGGAAGCACCGGCATCAGCCTCTTCCTTCGCCATTTCCTGAACAGGCCCCTGCACACGATCCTTCATGGCACCGCCACTACGATTACCCATAATATTGATACTTTCTGCGATTGCTTTAACAGTCTGAGACATTGTCTTCTCCTTAACTAACTAATTTATTGTTTTTTCAGTCGATCCTTTTCATTGTGAACAAGGATGTTATTTTAATCTTTTTTTACCTTTCTGTCAATTAAGCGATTTTTCCTATTTGTTAGTGCCTTACAGAATATTTTCTCGGAGTCTTCGCTTACCTGTTCGATATTCGATATTCGTCCTTTAATGTTCGGTATTCATTTTTTAAGCTTCGTAAAAAATGAAAATTCCTATGCTATGAACATATTCTGATAAGGCACTTATCCAGTGAACTGAATGGTTTCCGGTTGAACCGGGTTAGCTGATGGGTAACTATTCAGGAGTGCCACATATTCGTTCATTTGAACCTTCGAAGCGTGTTAGTGCCTTACTCCTCAAAAGCTGTCATTAAAAACAAGAAAATGAAAAGTTCGATTAACGTTAGCAGGTTAGACATACCAACAAGGCACTTATGCCGGCTTACCGTTCATCACCGGTATTAGTGATACTCGAGAAGCTTCAAATGGACGTAGATGGGGTGCTCCTGAACAGTTACGCTGATGGAAACAGGCTCATATCAGTATGCGGAAGAAAAAGAGCAGCCATATAATGATTCATAAAATCCGGATTCTCCGAGAGCTCCATGTTGGTCATAAGCGTTCGTACCGCCACTCTCTCACGGAAACGACGATGATCTGTGAGACTGATCTGACAGCCAAGCATGGAAGCATTGCCGATATAGAAAAATTTATCCCTGTCAATGTCAGGCAAAAGCCCGATGGAAATCGCCCGTTCAAGATCAATATATGCGCCAAAATTTCCAGCAAGGATAACCCGGTCAAGATCGCCAAAACCCAGGCCCACAGATTCGAGCAGAGTCTGGTATCCGGCATACATGGCACCTTTTGCACGAATCAGATTATCAAGATCCACCTCAGTGATGACGATATCCTCACCAATCATGGAATCTCTGTCCCAGGCCAGAACATACTCCCAACGATCCTGACCTTCACGAATACGGGGATGATCCAACCCGCGGTTAAACTTCCCCTGAGGATCAATGACTCCGGCTGCCAGAAGCTCTGAGACGATGGAAATCAGCCCGGAACCACAGATACCCCTCGGTTTGGTCTGGCCAATGGTTACAATCATCGGGTCATAGGTTTCAGGATGGATCTGGAAATTTTCAATGGCTCCCTGGCTGGCACGCATCCCGTATTGAATACCACCACCCTCAAAAGCAGGGCCGGCAGAACACGCGGCACAAACCATCCAGTCCTGATTACCCACAACAATTTCACCATTGGTACCGATGTCGATAAACAATGAAATTTCTTCACTCTTCTGCATCTGGCAGGCATGGACACCAGCCACAATATCGCCGCCGACATAGGAGGAAATACAGGGATAGAGAAACATTCTGACCGAAGGATGAGCCATGATCCCCAGACCTGCCGCCTTGGTCAATGGAAACTGGCTGACACTTGGTACATAAGGCGCTTCCCGCAGAAACTTAGGATTAATGGCCAGCATCAAATGGGCCATTACCGTATTTCCGGCAGTCATGATGTAGCTGATATCACTGGGACTGATAATCTGCTTCTTACACACCTCTTCAATAATATTGTTGATGGTATAAATAACCTTTTCCTGCAAGCCCTTGAGACCGCCGGGACGCTGGGAATAGATCATGCGGGAAATAACATCTTCACCGTAGCCGATCTGCGAATTGTAGCCTGAACCGTCAGCAATAATTTCGCCGCTGTTCAGATCAATCAGCACTCCGCTGCATGTGGTGGTTCCTATATCCACAGCCAGGCCATACAGACGATCCGTGGTATCTCCCGGTTCCACAGCAATAATCCTGTCCGGCTCATTTTTTCCCTTTCCATGAAGAAGGATAACCGTTACATCCCAATTGGCCTCGCGAAGAACCAGAGACAACTCATGGATAAGTTCAGGATGATCGTAGCTGGGCTCGGGATTATCGGGGTAGGCATTTTTCAGGGCACGCATCAAACGCTGCATGTCAGAGATATTGTCGTCCAGAGTTGGAGGAGGGATTTTGAGAAAAACCTTGCCCACCGGTGGATTTACATCCCATGTTCCAATAAGTGATTCAAGGGATCTGGCTGAAATGGATCGGGTGGTTTTCGGTGCACGTTTCAGCGCTTTTCCATCAGCTTTCACCAGATCCGGTATACGAACTGTTATATCGGAAACAACCTTGGATTTACAGGCCAGGCGCACCCCTTCATCATACTCACTCTGTTTCAGGCTGGCGGCACTGTCGGAGTCCACACTTCCCTGCTCCAGCTTCACTTTACACTTTCCGCAAACACCATCTCCACCGCAGAAGGCATGAATATAGATACCTGCCGATGCTGCAGCAGTCAGCAGGTTTTCTCCTTCCTCAACAGTGACATGGACGTCATCGGGTAAAAAATGTATGGTATGTGTCATGGAGTATCTCTCTCTTGAAAATTCGGGTGCTTTCAGGTCAGTCTAAAAATAACAGGATGTGACACCCTGTCAAGAAGTATTGCTTATAATATATATAACTAGGAGCTTGTCCGAGAATAGGCATTTTGTTCAAAATCGAGAAATTTTCTAAAAATAAGCACAGCCATATATTTGATATTGCGAGCATTATTTTTTGACAATTTTGAAGAGTTTGGGCAAAAGGGCATTCTCGGACAGCCTCCTAGAATTGATTTGTGGCTGCGAGGTCACGATAGATCACTCAACCATATGAGGAAAAGGCATGACACAAGATAAGAGTACTCCCGATGACAGTACTCCCTATTGGCTCAAATCTCAGCTTAAGATAGATCCAACTCTGGAGGAAGCTGTTGTTGATTTCCTGGTCGGAGTGATGGGTGCAGGTGTTGAACAGGCAGTTGATACTGATGATCCTGATCTTTGCCTCAATGTTTATCTGGAAGATCAAAGCCCTGACGAACAATCACAACAACAGTTACAAAACAAACTTGAAACATATCTGATAGAACTGGCCAAAATTTTCCAGGTTAAACAGCCACAAATCTCCTGGGAACTTCTTGAAGATCAGGACTGGTCAAATAACTGGAAAGTTCATTTCACCCCCTTTGAAATCACACCAGGACTGGTGATCGCCCCAACCTGGGAAAAATACACAGCCAGACAGGGAGAACAGGTAATTGTCATGGATCCGGGAATGGCATTTGGCACCGGTCACCATGCAACAACAAGTCTTTCTTTAGATTTTATCAGACAGATTCTCTCCACCAACAGAGAGAGCTGCGTTCTTGATGTGGGAACCGGAACCGGAATTCTTGGAATGGGAGCAGCTCTTTTCGGAGCTGCACGGGTGCTCGGGATTGACAACGATCCGGAAGCTGTTCGGGCAGCCACTGAAAATGTGCTCCTGAACAATCTGAACCTGACCATGGAAGTGACACGTACTCCGCTTCAGGAGATACAAGAGCGTTTCAGCCTCATTGTCGCTAACATTATTCATGATGTACTCATAACCATGAACAGGGACTTTAATAAACTTCTGGAAAAAAACGGCAACCTGGTGCTGTCAGGAATTCTCCACGGCGAACAGGAGAAAAACATACTCCGCCTGTTTGAAAAGAGTGGTTTTACATTTGAAGGCAGAGCGCAGCAGGACGAATGGGCTGCTCTCCACTTTCGGAAAACATCATAACGCCAGCCCTGTCACATATCCAAATTATCCTGACGTTCCCCGGGTTCAGAGATTTCCATAGGATGTATCTGATAATTTTCATCAAACATGATCCCCATACCACCAGTCTCATGCCGGATCACAATAGCGGAGGCACTAATCCACACCCGCCTTCCCTTCCAGGCCTTAAGCGTCTCAAGAGAGAGTATAAATTTCAGCGTCTGCAGATTTTCCAAAGAAGCCAGAAACTCCAAACGAAGCTTGCTGGCCAAAGGCAAGGGTTCGTTTGTTTCTATCAAAGCACCGCCAGCGCTGATATTTGCTGTCCGGAATTCCATCATTGGTGTCTTGCCAGATAAAGTTTCTGCAGTCATCTTTACCTGTATCTCCATGGAAAACCGTTCATGTTGTCTGCGTTCGCCTGCTGACATGTTTTCTCCTTCGAGTCCTGCTCAATCAGTTATATCGGACTTTATTCTCATAAAATATTGGTAAACTCATCAAAATTGTTTTTTACGACGCCATCAACAAAAAGCATCTTTATAAAAACTATCGTTTTCATAAATAGAAGGCAACTATTTTCCCCCATAGTGTATTGCTTTTCTTTTATGATGGCTCTATTCTATTGAAAACAGGATACCCGACAGTACAACGATTGTAACTTATTCCGGCGTACTCTGGTTATACACAAAATCCAACCTTAAAAAACCACCACCATGCGACGTTTTTTCATAAATCCCGCAACTGAAATCAGCAATGAGATACTGCTTTCCGAACAGGAATCTCACCACATAGCCCGAGTTCTCCGCTTAGGTACAGGTACTACCCTGCAGTTGCTTGACGGCAGGGGTAATATCCATAATGCCGAAATTATCGCCATGGGCAGGCAGCTGAAATTAAAACTTATTTCCTCTGTTCATATCAAAAAGGAAGGAGTTCCACTGCGGGTATGCCAGAGCGTACTCAAGGGCCGGAAAATGGAGCTTCTTGTGCAAAAGTGTACGGAACTCGGGGTTTCAGAGTTTACTCCGTATTACAGTGAGCGCTGTCAGTGGAAAAAAACAGAACTATCTAAAATTTCAACAAAATATGAACGATGGCAGCGTATCATAGAGGAATCCTGCAAGCAGTGTAACAACCCCATCAAAATGCAGCTGAAGCCATTACTTTCTCTGGAAGAAATGCTCGTACAGCATGGCGAGTCCGTACAGAAAATTTTATTCTGGGAGGAGGCACAACAGGAGAATTCATTACACTCCCACACTCTCCAAACAGGGAACGCAGGCCTGCAGATTGTTTTGGGCCCGGAGGGAGGGTTTCCAACCCAAGAGGTGGAATACGCAAAAAAAACAGGATTTCAAATAGTAAGCCTCGGCCCCCGCATCTTGAAGGCTGAAACCGCAAACATTGCAGCAGTCGCCATTATTCAGCATCTGCTTGGTAATATGTGAGATATCTTTGTTCCAGCCTTTGCTCCCTTTTCACGACAGGCTGTTTTAAAATTTCATAAAGCTGCTTTCTGGTGACATCCGCTCCTGCGGTGTCATCTGCCCCAAGGCGCTCTGCGCCAGATTATGTAAACGCCAAACCATTCAATTTGCTCTTTCTCGGCGCAGAGCGCCAACAAATGCGTAACACCGCAGGAGCGGTATTACGAAGGAAGACGTTTTGAGTGTGAAATTCGTCATCCCCGAAGTAGTAATCGGGGATCCATGCTGAAATGCTAAGGGCTTGCTCAAAAAGTGCGCAGAGCGGGATGTTATGAGTAAAGCAGGTACCTGAAGTTACACTATTCCAGGTACAGGTTTCAAACGAATCATGGAACATCTGAATGTGGGGTTGTACTGAAATTGTGTCCTTATATCACCCCTTATAACCGAAATCTTCCACCAGACCATCTCCCCTGGCACTCTGTACAGCCAGTTGATCACAGCGTTCGTTCAAAGGATGACCAGCATGGCCTTTCACCCAGTGAAAACTAATATCAAGCCCCTGGGTAAGATCCAGCAGCATCTCCCAGAGATCAGGATTCACTGCAGGTTTTCCGTCAGATTTGAGCCATCCGCGTTTGCGCCATTCCCGGGCCCAGCCCTTACTGATCCCATTCACCACATATTTGGAGTCTGAAAAAAGAGCAACTTTTCTCTTGCGCGAAGGAAGAGCTTCAATGCCCTGAATACAGGCCATAAGCTCCATTCTATTATTGGTGGTGTGCAGGTAGCCTCCGGTAAGTTCACGTATTGTATCTTCTGCGAGAATAACCACACCATATCCTCCGGGACCCGGATTGTTTATAGCACCACCATCGGTGTAAATCTCTATGCGATCACCAGAAACCACCGGAGATTCATATGGTGTTGTTTTTTTCTTTACCGGCTTTTTTTTCTGCTGCCACTCAGGAGGGTTATCCATCCAGGCCTCAGCTTCAGCACGGCTGGCAAAACCTTTGAATTTTGCCCCACCATACCCCTTTACCTGGGCCTCAGCTTCCGGCCAGGAAGTATAAATCCCAGGCTTTAGCCCACTAACCACTGCATAAAACTTTTTTTTTGCCACACGCTTCCTCTCACCCGGTTCAACTGGAAACAATCAAGTTCACTGGAGTCTAATACCGGTAAACGGTAAGTGAGGCCGGCACTCTTTGCAGTACCCCCTTGAGGGGTATAAGTGCCTTGTTGGTATGTTCAACTTGCTAACGTTAAACGAACTTTTCATTTTCTTGTTTTTTATGACAGGAATTAACGAGTAAGGCACTAAAACAGAAAAAACCGTCAGAAGCCACGCTTCTGACGGTTTACAAACAACACTTGCCTGGCACTCTTTACAATGGCTTACCGTTCATCACCAGTGTTAGTTAATCATCCCGATCACAAAAAATCCTATAATCACAAAAACAAAAAAGATACCAACTTTTATGCATACGGTATGATCTTCTTCCGGTTTTTCATGCCCATGTCCATGTCCACTCATTTGACTTTCCTCCTGAAAAAAATTTATCAAACAGCCCCATACGAGTATATGAACAATTTTATTACAATTTGTCGATCTCTTTATTCATTTCTCGGAAAATAAATTCCGGGACATCTTTTTCAGAAGCGACCTATTCCCTACTTCTGCACGTGCCCGCTGATTACACGAAAACAAAGATGGTGCTGGTGACGACGGGCTATCAACTTAACGCCCTGCTGGCGGACTTTTTCGACAGGATAAACAAGATTTACAAGATTTTTTATCCTGACGATCATGTCAAAAATGGAAATTCCTATGCTTTTGAATTACACTACGCAATTCAAAAAGGATTACAAACAAACTGCCACGGCGGCTTAGAAACAAATATTCGGATAAATAAGATATTTCAGGGAATGGAAAGAAACTGCAGTTCAGGTTCGAGATTCTTTACCCGATTGTCCCAAAGAGGGCATTGCTTTCGAATACACTCCTTATTTCTCAAATACTGCTCACAGCGAATTATCCCTTTTGCCTCCATGGGAACAGAAAGCATTTCTTCAGATAATCTGGCTGTTTCAGAAAGAGCCAGCCAGGTCTCCCGCTGGCAGCAGCGACCACCACGGTACTCTGCAATAACAGAAAGTATCTTTGCGCTGAAAGCCTGTGCCGTCTGTCTTGGTGCCGGAGTAAGAGGTGTGGCGGCAAGGATTGTTGAAACCGCAATGCCAGCCCCAATGGCTGCCCCGCATGCTCCCCAGAAGCCACAGGCTCCGCCGGGGATCTCGGCACCCCGGTTGATGCCGGTGAGAATGGCCTCTTTGGTGATATCACCTCCGCTGTTCCGATAACAGGCAAGGATAATCCCCGGGATCATGGCGTGATGTTCCGGTCCATGCATGGGAATGGCAGGATGGCTGCGGATGAGTTCGAGCAGAGTGATGAGATCCTTTTCTGCAGTTCCGGTACAGATGGTTTTGATGACTTCGATCCCGTTTTCCCGATGGCAGCTGTCGCAGATAAAGTGACCCTGTTCACAGCAACCATTGCTTGCAAACGTGCGCCCGCAATAGCTGCAGGACATTTCTTTTGCATCGGTAAAATAGTGCAATTCAGTACCGCAAACCATGCAGCCTTCACTTTTTCGTTCTGTTGCAGACCCGCTCTCCTGGTTGCCGCAACAATCTGTGCTTTCCGGACCACAGCAGCTACTCTCGACTCCACTTATCCCGGTTTGTGGAGAACAGCATGAATTCTCCATCTCCAGATTTGTGACAACGCCTTTATCATCAAGAACAAAGAGAGAATCGTCAAGAAAAGCCACCTCTCCTGATGGAATGGAGCTGCGTCTTCCTTTCACAAGGAGAATCCCGGACTCGGTATAAACCGCGCCATAAGGGCCTCTGTAGATCACATCCACCATTGCCTCCTCTAAGGCAACAGGTCGAATTGCCTCATAGGTAAGGGAGAAAAAATCCATATTCTCAACCTGACGATACGGAAAACGCTTTATAAAACGGATGGAGGAAAACCCGGCTGCCTCCATCATGGCCACCAGTTCTTCCTGCTGCATGGCCCCGCCAAGACACTCGCCACGATAGCGGACATTATTTCTGATTGTTGCCGGAATTGCTGTATCTGTCACGATATCAGATACTACCAGGCGGCCTCCCGGCTTCAGGATACGAAAAATTTCCTGGTAGGTCATGCGTTTATCAGGACTAAGATTAATTACACAATTGGAAATCACCACATCTGCTGTTCCATCATCCAATGGGATCTGTTCCAGGAAGCCCTTTCGAAATTCCACATTTTGATATCCCAGACGCGCCGCAACCTCTTCCTGTGATTCCGCAGCCAGCCGGAGCATTTCATCGGTCATGTCTATGCCGTACACCCGGCCACTCCTGCCAACCAAAGCAGAAGCCATGAAACATTCGATTCCGGAACCGGAACCAAGATCAACAAGCGTCTCACCTTCCCCGGGAGCGCCATCCGTCACAGGGCTGCCGCAGCCATAGGAGTGCTTTTTTGTTTTTCCGGGAATAAAATCAGCTGCGTCCTGGGCTGGTGCCAGGGGATTGACGATATCTTCATTTGCAGTGAGTGCTGCCTGACCATAAAATTCCCGTACCGAGCTGTGGCCAACATCAGAGGCAAGGGAAATAAGACAGTTACAGTGCGTCAGGGCCACCTCAGTGCTTTCCCCTTCATCCTCCAGGCAATCGTGTCGGACATCCCCCATACGCAGGAGAATCCCATTTTTCCCTTCACCGGTATATTGACCGGCCTGATCAGAAATCAACTGCAAAGCGATGCGGTTATAAATCTCCACATAAGGGTCGTGCCCCACCCAATCGGCTCCGGACATAAAGCTGTGATCAGTATCACCGCCGCCCACCAGAAACTTCAGAGGGTTTGCCTGATAGGCCGGAGAATTGATCAGGCTGGCCTTGCGCAGATTATTCAGAAGCGGGCTTGTCTTCCACACTTTTTCCAGTCCATCATCCACATGACCACAGGCGGTTTGCGCAAGGCCAACCAGAGCAGGAGATGGATAAATAATACCATCCGGCCCTATGGCCACGGACTCCCATCCCGTATTGGAAAGATCGTAACGAGTACCGGGAGTTGAAAAAATCTGGCTGCGCATGGTCTCGACATTATCGATGCTAAGACCCAGCTCCACAGCCCGTCGCCAGGCTGCAAGAAGTTGTGGAAAAATGATATCCGGTGTAATAAATTGCTCCCGACTCCCCTTCCCTCTTACAAAATGGTAGAGAAGATGGATGGAGGCTGCCCCCACCTCTGCTGCAATATCTACTACCTGCAGGAGATCATCAATATTCTCACGACTGATGGCCACCGAAAGTGTGACAGGAATTCCTGCCTCCTTCATGGCCACAAGATTTTTCATGAGCTTCCGGTAACTGCCGCTTCCGCGCTGCCTGTCGTGACTTTTCTCCAGACCATCCAGACTCACCTGGAGATGAAGCCTGTCCATATCACCAAGTTCATCCAGAAATTGATGCAACAGCATGCCGTTTGTCAACACTGCTGCATGCACATCCCTGTTTTTTTCAAGAAGCGTACGTAAAAATGGCAGGAAGTCAGGATAAAGAAACGGTTCACCACCGGTAAAGGAAAAAAGGCGGCATCCCAGAGCAAGCGCCTGCTGAACCGTGTTCTGCAGAAGTTCCGGGGCAAGGCTTCGTGTTTTTGCAGGAGATGCGGAAAAAAGGCAGTGCCGACAACTGAGATTACAGGTATCAGTCACATGAAACCAGCATTCCTTGAGCTGCTTTAAACTCAGTGCATGTTCCCTCCCGCTATAGGGTTGCAGCGGTTCCATCTCAAAAGCACTTTCCAGTAGATTTCTGTCATAAAAAACGGAAAAAGTACTCTCTTCTGAGCTGAGTAATTGATCGGCTTTCTCTGAAACAACAATCCAGTCAGGAATATCAGGTTGAACATAGAGAATGGTCCCTTCCCATTCAAGACGCTGCCAGCCATGTCTTTCGGTAAACTTTTTACTGTCCATTGATTATTCTCAGGCCTCGTGATCAGAAGAAAGTGGCGGTGGCTGGGGTGCGGAATCCTGCTCTATGGCTGCCTGTCCTCCCTGCAATCGTTCTCTGTAAACAGACAGAACAAAAAATGTGGCAAGAGGTTGGGCAAAAAGCAAAGCGATGGGGATAGAGCCGCCCACTGAAAGAATCAGCAGATACAGAGCCATGAGCACCATTTGGTCAGTCAGAGGTTTTTTCACTGCCATGCTCCAGGATTCTTTTAAGGCATCAACCAGGCCCATTCCCCTGTCTGTCATCAGCGGCATCATGTAAATGGTGGCAAAGACGAGAAAACCAGTGACCAGAAAACCTGGTACTATCAGAAGGATAAATCCCAGCGAGATAGCAAGCATGGCCAGAACACCAAAAACCAGCAGAGGCAGAAAAAGACGCATCTCGGAAAAGAGATCTCCAATTTTTGGTTCCCGCCCCTCACGCATTGCCAGAAGCAGGGACTGCATATAGCTGGCAGAAGTTACAGGCGCCAGGATACCGAAACTTAAGGTGATCACCACCAGTTGAACCAAAGTAAGTAGAATAACCGGTACGACAAACTGCAGGGTATGTTCCCACGCAGTTTTCAAATGTGCTTTAAAATCCATATGTCTCTCTCTTGTTTGGGTATAATTTTTTAATGGGGTCTTTACTTAGCATTCAAAAATATCGCCTTGGCTACATTTTACCACATTTTCAAACATGATGGCGTCGTAAAGGAAAGGCAAAAATAATAAAAAAATGGCTGTGGTGAAAAAATTGAGCCTTGTTATTTCTAATTACAATTAATATAGTATAGACGTAGTGACATTGTCCACACATCGGCAGTCCAACAATAGGAGAATCTCATGATCAAAACAGCAACAATCCAAACTCGTGTCGATCCGGTCGTAAAAAAGAATGCACAGGAAGTTTTAAATAAGCTCAACATCACCATGTCTGAAGCCATTTCCATGTATCTTTCCCAGATAACACTGCATCAGGGCATTCCTTTTGAGCTTAGGATTCCCAATGATCTTACAGCAAAAACATTGACAGAATCAAAAAATGGAAAAAAAATGCATACCGTGGATTCTGTTGAGCAGCTGTTTCAGGAGCTGAACGGTTGAACATTCATTATACTACGCAATTCAAAAAAGATTACAAACGCACTAACACCGGTAAACGGTAAGTGAGGCCGGTATAAGTGCCTTGTTGGTATGTTTAACCTGCTAACTTTAATGGAACTTTCCATTTTCTTGTTTTTTTATGACAGCTTTTGAGGAGTAAGGCACTAAACGCCAGAATAAAAATCCTGAAAAATTGACTGATCTCATCAAGTTGCTGGTCACTGGTCAGGTCTTGGATCAAAAGTACAAAGATCATCCATTGACCGGCAACTGGAAAGGCCACAGAGATTGTCACATTGAATCGGATTGGCTTCTGATTTATCGAATTACCGCCGATGATTTGTATCTGGAACGAACAGGATCCCACGCTGAGTTGTTCAGGAAGTAGCTTGACAGTATAGGAATTTTCCTTTTTGCCAGTAAATATTCGGCTAGCACCCCATCTTCGCCCGATCCAGCTTTTTCGCATATGAACCAATATAGCTCTCAAGCCGGCTTGAGCGAACCTGGGGTGCTATCCAAACATTTACAATTGATGGATTGTAGCACTAGTTTTCCTTCAACCCGAATATTTACTTTTGCCAGGAGCTTGTCCGAGAATAACAATTTTGGAGTGGCCTGAACAGTTACTTCAATTTTTTTCAATATAATACTTCCAGAGCCTCAACCAAACTGGCCACAGCCACAATCTCAAGCCCCTTTACAGGGCGTTGCGGAGCATTGGCCCTGGGGATCACTGCCCTGCGAAAACCATGCTTGGCAGCCTCTTTCAGTCTGGCTTCACCATTGGCAACAGGCCGAATCTCTCCGCTGAGTCCGATCTCGCCAAAAAATAATGAGTCGGCTGGAATCACCCGATCCTGGAGACTGGACACAATGCCCACCATTGCAGCAAGATCTGAACTGGTCTCATACACCCGTATTCCGCCAACAACATTGACATACACCTCATCACTGGCCGTTGCAAGGCCACCGTGCTTAGCAAGGACAGCAAGCAGCATGGCAATCCTGTTTTGATCCATACCAACTGCAAGACGCCTTGGATTGCCCGACTGACTTTCGGTGACCAGTGCCTGGATTTCGACAAGCAGAGGCCTGGTTCCCTCCCAGACCACTGTCACTGCGCTACCTGATGCCGGTGTCCCTGATCTTGAAAGAAACATGGCAGAGGGATTCTTCACCTCTTTAAGGCCCCGGTCGGTCATGGCAAAAAAACCCAGCTCTCCCACGCTGCCGAAACGATTTTTATCTGCGCGGAGTATTCGGTAACGGGCATCGTCGGTGGATGAGAGCACTACCTGTGCATCCACAATATGGCTTAGTGTCATGGGACCGGCAAGAGAGTGATCTTTGGTTACATGACCAACCATGAAAATGGAAGTATTTGTCTCTTTGGCATACCGGGTAAGAATTGCTGCAGATTCACGCACCTGAGAGATAGAACCAGCCGCAGATTCAGAGGATCTTGAATGTACGACCTGGATAGAATCAATCACCACAACCTGCGGCCTCTCCTGATCCATCACTTTACAGATTTCTTCAACCGAGGTCTCTGCAAGCATTTTGATATTATCTGCCGGAAGATCAAGACGATCCGCCCGCTCAGCAATCTGCTGAGGTGACTCTTCACCGGAAACATAGAGTACCGGAATTCCGGATGCAGCACTCTTTGCAAGAGCCTGCAGAAGAAGGGTTGACTTACCGGCACCCGGTGCCCCGCCAATGAGAACCACAGATCCACGGACTATCCCCTGCCCCAGCACCCGGTCAAACTCGGCAATACCGGTTGAAAGTCTCTCTGCCTGACTCCTGTCAACCTCAGAGAGTAACTGAACACTACTTTGCTTGCCACTGTAGCCGACTGTTCTACCTGCAGATATCTTCCCCAGACGTACCTCTTTAACTGTATTCCACTCTTTGCAGACACTGCATTGTCCCAGCCAGCGACTGAAATCCGCTCCACAGTCTGTACAGACAAAGGCTATTTCCTGTTTTTTTGCCATTTGATTTCTCTTTCCCTGAGCATCAATATATTTTTGATGGCGTCGTAAAAACTCTCCATCTGCTTCGTTGCTGCAAATTTTCTATCATTACGACGTACCCTAGTACGCCGAAATGACAGAAATTTTGCGCGCCTCGCAGTAAATATTCGGCTAGCACCCCATCTTCGTCCAATCCAGCGTGTTCACATATGAGTCAATATAGTTCACACGCCGGATTAAACGAACCTGAGGCACTATCCAAACATTTACAATTCAGTGGTTTGGGCTGTTTTCAGGTGCAAGCCGAATATTTACGCCTCGCATATGGAGTTTTTTACTTAGGAACGAGAATTAAATAACCTGAACATATTTCGCCGCAATTTTTTCGTCAGCGACACTTTAAAAAGCTTTGCATACTCCCTGTATGTAACGGTTTTTAAAGTATTGCTGGCGGAACAAAGGGCAAGAAAGATGTTCAGGTTATTTAATGTACGTTCCTTAGCCATCTTAAAATTGACCTTTTTACGAGCTTGCCATTTTTAATAATGCAACAAACGTTAGTACCTTACTCCTGAAAAGCTATCAAAAAAAACAGATCCACCCTTTACTCGTGCCCAAAAACGCCCTATTGTCTGCCACATGAAAAAAACTACACTCCCAAGTCCACAGCCTTCTGCCAAATGGATTCCACTGACATATTCCTTTGCTTTTTTACTGCGCTCCCCACGCCTGTTAGGCTGGAGCGTAATGCTGACCCTGGTCACCATGGCTTTTACCTGGGCAGGCTATCTTCTCACTGTTGATTTTGTGGATGGCCTCACCGGAAATTTTTTCCTGACACAGCCGGAAGCAGGCGGTATCTGGGGATGGATAAAATATCTGGGTTGGGAGGCAACGAGGTGGAGTTTTCTTGTCCTGACCCGTATTATAGCCTTTTATCTCGCCTTTCTTGTTGCCTACAGTCTCTCAGCTCCGGGATATGTTTTTCTCAGTACTGCAACTGAAAAAAAACATTCGGGAGAACATTTTGAACCGGATGCGGCTCTCAACCTCAAGGGAATTCTGATTGATCTGTGGGAAGGAATCAAGATTGGTTGTCTAGGGATTCTGGTGACTGTGGCGGCACTGATGGCCAACTTCATCCCGGGAGTGGGACAAATCATAGTTTTTCTTCTTTATACCTATTACTCAGCCCTTATGTTTGTGGACTATCCAAGCTCTCGAAGACACTGGAGCCTTGGGAAAAAAATTTCCTGGCTGCGAAAACATAATAAACAATCGTTCCGTTTAGGCGTTTTTCCAGCCCTGGTCAGTCTGATTCCGATTCTCAATATCTTTTTTATTGCCATGATTTTCCCTTTAATGACAGTACACAGTACACTAAACTTTGCAGCCATCGAAAACATCAGTGGCAAGAGTCAGAAGCCGAGTTCGAACTGAACAGATGACAGAACAGAGAGATTTGGAATTTTGGGTTTCACAACCTTGACCACCCTGTTGCCTTTCGCGATCAATATATAGCAGGTGAGAGGCTCAGAACGATTTTTCACCTGCAATTCATGCCTGGCGCTATCAGGTAATTTTTTCGGAAGATGCCGGCTGGTTCGCTCACCTATGACAACTTCCCCCCCGGATGCATATTTCTCAAGACGCGCTGCAATATTTACAGTGTCTCCAATTACCGTATAATCCTGTCTGTTGTCCGATCCCACACTGGCAAGAATTGCCCTGCCTGTATTAATTCCTATCCCGACGTCAAACACCGGAAAGTTCTTTTCTGCACGTTCCTTCATTAAAATGGCTGTGGCCTTCTGCATTTCCAATGCTGCTTTTACTGCTGATCTGGCACCACTTTTTTCATTGGAAATATGACCAAATACTGCCATGATCTGATCGCCCACAAACTTATCAAGCATCCCGTTATGCTTAAACAGGATATCGGTCATGATTGTAAAATACTCATTGAGCATGGCTACCACATCTTCCGGCTCCATATGCTCTGAAATTGCGGTGAAAGAGCGAATATCTGCAAACATCACAGTTACATTTTTTCTTTCATTCTTTAAGAGTTGCGCATCTCCGGAAACCAGCAGCCGATCGACAAGATCTTTGTCAACATACCGACAAAGCTGGTTGCGCAGTCTGTTCTCTTTCTCAAGAAGTTCGTAGGTATGAGCCAGATCACTTGCGTATTCCCGTAACTTAAAACTCCTGCTTTGTATATCACGATTTGCCAGATTAAGTTGCTCAACAACCGTATTGAAGTTGCTGGCAATATCCTGCAACTCACCTTCAACATTGAGATCCAGAGACTGAGGAGTTTGTCCGGATTCCGGAACCACAGTATATTGTGCAAGTACCTGCATCTGATCCGAGGATCTGCGCAAAAGGGTAAATCCCATGAGCATACTAAAGAGAACGAGCGCCGCACAGATACCTATCAGGGTGGTGGATACCTGCACCTCTCTGGTGAAAAGGTACACGGCAAGAAGAAAGGGAAGACCCCCTATCAACGCCAGGCTTACTTTGATTGTTCGGTAAAAACTAATGCCCTTTTTCTGAAATATTTTCTTCATCCATTAAAGTGTATACTTTTCCTGACGATAGATATAGTAATTTTTTATTTCAGTATCAATTGGATCGAAACATTAAGGTTATAAGGTAATTATACTGCTGAACAGGTACATTTCGAGGTATCTTGTTTCTTCCCGGCAGGTGCCTGAATAGTTACAAATCTTATCCAGTGAACTGAATTGTTTCCGGTTGAACCGGGTTAGAAACGATATTTTGGCTTGTTCAGTGAGGCTCTTGACTGCTCTTTCCTGCCATCGAGTACCTTACGAATCTGTTTCAACTCTGCCATGGCCTGACGCAACTGTTCCGTCACCTGTTCCTGTTCCTGAAACGACACTGCGTCCTCCAGCTGCTGCTCAAGACCTTCAACCTCTTTCTGACTCTTATACAAATCTCTTGCCAACGCAGGTAAAAACATCCTGACTCCTTATCTAATGTGGATACATGTCATATTTCTTTCAGGTTGGGAATCAATTCCGGTGCCCAGAAAATCACATCACGCTCCTCAACTTCCTCCCAGAATCCAACGCCATCCCACTCCTTGACCTGTTCATGATAACCATTGTGCAGAACCTTGAGAGTGATTTTTTCAGCATCTTCCACCTCATCTTCTGTAAGTTGCCGAACACCCTGCCACGGTGTATTTCCAAGATATAACCAATGCCCCTGGCAGGATGACTCTCCACCTTCGACCTTGTACAGCACATGGGCTCCCTTGGGTGTGGAATGAATTTTGAACTGAACACTCTTCCTCTCTGCACAGGCCGACACCATCAGCAGAATTACAAAAAGACAAATTGCCGATAAAAACCGGCCAGACACTGGCACGTAATATTTTTCACACTTCATATGTTATTTCCCTTTGCTCAGCTCAATGATAACAGGCTGTGGCTCTCTGGTAGCCTCTTCTTTAGTATCATGCCGCATCTGTACCCAGAAAGAAGTACTTTTTTCGATATAACCGGTTTTACGCAATTCGACAGTCGCAAGCTTGGCAGGCTTGCCATCATCGCTTTCCCAGGTTACCAGTAATGGTGTTATCCCAAGATGGGTATCATCCTTTAAATTGATAACCTCAGCTCCCCGGGGGATCGATTCAATTTTTGCGACCCCATACATTGTCTGACTGCAACCAGCCAACAAGCCGAGTGCTGTCAGAGTAAGTAGATTAAAAAAGAGCTTCAAGAGGTTCCGTGAACCAATCATATCTTATCTCACTTGTATAGTAGAATAGTTACCGTTTATCACCGGTATTAGTACTGATTTATTCCGTAAACTGCCCGTACGATTTGAACTTTTCCAGAATTACATCCATTTCTGCATCATCGACCATATTTCCACCTCCCAGCGGCAGCAATCGCCAGTAGACCTCACATAGATTCTCCACTTCAACTGCCATAGCCAGTGCCTTTTTTAACGTCGAACCTGTCGCCAGCATACCGTGATTAGCCATCAAACAGGCCTTGCGGTCTTGCATCGCATCGATCACAGCCTCGGAAAGTTCCTGTGTACCAAAGGTATGATACTCTGCACAACGAATAGTCTTGCCACCGGCTGCTGCAACCATATAGTGAAAAGATGGCAAATCCCTGCCAAGGCAGGCAATGGTAGTCGCAAAGGTTGAATGTACGTGTACGATTGCTTTCACATCTTTACGACAGCGATAGATGTCCTGATGAAAACGCCATTCACTAGATGGTTTGCGCGATCCACTTGACTGTCCCTTAAAAGTCATACCAACCATATCTTTTGCTGCACATTCGTCATAAGGAATACCCGATGGTGTAATCAGATACCCTGACGCTTTACGTACACTGACATTACCAGACGTTCCCTGATTGATACCAACAGCATTCATTTCAAGAGCAATGTTCAGTAATTGCTGCGCTTTGGTTACTTTAGAAATGTGACTCCCTCCAGTTGCACAACACTTTGCAAATTTTTCCTGAACAAAGCAGTGAGCAGAATTTTGTCCGAGTATGGGCGACCATGTTATCAGTGACAAGGCTAACATCTATACAAATTTTTTGCATCTCTTTCACTTTTAAGCTTCCTGGTATTTCTCAATTCTCCAATCCTCCCTTACAACTTTCAAACCAGCTCAGCCATAACCAGATTGGCAAAAATTCTTCCCCGATCCGTCAGGTAAAGATAGTCCTCTGTCTGCTCAAGCAGCTTATCTCTTATCAACTGTCGTAAAACTTTTCCGTAATGGTTTGCCAGCTGGATTTTATATCGCTTTTCCAACTCTTTTACAGCAACTCCCCGGTTCATACGCAGGCCCATGATTACTGTTTCCCGAAAGGATGCCTCAAGGTCGAGGGTTTCCTCATCAATTATGGTCGAACGTCCACTCTCTATGAGGCCACAGTACTCTTCAGGGGCTGCAATATTCCGTCTCCTGCTCCCGCGCAGACAGGACACTGCACCCGCTCCAACCCCACAATACTCTCTATTTTCCCAGTAGGTGATATTGTGTTGGCACTGACACCCTGATCGTGCATAATTTGAAATTTCATACTGGCACATTCCACTTTCTGCGGTGAGTTCTGCTGTAATCTCATCCATGGCCGCAAGCTCATCCTCAGCCGGTAACTGCAGTCTGCCTTCCCGCACCATTCTTTCAAGAGGTGTGTGTTCTTCCACTGTCAGTTGATAGAGTGAAAGATGATTGATATCAAGGGAAAAGGCTGTTTCCAGGCTTATCTGCCAACTCTCCGGGTCCTGTCCGGGAAGGCCGTACATAAGGTCAATACTGATATTATTAAAGCCGGCGTCTTGAGCCATACGGACAGCCTGAACAGCTTCTTTCGCAGAATGAATCCGACCTGTTTTTCCGAGTTCCTGATCATTAAAGGACTGCACCCCAATTGATATCCGGTTTACTCCTGCTGTTTTAAGAAGTTCAAATTTTGCTCTATCCACAGTTCCCGGATTAGCCTCAATGGAAATTTCTGCATCCGGATGAACTGGAAAACAGGCAAAACAGGAAGCCAGCAATTTTTTAAGCAAACCTGTGGAAAGGATACTTGGGGTTCCCCCTCCCAGAAAAACCGTCCTGAGAGGCTCCAGAAGCCCCCGGGATGCATTTTGAGCCAACTCAACACACAAAGACTCAACATATCGTTCCCGCAGCTCTTCCAGGCCGGCATAGGAGTTAAATGAACAGTAGTTACACCTGGAAGCACAAAAGGGAATATGAATATACAGGGAAGTCGTCATTTACTGCTGATGCAGACCTTCCATGGTCTCCCGGCACTGTTTTGTGATATCAGTCATCAGGCCATGGTCGGCAAAAGAAAAGCTGCCGTCACCAATAATGATATGATCAAGGAGCTGGATCTGCATCAGGCTCCCTAAAAGAGACAGGGTTCTGGTCAGCTGTAAATCCTGGGAAGATGGTTCGAGTGAGCCGGAAGGATGATTATGGGCTATGATCATGGCCGATGCATTCTGTTGCAGTGCCTTTTTGACCAGCTCTCGCGGATAGACGGTGTTGACATTGATGGTTCCCTCGGCAACAGTTTCAGCATCAAGGATTGCATGGGAAGAATCCAGATAGATAACAGTAAGAACCTCTTTTTTGAGGCCTCGCAGGCGATGGATTAAATAGTCACGCACCTCGGACGAGGAGTGAAGATAACGCTTGCCACGCAGCCGCTGGTTCAGGTAACGCCTTGCAACAGCCTGAATAAAATGGATAGCAAAACCATTTTTAGGCCCGATTCCCTTGATTTTCTGCAGTCCGGCAAGGGGTTCCTCAAGCACTGCAGCCAGTGAACCAAACTGTTTCAGGGCTGCTCGGGCAGGCTCCTTACAATCACTTCTTGGAGTTCCAAAGGAGAGAAGAAGTTCGAGGATCTCGTCATCGCCAAACCCTTTAAGTCCACGATCCAGAAAGCGGTCACGGAGGCGCTGCCTGTGCCCTTCCCCCTTTTTTTGCCACTGCTCTTTTTCCATTGGCTTCTGCCTGTGAGCTACTTTAAAAGCTCCTTACTGAATAGTTCATTGGCAATCTTAGGATTTGCCTTGCCCTTTGTCTTCTGCATGAGCTGGCCGACAAAATAGCCCATGAGTTTAGTCTTGCCACCCTTAAAATCTTCTGCCTGCCCCGGATTAGCAGCAATAATTTCCTGAACAATGGCCAATAATTCGCCCTGGTCAGAGACCTGCAGCAGATTTTTTTCTTTGACCACGACTTCTGGATCCTTTCCGGATTCCATCATCTCCAAAAACACTGTTTTAGCGATTTTTCCAGAAATGCTGCCATCATCCACCATTTTCAAAAGTGCGCCCAGTTGTTCTGGTGTAACCTTGCAATCGGTTACTTCAGCCCCCTTCAGCTCGCGCATGAGTTCGGTCATGATCCAGTTGGAAACTTTCTTTGCCTTGCAGCCATTTTTGACTACCGCTTCAAAATAATCAGCAAGCTCACGGGACGAAGTGAGCAGTGCAGCATCATATTCCGGCAACTCATACTGGCTGATAAAACGCTCCTTTCTTGCATCAGGGAGTTCCGGTAAGGTTTTTCTAATCTCCTCTATCCAACTCTCATCAATCACTACGGGAATCAGATCCGGACAGGGGAAATAGCGATAATCGTGCGCTTCTTCCTTACTGCGCATGGACTCTGTACGGTTACGGTCAGGATCCCAAAGAAGCGTTTCCTGTGTGACCTTGCCACCATCAAGGAGAATATCGCGCTGTCTTCTCACTTCGTATTCCAGCGCTGCCTGCACATTTTTAAAAGAGTTCATATTCTTGAGCTCTGTCCTGGTGCCTAACTCCTCCTGCCCCATGGGTCTGAGTGAAATGTTGGCATCACAGCGAAAACTACCCTCCTGCATATTTCCGTCACAGATATCAAGATAACGAAGAATGGCATGAAGCTTTCGTAAATAAGCATATGCCTCTTCCGGAGAACGCATATCCGGTTCTGATACAATTTCAAGAAGCGGTGTACCAGTACGATTCAAATCAACATATGAGAGTGGCTCACGATCATCATGGATCAATTTTCCCGCATCTTCCTCCATATGCATACGGGTAATACCGATCACCTTTGTTTCCCCGTTCACCTCTATTTCCACATTACCAAACTCTACAATTGGCAGGTCAAACTGTGAAGTCTGATAGCCCTTGGGAAGATCAGGATAAAAGTAATTTTTCCTGGCAAACTGATTAAAGGTGTTGATGGTGGAATCTGTTGCCAGCCCCATCTTAATAGAATATTCAACCACCTTTTTATTCAGCACAGGCAGTACCCCTGGCATTCCCAGACAAATGGGGCAGGTATGGCTGTTTGGTGGTGCCCCAAACTCAATGGAACAGCCGCAGAATATTTTAGATTTCGTTTTCAGCTGGGCATGTATTTCCAGCCCGATTACAGTTTCAAACTCCATGATATACTCTTCGTTGCTTCAAATTCAATTAAGCTCGTTCTGCCTTATTAACCCATTCACGCACTTTTAATAACTCATCACGCCACTCATCGCCGACTCTGATCTGTATAAACAGGCGAAACAGGTCTAAAACAATACGAACCAGTTCTTCAAAAAGAAAAATTCGTTCCAAAACCATTCCTTCACGCTCTTCCGGATTATCAGTATTACCAGAATCCCCGCCGGTTTTGGGGAGTTTCACATTGCGAAACTCCATCAGTGCAGCAGCCATGGTGAAATTCCATTCATAATCATTGAAGGCTAACTGGATCCTGGCCTGCTCCAGTTTTTTACCCATGACAAGCCCTGTTCTCGCTTCCTGAAGCTCGGTCTGAAGACCTCGACAGATGAGGCTTTCGTTGGAATCCCCTTCGCCATATTCCAGCAGCATGTGCTTCTCAAAAACCACGACAATATCGCCTTCTCCCGGCAGAGCCACCATACCACCACGTTCCTCACTTTTCCACCAGAGCCAGGTCAGAAACTCCTGCCCTATGAAACGCTTTTCCGCTATAAGATCAACTAAATCCATTTTTTATCCTTGTCCCCCTGCCCTATACAAAAACATCCGGTGTAATCCTTGCCAGCTTTTCAACATCATCCTCATCGAGAAGATGCTCACCACAAAGATAGGGGATTTGCTGTATCAAGGTGAGCCCGAAACTGTCTTTAAACAGATCTTCCAGCAGGGCCTGTGCTTTTTTATTGGTTGAAAAAAAGAATAGGGTTGAATTCTCAAGGTTCCAGCATAGATCAAACACTGCCGGCATTGGAAGAGCCTTTCGCATCAACTCATTCTCAATACGTTCCTTGATTTCAACCCGCATACTTCTTGAAATCTTGGCTATCTGTTTTTCCTTCTTGATACGCTCCTCTTCTTTCTGCACAAATTTCTTTACAATCGTTGAAGAGATTTTTCGTTCATCAAGACGCATTGAGAGAGTTACATAATTACCTGCCGCATAGGAGGCATAATCAAACTCTGTATCGAACATATTAAGTACCGAGACCCAACCAAGGGAGTCCTCGTCATATGTCTCGTCTATATCCTTGAAAGAAAACGCCACCACGCGATCAGCGATAAAATCCCATATATTTTCAGGTAGTTCCCCTTCAACACTAAAGCGGACAAAACTAGCCGTTCCTTTTATAAATCCCATTCACCTCTCCATAGTCGATCAATATTTTTCTAATCGACAACACCATACCCTATTCCATAATCATGGTACATCAATTTTCTTCACTGGATCCATATCAGTGCCTTACATTATCTCCTGTTGAACCGGGTTATGTGACTCTCTAGCTTCAGACGCTGCACTTGGCATAATCATTTTGATTATGATACATCTATCGAGGTATTTTTTTCTTGACACAAGATAAGCATTTTTGTATAAAGGCTTGCGCTACGGGTCGTTAACTCAGTCGGTAGAGTATCTGCCTTTTAAGCAGAGAGTCGTGCGTTCGAGTCGCACACGACCCACCAAATATATATAGTATTTTGTCCCCATCGTCTAGTCAGGTCCAGGACACTGGGTTTTCATCCCAGCAACGCCGGTTCGAATCCGACTGGGGACGCCATACGCTAAAAACGGGTAGTTAGAAATATTCTAGCTACCCGTTTTTTTGTGTCCTAAAAGATGGCCTCTTGCAGAAACCGTAACCAAGACCTTCTTCCAGAATACAGGAAATATTTTGACTTTCAAGGTCGCTTATTTTCATTTGATATGTGGATATTATTTATTCAACGATGCAGTGAGTCGATTTAGAAAATGAGTGGTTTCATTTGACAGGTCAATAAATTCAAAAACGGATTTATTCTGACGATGTGAGAGGAAAACAGCTTTTTCCTTGAATTTGAAGAGTTTTCCTATGCGACCCTCTAAAAGCAGTTCGTCCCCTTCGGAAATACTGGGAGGTGATAATATCATAAGCAGACCGCTAAGGCCTATATTTGTGACAACTCCGGTGTAATGTTTGCCTGTAACAGTATTCTTACAGAAAATAATGAACTCTCCATCCATAATTTGTCTGCTTTTAAGCCTGCTGAATTTTCGTTGTTCTTTTTCTGTAAGCGGCTGTTCACACCTGTCCTCCACCTCAGGTTCTTCCCTGTCACATTCAGTATCCTCCGCTTCTTCCGCTTCAGCCTCTGCGCTCGTAACTACCTCAATGTCATCATATTCTATTTCATAGATGTCCCCCCTGTCCTTTTCTCCGGTTTCTTTTTGTGTGGGCTCCTGGCGTGGCTCTATGTTTTCTTCTTCAGGAAGTTTTACCGGGTCTTCTTTTTCTACAAGAGGCTCAGGAATAGCTGGCTTTACTGTGTCGGCGGCTTTCTTTCTTTCCCGGAAAAGAGTACTCAAAGCATCGTTACGATTTATTTCCAGGAGAAATTTTTCTTCCAGATGGGTCATTTTAAGCAATTTAAGATCTCTACCATTAACACCACAAATAATTAAACGACCATCCCCTTCTATTGCTTCGAAAGAACGGGAAATTGTTCCAAGCTTTGCTCCCTCAACTAACTCAATACCTGACAAATCGAAAAGAATATCCAGATGGTTTTTCTGAATCAATGCCTTCATAGCAGTCAAAAAAACTTCGGCAGAGGATGGGTTCAGACTGGGCCCTTCACAGGTTATGATATAAGTGGATTGAAATATTTCTGTTTTGATCTTCATTGAAATCAGTTCCGTGCAAACATATTATTCATATTCAGTAAGTTATAGCCCATGAGTCCTCTCCACTCTGAACACATTTCCCTAGGAGGCTGTCCGAGAATGCCCTTTCTCCTCAACTCTTCGTTATTTTGAAAAAATAATGCTCGGAATATCAACTATATGCCTGTGCTTATTTTTTCAAAATGCCTCGATTTGAGAAGAAATGCCTATTCTCGGACAAGCTCCTAGGAGGCGTTCTATGCAAAGTTTCAGCGTAAGTTCGAATAGTTCGGCCATTGCCCCATTGCTGGACCATTCTACTCAATTTTTAAAGCTGTGAATTGGTGCAGGAATTCTGCCCCCCCATGCAATAAAACGTCCCGATTTATTCACATTTCTTACTTCCATAATTGGACTTTCACCGAAAAGCCCTCCGAAACTCACCACATCTCCTGCCTTTTTCCCCGGAACTGGAATAAGCCTGGCTGCCGTGGTCTTATTGTTCACCATCCCAATTGCCATTTCATCAGCAATTATTGCTGCAATTGTTGCGGCATCCACCTCCCCGGGGATTGGTACCATATCAAGGCCAACTGAACAAACACAGGTCATCGCTTCCAGCTTTTCAATACTCAACGCACCCTTCCCCACTGCTTCGGCCAACACAGCATCTTCCATCACCGGAATGAATGCACCACTCAAACCACCCACAGCTTTTGAAGCAAATATTCCTCCTTTTTTTACCGCATCATTCAGCATGGCCACAATTGCTGTTGAACCTGGTGCTCCGACATCATCGACCCCTAAAATCTGAAGGATCTCACCTACTGAATCACCAACTTTAGGGGTTGGGGCAAGGGATAAATCAACAACACCAAACTCCACATCAAGCTCTCTGGAGACCTGGCGACCAATCAACTCGCCACACCTGGTTACTCTAAATGTAATCTGTTTAATTTCTTCTGCGATATCATCAAGTTTAAGGTTTTTCCTTCCTTTTTTCTTAATTATCTTTTCAAGTGATCTGGCAATGACTCCCGGGCCGGAGACTCCAACATTCAGCACCACATCAGCTTCCTCAACACCATGGATAGCACCGGCCATGAAAGGATTATCGCCGGGCTGATTACAAAACACAACAAACTTGGCAGCTCCAAAACCACCACTATCAGCTGTATTCATGGCAAGTTTCTTTATTGTATCACCCATCATGGCAACTGCATCCATGTTTATCCCTTTCTGAGTCGAGCCAACATTAATCGATGAACATAGCCTTTTCGTTTCCGCAAGTGCCCGAGGAACCGAGGCAATGAGTGCCTTATCCGATCGAGTCATTCCCTTTTCAACATGCGCTGTATATCCACCAAGGATATCGATACCCGCTTTTGCTGCCGCATTGTCTAAACTTTTAGCAAGGAGTACAAAATCATTCACATCAAAGCCTGCTCCAACTAATGCTGCCGGAGTAACTGATATGCGTTTGTTCACCACCGGTATCCCATATTTCATGGCAATTTCGTTACATTTTGGCACGAAATTATGCGCATATTCCTCAATTTTATCCTCAACACTTTTACAGGTAGCCTTCACCGATCCCTGGCGGCAATCAAGAAGATTGATCCCCATGGTTACCGTACGTACATCAAGATTTTCTTTTTGCACCATTTCTACAGTGGCCATTATTTGATCTGAACGAAGCATTGTATTTATATTCTCCCTTAATTCTCTATAATGGTGTGCAACTGTATCCCTATTTCATTGGTCGCCATAAAAATATCATTGTGTTGCAGAACAAGATCCATGTTTTCTGTGTCTGCCAGGTTCTGTAAATCCTGTCTGAACGTATTCATTGAAGATATTGGGCTGAGATCTACCTGAAATATCATGGTATACTTCTGTTTCTCTTTGGTGGTAACCAAGTCTAACACGTTGATATTGCGAGAATAAAAGAACTCACCCATTGTTTTCACAAGGCCTTTCCTGTTTTCCCCTTGAGCGGTTACAATATAGGTTTCCAATGGTAATTTCTCTTTTTCAGTTTCGAGAGACTTTGACATTTCCTTTATAGTTGCTTCGATTTTTGTCTCAGAGTCAATATGAGAAAATCCTGCTAACAAGTCTTCAGGTGTGACCGTGTTATCAAATTCAGCAATAAGGATCATTGTAAAATATCCACCTAAAACTGATTGATTCAAATCAGCAAGATCACCTCCCAGTCCGAAAATAACAGTTGTAATATCTGCTATGATCCCGGGCCGATCCTTTGACATCACTGAAATTACCATCTGTTTACTCATGATTATACTCCTTCAATAGTTCAATTTCCCACGCTTTTCCACTGCATTTCCGACGGAAAACTGTCTGATTTATATTTTTCCCCTTCTCCGGGAAATCAATCAGATAATGCAAGCCACGCGATTCCTTTCGTTGCATAGCCGACTGTATAATTAATAATGAAATCAGTGATATATTCCTCAGTTCAACCATATTCGGTGTAATGAAATACTCTCGGTAATGTTGATCAATTTCCTTATAAATGGCCTCCATTCGTTTTTTAGCCAAAGCCAATCTTTGCATTGAACGCACAATACCAACATAATTCCACATGAGACGCCTGATAGCATCCCAATTATGATTAATTATAATTTCCTCACTGAGAGGCGTTGCATCCCCAATTTTCCAACTATCGACCTTAGCCAGTTTTTCTCCTTTCAATACTGGCCAAATGTCTCGACAATAATTTGACGCGCGATCAGCGAACACTACAGCCTCCAGAAGACTGTTACTCGCAAGACGATTACCGCCATGGAGACCAGTACAGGCCGTCTCACCAATTGCCAGAAGGCCGGGAATAGTTGATCGGCCATAGTTATCGGTTTTTATTCCACCACACATATAATGCGCAGCTGGCACAACTGGTATTGGATCCTTCGTGATATCTATGCCTCTCGACAAACATCTTTTATAGATAGTAGGGAATCTTTCCTTCAGATACTCAGGATCACGATGAGAAATATCCAGAAAGACACAATCTTCTCCAGTTTCCTTTAACTCTTTATCGATAGCCCTAGCCACTGTATCACGTGTTGCCATGTCCTTACGAGGATCATATTTATGCATAAATGGCATGGAATCGGCTCCGACCAGCACTCCCCCTTCCCCTCTAACCGCCTCTGATATAAGGAAGTTTTTTTCCTCAGGATGATACAGACAGGTTGGATGAAACTGAACAAACTCCATGTTTGACACTTCAGCTCCCGCCCGAAATGCCATGGCAACACCATCGCCCGTGGCAATGTCTGGATTAGTTGTGTATAGATAAACCTTTCCGACACCACCACTACAAAGTGCAGTCATTTTCGCTTGGTATGGCTCTACCCTGCCCTCTTCCATCACATACGCTCCGACACACCTCAACTTCCCTTGACCACTCCAACCCGGAACACCCCCTTCAACCATCAAAAGGTCCACAACCATATGTTCCTCGATCAATTGAATCCTATCGTGATTTCGAACATTTTCCAACAATGCCCTCTCTATTTCCTTTCCTGTCAGATCATAAGCATGCGCAACCCTTCGACAACTATGCCCTCCTTCCCTTCCCAATGAATACCCGGAAGAACTCTTTTGATCTTTGATGAAACGAACGCCGAGATCCACCAGTTCCTGGACCCTCCCAGGCCCACTTTCAACGACCATACGAACAACATCCTCATCACACAGCCCAGCACCGGATACGAGTGTGTCCTTGACATGTAACTCAACACTATCACTTTTCTCCAGTACAGCTGCGATCCCACCTTGCGCCAAATTAGTCGAAGTGTCCACGTCCATCTTTTTTGTAACCACAACGACTGTACCGAACCTTGCACATTTTAATGCATACGAGAGCCCGGCAATGCCACTTCCAATCACCAAAAAATCACTTTCCATTCCACACCTCGCCCAATGTTTCACGTGAAACATAGCACACAAAACCAGATAATCCACGTCTTGAACTTATCTCCATAGAAGAATAAAGGCAAGAAGTGCTTTGTCAGGGGGCATAAAAAAACAAATAATTAGTTAAATTAAGCAAGATTTCATCAAAAACATTGTGAGAACGAGTTAAATAGGATACAAAAGAAACTGATGTTAATGTTCAACCGTTAAAAAAAGTAGGAGTTGTGGAATAATGAGTAAAGGAAAAGTAATTGCGATCGCTAACCAGAAAGGAGGCGTTGGCAAAACAACCTCTGCAATTAGTCTGGCAGCTGCCCTGGCTCGCAGACATAAGAAGGTGCTCCTTGTGGATTCCGACCCTCAAGGCAATGCAACTTCTGGAGTTGGGGTGCACCCAGGAGACTTCCATGACCAATTATATCACTGCTACACGCAAGACACCCCCTTGGCAGACACCTTGATCACCCCGGATAAAAAAAGAAAGCTAACGGTTATTCCATCAGGGATAGATCTAGCTGCGGCAGAAATGGAACTCTTCCCAGTAAAGCAAAGGGAATATGTGTTGAAAAAAATGCTTTCCCCGGTACGAGCTGACTTCGATTATATTGTTATTGACTGTCCTCCTTCACTTGGTTTGCTCACAGTAAACAGCTTAACTGCAGCCGATTCAGTCCTTATACCCATGCAATGTGAATATTTTGCAATGGAAGGTCTGTCGCAACTCATCAAAACCATTCGATCGGTTAAAAAATTCCTCAATAAAGCTCTATTCATAGAGGGTTTACTCTTGACCATGTTTGACAAACGCAATCGTCTAACCTTTCAGGTTGAAAAGGAAATCAAGAAGCATTTTGGTGATCAGGTATTCAAAACAGTTATTCCAAGAAACGTACGACTGAGTGAATGCCCGAGCCATGGACAGACAATTATCGAATATGATGTCAAATCCACAGGTGCTCAGGCATACATCAAATTGGCAAATGAATTTTTAAGACGACAGAAATAAGGAGCGGATATGGGAAAAATGAAAGGACTGGGAAGAGGTGTTGATCTGCTGTTCAACCAGGACCAGGATGAGGAAAAATATTTCTCCTGTGAGATCGATAAAATCATCCCGAACCAATTTCAACCAAGGAGTCATTTTGATAAAGAGAGTTTGAAAGAGCTGGCTGATTCGATTCAAGAGAAGGGAATTATCCAACCTCTTGTGGTGGTATCTAATACGGATGGCAGTTATGGACTCATCGCAGGTGAAAGACGTTTCCGTGCGTCTAAGCTCATAGGTCTCGAGGAAGTTCCCGTTATTGTAAGGGAGGTGAGCGGTGATGATGAGTTGTTAGAAATTGCACTCATAGAAAATGTACAACGGCAGGATCTCAACCCAATCGAAGAGGCACAAGCCTATGAAAAACTGATCAAAGTCTTCTCTTACACCCAGGAAGAGGCAGCAGCAAAAGTAGGAAAAAAAAGATCAACCGTAACAAACCGCCTAAGGCTCCTACAACTACCTGATTTTATACAAAAAGACATATCGGAAAAACGATTAACAGAAGGGCATGCCAGGGCTATACTGCGTCTTTCTGATGATGATGTGGCGATGAAAGATGCAAGAGATCAGATAGTTCTCAAAGCTCTTTCTGTTCGACAGGCAGAAAAACTAACATCTAGAATGAAACAGGCCACAAGAAGTACCCTAACGACAACACCAAAGCAAGACACGACAATTCCAGAATCGTTTTCCCTTTCTCTTTTGAACAGGGTAACTAATAAACTTCACTCCAAAGCACAACTTCTACAAAATGGAAGCCGTGGAAAATTAGAAATTGAGTATTATTCACTCGATGATCTTGAACGCTTGATCGACCTCATAGCAGGCGAGGAGAATTGAAAATGGCACTTCTTCAATTAACAATGGTTCCGATGGGTGAGGGCGTGAGTGTCGGTGATTATGTTGCAGAAATTCAAAAACGCCTTGAAGAGGAGAGGGCAGTCTTTCACTTGGAAGATATGGGGACGGTGATAGAAGGGGACATCCAGGATCTGCTGAAATTACTTGGAAAAATATATGAAACACCTTTTGAACAAGGTGCAATGAGGGTGGTAACAAGTATTTTAATAGATGATCGTAGAGATAAAAAGATTCATATCGGCGATAAAAAATTTGCTGTTACCGAAAGAAGTTCATAGGTAATGTAAAATTGATCCAGACTCTTCGATTAGGAACGGGAATTAAATAACCTGAACATATTTCGCCGCAATTTTTTCGTCAGCGACACTTTAAAAAGCTTTGCATACTCCCTGTATGTAACGGTTTTTAAAGTATTGCTGGCGGAACAGGTAAGCGAGGCACGAGACTCCGAAGGGCAAGAAAGATGTTCAGGTTATTTAATGTACGTTCCTTAACAGTAAAAACATGCGACTACTATGAAAAACAAAAAGAAAAAACTCAACAAAATAACCTTACTCTCCTTCATTGTTTTCCTCTCACTTTTTATCTTTGGGATTAATGCTAATGAACCACAGCGGGTGCTGGAACAGTCATGGAATATTTGTCTGGAGTGCATTGGTATCGGGTAAGTTCAAGTCACGCGACAGTCAATTCGTTTGTTCAAACCATCTCAAATTCTGTTATTGAGATGATCTCGGCAATGAGTAACAAAACCATTTGTAAACATGACAATAAAAACAGTTGTCAAGGCAATAAACGGTAACATTTAATGGAATCTATTCGTAAATTTGTTCAAATTCTTACAACATTTCTCAGCAATAGTTATTTGCTCTTTCCCTTAAGCAAAAACATTTACCAGGGGCCAATGAAGGCAATGTGCTCCCCGGGACTCAACTGTTATTCCTGCCCGGCCTCAACCACCTATTGCCCAATTGGTGCAATTCAACAACTCATACTAAGTGTTAGATTTTCACTTGAAGCAGGGACTTATTTTTTCAGTTCCTATGTTGTTGGTACATTGGGTCTGATTGCTACCGCAACAGGGAGAATCACGTGTGGGTGGCTTTGTCCATTTGGATTTATTCAGGACCTGCTACACAAGGTATCATGTGGAAAAAAAAGGGAAGTACTGCCAATACTCAGGTATATAAAATATTTTATGCTCATTGCTTTTGTGTTTCTCTTTCCACTCCTGCTCACAAACGAGTGGGGGATGGGGGTGCCATGGTTTTGCAAGTATGTATGTCCGGCGGGTACCCTTGAGGCTGGCTTGCCAATGTTACTCTTGCAACCGGATCTGCGCACGACCCTGGGCTATCTATTTTATAACAAACTCTTCTGGTTGATTGTTTTTATGGTCTGGAGTGTTTACACTTCCAGACCATTTTGTAAAACCACATGTCCACTTGGTGCCTTTTATGGTCTTTTCAACAAGATATCACTGCTTAAGCTTGATCTGATCGAATCAAAATGTACTGATTGCGGGGCATGCGCAAATATTTGCCCAATGGGAATACAGTTTAATAAAGTTGTAGGAAGTCCAGAGTGTATTTTGTGCATGCGTTGTATGAGTGAAGCATGTCAGTTTGGAGCAATTCATCTGACCTGTGGCAACATTTCACTAACAGCCAATCAAAAAATTTTTGGAAAAAAACAAAAAATAGTGAATAAAAAAGCTGTGCAGTAAACTCAATTAATTTCTGGAAATGGAAAACTATTTAGTGCCTTACAGGATATTTTCTTGTTTTTTTTCAAAGAAAATATTCTGATAAGGTACTTATACCCCTCAAGGGGGTACTGAAAAGAGTGCCGGCTTACCGTTCATCACCGGTGTTAGGCTAGTTTAATAGTAAGGGCGCATTCAATAATAACTTTCTTTTCTTCCTACAAGGGCAGTCACAATGCATATTTTTTCAACTAAATTCAAAATTACCATAACAATTTTTTTTCTCTCCTGCTTTCTAGTCACATCCGCCTATGCGAAAATGAACAGTATTAAAGGTGATAACGTGCAGCTTCGATCAGGACCCGGCACTAAATATTCATCAAAATGGGAATACGGAGACGGCTTTCCCTTAAAAGTTCTGACCCGGAAGGGCAGTTGGGTTAAGGTAAAAGATTTTGAAAACGATACAGGATGGGTTTATAAGCAATTTTTATCACCAAAACCGCACATGATCGTTAAGGTAAACAGGGGGAAGAAAAAGAAGATAAATATTAGAAGTGGGCCCGGAACCAAATATAAAGTTGTTGGTAAAGCATATTATGGCGTTGTTTTTAAAACCCTGTCCCAGAAACAGGGGTGGGCGCAGGTCAAACATGAGTCAGGCCTCACCGGGTGGGTTAAGAGAAGCCTGCTCTGGGGATTCTGAACCAATCCCTCCCTCGAAAAAACGCCCTGTTTTACTCTCACGGTAAAAAAGGGCATTTTTATTTCCTCGACCGCTTTATCGCAAATCTTGACAGTCTGCTCTACGATTGATAAAAGTTATCTATGATGACAATACTTTGGAGGATAATCCTTCTTCTCACTCTCTTACCTGTCTTAAGTGGTTGTGCCGGTATGATGGTCAACTCCCTCATGCGACCCACCATGGAAAACCTGCAAAGGCAGACGGATATAGACCTTGTTTGTGAGGGAACACCCAGCTTCCTGTTGATGATCGACAGCATGGTTGCATCAGCACCAGATGATAAAAAGCTGTTGATGACAGCTACTCAGGCCTTTACCGGTTATGCTGCCGCACTTGATGCCTGCAACAGGCCAGAACGTGCAGCAACAGTAAGTATCAAGGCCAGATTGTACGGCCTGTCATTACTGTGGGATGGCGATGATCTCAATAGCATTTGCACCCTCCCTTTTTCAAACCTGCAACAGACCCTGACCAACTTGGATAGCGGAGATGTAGATCTGCTGTTCTGGGCAGGTAATGGCTGGACAACATGGATACGCCACCAGGACGGTTCACCCGAATCCCTGGCCCAGCTAGTCAGGGTGGAACAAATCATGCTGCGTGTTATTGAACTGGATGAAACCTATTACCACGGCGGTGCTCATCTCTTTCTAGGTGCATACAATGGCTCAAAACCGCCACTCCTTGGTGGAAAACCAGAGCTCAGTCAACACCATTTTGAACAGGCCCTTATCATCAGCAAGCGACAATTTCTTCCAGCCCTTGTCCTCTATGCTCAGACCTATGCCCGGATGGCCTTTGACCGTGAACTTTATGTCGATCTGTTACAGGAAGTGCTTGACTTTAATCTGGCAAGTCAACCGAATTTACTTCTTGCCAACCAGGTGGCCAAACGAAATGCGACCAAGATGCTTGACAAGGTAGACCTGTATTTTTGATGGAATCGTAAAAACTCTTCATCTTCTTCGTTGCTGCAAAAACCAAATCATTTCAACGTACCTTAGTACGCCGAAATAATATAGTTTTTCCGCGCCTCGAATATGAAGTTTTTTACAAATCCATCTTACATAGACCTTTTTACGAGATTGTCATTTTTAGTGCCTTAAAAATTATTGTAACTATTCAGGTGCAGCAAATCCGGGAGACTCGGAGTCGGAGTTTATACCCTGGTTTCTCAGGGTGCTTACCTTAATTTTTCCAATGAACCAAGGGGACTGAATTTTTTTCTAACCCGGTTCAACCGGAAATACTGTTAAGTTCATAGCATAGGAATTTTCATTTTTTACGAAGCTTAAAAAATGAATACCGAACATTAAAAGACGAATATCGAACAGGTAAGCGAAGACTCCGAGGAATGTCGAACCGCAGAAGGGGAAAAGCCCTTGATCCGTCGTTTTTTATTCCGATCGATATTCGATATTCCTCGGAGTCTGCGCTTACCTGTTCGACATTCTCTTTTTAAAACCCGCCCGCAGGGCGATAAGTTCACTGGATAAGTGCCTTAGGGCGCATTCAAGCAAGGAAAAATAAAGTCAGTCCCCTACGTGTAGAACAGGAGAAATGCATGTCTTTCTGTAAACAAAATCTTCAATTATTTTTCATTCTCATTTGTGCTCTGCTCATCAGCAGCCAGGCACATGCCAAACCCAGGTATCTCTTCAAGCTGGCGACCATTGCGCCAGAGGGTTCTATCTGGATCAAACGATTTCGCGATTTCGCCGAAGAGGTGACAGAGAAAAGTAAAGGTGAAATCGGATTCAAGATATACCCGGGTGGTATTATGGGAGATGATCGGGCTATGTACCGCAAAATGCAAATAGGACAACTGCATGGCGGTGGCTTTACCATGACAGGTATCGGTAGAATAGCAGGGGATTTTCGCGTCATGAGCTTGCCCTTTCTCTTTCGTTCCTATGAAGAAGTCGATCATGTGAAACAAGAACTGTGGCCCTTGTTCAGTAAATCCTTTGTAGATAAAGGATTAGAGCTGATTGCCATGACTGAAGTTGGTTTTGTCTACTCTATGTCCATTTCGCCGGTACCCACTCTAGGCAAATTGAAACAAAGCAAAGTCTGGGCTCCGGACGGTGATCCCATCAGCATAGCCTACCTGCAAACCATAGGAATCACCCCTCTGCCACTTGCCGTCCCCGATGTGCTCACCTCCCTGCAGACCGGAATGGTGGACACAGTCTTTAATTCCATGTATGGCGCTATTGTCTTGCAGTGGTTTACCAAAACAAAATATATCACTGACATTCCATTTGGTTATGCCTATGGAGGCCTACTGCTTGATCGTAAGAAATTCGTGAAGATGCCGGACACTTACCAGTCGATGATCAAAAAAACAGCCGAAAAACATTTCAGACAGCTCATCACCGACACCAGAAAAAGCAACGATGACTCCAGGAAGGTTTTACAGGATAATGGGGTTTCCATGGTCACTCCTGACCAGGAAGATGTGGAAATCATGCGTAAGATGAGTAAAGAGACTGCAAAGCGGATGCAAGGGACAGCCTTCAGCCAGGAAATCTATCAGGAAACTATAAGGCTGCTTGACGATTTCAGAAGCCAGGCCAAATAAAAAGAGGGCAGGGGACAAGCTCCCGGGAGCTTGTCCGAGGATAAAATTTTGCAAATAACGAAGAGTTGAAGGAAAAGTGCATTTTCGGACAGCCTCCTGGAGGGTACCATGAACTATCAACAGGTGATCCGGCAGATTTTAACCTTTGAAAAACGACTGATTAACGGTCTGCTCTGCCTTATGCTTTTGGCGATGATCACACTTGCCTGTCTGCAGATCGGTATGCGCACGTTCTTTTCAGGCGGCATACTCTGGGCCGATCCGATGCTGCGTTACCTTGTCCTGTGGTCCGGTATGTTGGGTGCAGTGGTGGCAACCAGAGAAAAAAAACATATTGGTATTGATGTGCTTGGGTACCTGGCACCGGAACAGATAAAAGTGTGGATAGTACTGGTGATTGATCTCTTTTCATCACTTGTTGCTGCAGTTCTCACCTGGGCGGCAGTCACCTTTGTCCGCAACGAATTCCTCTTTGGAGGCCCCTCCTTACTCAGCGTACCCTCCTGGATCTGGAATTTGATTTTCCCTGTTGCCTTTGCTCTGATGGCCATACACTTTCTCCTTGCAATTGCTGCTGACATCAAGGCTATCAGAGCCTTACTCCTCAAAAACCGTCACTCACCGTTTACCGGTGTTATCTCCATGCCGGGAAGCCGGAAAACAGGGAGTGGAGCGTGAATATTCTCAAGCTGTTTACCCTGGCCCTTGCCCTGCTGGGCAGCCCTTTATTCATTGTAATCGCCGCCTTAGCTCTGCTCTCATTCTACAGCGTAGAGATAGACATCTCGGTGGTGATCATTGAGATGTCACGTCTGGCGGATACTCCACTTCTGCTTGCCTTGCCCCTGTTTATCTTTGCCGGTACCATGCTTTCTGAAAGTGAAACCCCCAAACGGTTGCTCAGACTGTCACGCACTCTGTTAGGCTGGCTTCCCGGCGGACTGGCCGTTGTTTCGCTGCTGGTTTGTGCGGTCTTTACCGCTTTTACCGGTGCATCAGGAGTGACCATCTTTGCTCTCGGCGGTCTGCTGCTTCCAGCACTTCTCAAAGATAATTACTCGGAAAAATTTTCCCTTGGATTAATTACCTCCTCCGGAAGCCTTGGTTTGCTGTTTCCGCCAAGTCTGCCACTCATTTTGTACGGTGTTATCGCTGAAGTCCGGATTGACCACCTGTTCCTGGCCGGAATCCTGCCCGGGGTCTTTATGCTCAGCCTGCTGATAGCCTACTCCATGTATAAAAGTCCTCGTAAACCAAAACAGCAGGAACAGGTAAACATGCGGGAAATACTCGGCTGCCTGAAAGAAACTGCATGGGAACTGCCGCTGCCCTTTATCGTCCTTGGCGGTATTTATGGCGGCTTCCTGGTTGCAGGAGAAGCAGCAGCCATAACCGCTCTCTATGTGCTGATAGTCGAAGTTTTCTTATATCGTGATATCAGCCTCAAGCAACTACCAGGTATCATGGTAAAATCCATGATGCTCTTTGGCGGTATCCTGGTGATTCTTGCCGCATCCATGGCAGCCACCAACTTTCTGGTGGATCAGGAAGTGCCCATGCGTCTGTTTGAATTTATCCGCCAGTATATCTCCAGCAAGTATACCTTTCTCCTGCTCTTGAACATCTTTCTCCTCATTGTCGGCTCAATGCTTGATATCTTTTCCGCTCTGGTGCTGGTGGTTCCGCTTATTGTTCCCATTGCCAGGGGCTACGATGTCAACCTGATCCACCTTGGCATCATCTTCCTCACAAATCTGCAAATCGGCTACTGTACGCCCCCTGTCGGGCTGAATCTCTTCCTGGCCAGCTATCGCTTTGATCGGCCGGTAATTCAGCTCTACGGAGCTACCATGCCTTTCCTTGGCCTGTTGATGATCACTCTGGTCATTATTACTTATTTTCCTCTATTAAGCCTCTTTCTGGTGCGTTTTCTGGGTTGATGGTTAGAGTAAAGGAGACAGGGGATTAAAAGATAACACCGGTAAACGGTAAGTGAGGCCGGCACTCTTTTCAGTACCCCCTCGGAGTCGGAGTTTATACCCTGTCTCTTTAGGGTGCTTACCTGAGGGGTGTAAATGCCTTGTTGGTATATCCAACTTGCTAACACCGGTGATGAACAGTAAGCCGGCATAAGTACCTTGTTGGTATGTTTAACCTGCTAACTTTAATATAACTTTCCATTTTCTTGTTTTTTATACCCCTCAAGGGGGTACTGAAAAGAGTGACAGCTTTTGAGGAGTAAGGCACTAATCTGAAAGGGGGCACAGACCCATGATGAGACATCATTTCATCACAAATTTTTCCCATACCGTCTTCACTGTTTTTTTCTGTCCAGCCCTGCTCATCATCGCCATAACCCTCCTCGCCCATTATCCTGTAACAACTGGATGGGCCCAAAAAAACGAACCCTCCGCCTTTATCCTTGAAGTCAAAGGGGCCATTGGTCCCGGAGTCAGTGATTTTGTGAGACGCGGACTTGAAAAAGCAGAAAAATCCAAGGCACGCGTTTTTATCCTGCAGCTTGACACCCCGGGCGGGCTCGACCTTGCCATGCGTGAAATCATTCAGGATATCCTGGCCTCTCCGGTGCCGGTGGTAACCTATGTTGCCCCGAGCGGCGCACGAGCGGCCAGTGCCGGCACTTATATCCTCTATGCAAGCCATGTTGCGGCCATGGCACCTGCCACAAATCTTGGCGCTGCAACCCCGGTGACTATCGGCAGCCTGCCGGGAATGGATAAAGGAAATAAAAACGGTGATACCAGGGAAGGGGACAAGGAAAAAAAATCACAGGGAAATACTCTTAAACAAAAAATGATCAATGATGCCGAGGCCTATATCATATCTCTTGCAGAGAAACATGGAAGAAACAGGGATTGGGCGGCTAAAGCTGTGAGAGAATCGGTCAGTATAAGTGCAGAAGAGGCCTTGCGCCTTGGCGTTATTGATCTCATGGCGGACAATATTGATGAACTGCTCGCCCGGCTCAATGGCAGGGAGGTGCTGTTGACCTCTGGCCCCCATATTTTACACACAAGCAATCTCGGTCTGGTTCATATGGAAAAAGACTGGCGGACCCGGCTGATGATGGTGATAAGCGATCCCAATATTGCCTATATGCTGATGCTCCTTGGCATATATGGCCTCTTTTTCGAACTGGCCAACCCGGGATATGTCCTGCCCGGGGTAGTGGGTGGAACTGCGCTGCTCCTGGCCCTGTATGCCTTCCAGGTGCTCCCGGTTAATTATGCAGGTCTTGCTCTCATTGTTCTTGGTATTTCTTTTATGGTTGCTGAGGCCTTTACTCCAAGTTTCGGAGTCCTGGGTATGGGTGGTCTTGCGGCTTTTGTCTTCGGTTCTGTTATCCTGATAGATGAAAAGAGCCTTCAGGTCTCTCTGTTCCTGATCGGAAGCATTGCTCTAATCTCTTTTGCCTGTATCCTCTGGCTCGTAGGTAAGCTATTGATCATACGAAATAAAAGGGTGAGAACCGGCAGGGAACTCATGCTTGATTCAATTGGTGAAGTTATGGACGATTTTACAGTAAATGGACGGGTTCGAATCCTTGGTGAATCCTGGCAGGCCAGCAGTGCAACTCCATTGAAAAAGGGAGATAAGGTCAGGATTATTGCCCAGGAAGGCCTGCAACTCTCAGTGGAACTTTTACAGGAGGTAGAATAATTATGATAAATGTACCTTTACTAGTTTTCCCAATCGCTCTGGTGATCGGGTTGTTAGCTATTTCGTTTAAAATTGTCCCGGAATACCAACGGCTCGTGGTTTTCTTCCTTGGCCGTTTTCAAACCATAAAAATGCCGGGTTTAAGGCTGATTATCCCAGGAATTCAGCAGATGGCTCGAGTGGATCTGCGGGTGATCACCATGGATGTACCAAGTCAGGATGTAATCTCGCGGGATAATGTTACGGTGAAGGTGAATGCGGTTCTCTATTTTCGAGTGGTTGATCCGGAAAAGGCTATAATCCAGGTAGAGGATTACTACAATGCCACCAGTCAACTGGCACAGACCACTCTGCGCTCGGTACTGGGTCAGCATGAGCTCGATGAAATGCTTACCGAAAGGGATAAGATGAATCATGACCTCCAGCAGATCATCGACAAACAATCTGACGCCTGGGGGATCAAAGTAAGCAACGTTGAAATCAAACATGTTGATCTTGATGAGAGCATGATCCGGGCCATTGCCAAGCAGGCCGAGGCAGAACGTGAGCGGCGGGCAAAGGTCATCCATGCCGAGGGGGAACTGCAGGCCTCTGAAAAACTTCTGGCAGCGGCAAATGTCATTTCCCGGAATCCACAGGCCTTGCAACTTAGATATCTGCAGACCTTAAATGATATTTCCAATGAAAATACGACCACCATTGTATTTCCCCTGCCCATTGAGACAATCAAGGCCGTGTTTGACAAAAAACCGCTGGAAAAAGAGAGCGACTCTTTATGAATTTCCCGGTCGGCGGTATCAAGGCTACCTTGGCTAAAAGAAAAAAGGAAGGTTGGGAAGAGTGCAGAAAACAAAGGTAGAAACACTGTAATTATTGAATTTATCTGCGTAGCACCCAATCTACCAAAAGAGTCAAATCCCATAATATAGATAGCTCCTTTCCTTCTGTGGAAAAATGTGAAATACTAAATAAAATAAGACTGAAACCGGTGATGAACAGTACGTGCAGACTCCGAGAAAATATTCTGTAAGGTACTAATACCGGTGATGAACGGTAAGCCGGGACTCACTTTAGTACCCCCTTGTGGGGTGTAAGTACCTTGGTGGTATTTGCAATTTACTAACATTAAAAATACTTTCCATTTTCTCGGAGTCTACGCTTACCTGTTTTTTTATGACAGGAATTAGGGAGTAAGGTACTAACCCGGTTCAACCGGAAACCATTCAGTTCACTGGATAAGTGCCTTATCAGAATATGTTCAAAAAAAACAAGAAAATATTCTGTAAGGCACTAAAAAAATGGAGAGGGGAAATATGTTTAACAATCTCAAATTAGGGGCAAAAATAGGAGGTGGATATGCCATTATGGGGCTCATTCTCGTCACTATCGTGTTGGCAACTATCTGGCAGGTCAATCGCGTACAAGCAGTTAATCACCGGATAATGGAGCTACGGGCTCCTACGGCAAGATCCAGCCTGATGATGCTCAATGGCATCAACCACAGCCTGGCTGCCCTTCGAGGCTGGATGATACTCGGCAAAAATTCATTTAAAACCGAGCGGGATCAGGCGTGGAAGGAAGAAATCGAACCATCACTGCAAACCTTAAAAGCGTTTGCAGCAAACTGGACAAACCCAGAAAATATCAAACGTCTTGAAGGTATCGAAACTGTTATCAACGAGTTTAAAAAAGCACAGCAGGAGATTGAAAATATTGCCCAGACCCGAGACAATATCCCAGCAGTAAAAATGCTGTCTGCAGAAGCTTCCCCACTTGCTGCGACACTGGGCACCCAGATAACCAGAATGATTGACCTGGAAAAACAGCAGCCGGGAACTCCTGAAAGAAAAAATCTTCTTGGAATCATGGCTGATATCCGGGGAACTACCGGCATGGGCATGGCAGCTATCAGGGCATATCTTCTTTCTGGAGAGAGCAGGTTCAAGGATCAATTCGATACGCTTTGGGCCAAGAACAGCAGACGCTTCAAAGACCTCCAGCAGGCAGCCCATCTCCTCACCCCGGAACAGCAGAAAGCTTTTAACTCCTTTGCGCAAGCCAGAAAAACTTTTGTCCCGCTTCCGCCAAAGATGTTTGCCAGCAGACAGGGTGACGACTGGAATCTTGCCAACTACTGGCTTGCCACAAAAGCTGCTCCCAAGGGGGCCAAACTGGTTGCGGCACTCAATGCCATGGCTGCCGATCAGAAACAACTTACGCTGAACGATGAGGCAACAGTTCAGGAAATGTATACATCTCTACAGCGCATGATGTGGATACTTCTGCTTTTCGGAATAGTTGCCTGCCTGATTTTAGGGGCAATCATTACCCGCGCTATCACCATACCAATACAAAAAGCAGTACAAATGATTCAAGCTGTTGAACAGGGTGATCTGGATCAACAGCTCGACATTAAGCAAAAGGATGAAGTAGGGCTTATGGCATCAGCCCTAAACCAGATGTCAGCAAACTTGCGCACCTTGATCCGGGATATCAAGCAGGGTGTTGAAACCCTGAACAACACATCCAGCGAACTTTCAAAGCTTTCCAATGATATGTCGACCAACTCTGAAGAGACCACAGGAAGGGCCCAAACTGTTGCAGCAGCGGCCGAAGAGATGAGTGTCAATATGGACTCTGTTGCTGCGGCCTCCGAAGAAACTTCAGTGAATGTAAACATGGTGGCTGCTGCTGCTGAAGAAATGTCTGCCACCATTGCAGAGATTGCATCAAATACTGAAAAAACCAGTGCCATAACCGAAACAGCCGTTAATCAATCTCAAAAAGCCTCTGGTCAGATCCATGAACTGGGTAGTGCAGCTCAAGAAGTTGGTAAGGTAACTGAATCGATAACTGAAATTTCTGAACAGACAAATCTGCTGGCATTAAATGCTACCATTGAGGCGGCACGGGCCGGCGAGGCAGGCAAAGGTTTTGCAGTGGTTGCTAATGAAATCAAAGAACTTGCCAAACAGACAGCAGAAGCCACTTCTGAAATTAAAGATAAGATCGGAAAAATTCAGGAGGCAAGTAAAAACTCTGTTGCAGACATAACAGAGATTACAGGGGTTATCGGTGAAGTCAGTGAAATGGTGTCTATTGTTTCGGTAACTGTTGAAGAGCAGGCTAGTGCCACACAAGAAATAGCTGACAATGTCTCCCAGGCATCTCTAGGGATTCAGGAAGTAAATGAGAATGTCGCTCAGGCATCATCAGTCACCGGAGAAGTAGCCGCTGACATTGCAGAAGTTGGACAGGCTGCAAATGAGATTAATACCAACAGTACCATGGTAAACGCAAATGCCGGGAAACTAAACAAATTGGCTGAAAACCTCTCTGACATAGTCAATCAATTTAAAGTGTGAGGAAGAGACAGACCAGGTTCTTTAGCCCAAAGCCACATCGAGAATCATCATGACTGAAAAACCGGTCATTGTTGCCATTGTTACTAAATCGATGTGCTCATATTTTCTTTGAGATTCAGGAATCAGCTCCTCAACCACCACAAAAATCATAGCACCTGCTGCAAAACAGAGTGCATATGGTAAAATATTCTGCATTTTCAGGACAAAAAATGCTCCGGCCACCCCGGCAATTGGTTCCACTATGCCGGAAGCCTGACCCATAAAAAAGCTTTTCCCCTTAGACATTCCTTCTCTTCTGAGTGGCATTGACACAGCAGTACCTTCAGGAAAATTTTGAATGCCAATACCGATCGCCAAAGCAACAGCTCCACCAATAGTGGCAGAGGGGAGATTAGCTGCCACTGCCCCAAAAGCAACCCCGACAGCAAGCCCTTCTGGTATATTGTGAAGTGTTATGGCAAGTACGAGAAGGGTGCTTCGTTGCCATGACGTCTTTATCCCTTCACTTTTATCAATACTCAGCCCGGGATGAAGGTGGGGCAGAAACTTATCAATCAGCCTCATGAAAATTCCACCACCCATAAATCCGATAACTGCAGTCAGCCATGGGGTCTGCCCGAACTGTTCAGCCATTTCTATGCCCGGTGCGAGGAGCGACCAAAAGCTTGCGGCAATCATTACGCCGGCAGCAAAGCCAAGCATTGAATCCATAAGCTTTTCGTTTACAGCTCGTGAGAAAAATACAAGTGCCGCCCCTGCAGCAGTTACAGCCCAGGTAAAGAGCGTGGCTAAGAAAGCCTGCATAACGGGATTAAGTTGTAGAAACAAATCGATCATAAAAATTGTCTTTAATGAAAAAAATTTATAATTTCAACCTGTTGGTAGTTCAAAAAAAGAATCAATTAAATAGCATAGGAATTTTCATTTTTTACGAAGCTTAAATAATGAATACCGAACATTAAAGGACGAATATCGAATATCGAACAAGGAATGTCGAACCGAAGAAGGGGAAAGGCCCTTGATTTTTCGTCTTTTATTCCGATCGATATTCGATATTCCTCGGAGTCTGCGCTTACCTGTTCGATATTCGACATTCTCTTTTTAAAACCCGCCCAAAGGGCACTAAGTTCATAGCATAGGAATTTTCATTTTTTACGAAGCTTAAAAAATGAATACCAAACATTAAAAGACGAATATCGAATATCGAACAAGGAATGTCGAACCGCAGAAGGGGAAAGGCCCTTGATCCGTCGTTTTTTATTCCGATCGATATTCGATATTCCTCGGAGTCTGCGCTTACCTGTTCGACATTCGACATTCTCTTTTTAAAACCCGCCCGCAGGGCGATAAGTTCAAATATTATTGCCAAAGCTAATGAAAAAAACATTAGTTTACGATTAAAATCTAACACCGGTGATGAACGGTAAGCCGGCATAAGTGCCTTGTTGGTATATTTAACCTGCTAACTTTAATAGAACTTTCCATTTTCTTGTTTTTTATGACAGGAATTAACGAGTAAGGCACTAATGATATTGAGCTATTAAATCGTATATCTGACTCCCAGGGATTACCGTACCAGACCCTTTTTTTCCCCAGAATCAAGCGAAATCCTAAGCGCCTGCCTTCCTCCTTGTTTCAGTACCTTAATCCCCAAAAACGTTTAAGATAAATCATCTTCAGGAAATCCTGTGTGGTGTATCTGTGAACTGTAAAGATTAGTAGCAGCCAGGGTAAGGGCAATAACAGATGGACCAATAATCAGTCCCCAAAAACCAAAACTTGCAATACCTGCAAGGATGGAAAGCAGAATCAGGATTTCGTTCATGGTGTACTCAAAACCGAAAATTCGTTTGAGATAGCTGATAAAGATAATTCGGAGAATATTATCAATAAAAAATCCCATAACTCCCCAGACAACAACGAGAATAATCACCACATTTATATAATCCCCGGCAACAAGCTCCAGAGCAATAACAGGAATATACACAAGTGCAGCGCCGACAATGGGAATAACCGAACAGAAACCGGCCAGCACCCCTAGATAAAAGGCGTTGTAACCACCGATAAAGCCCATAAGAATACCAAAGGTCAACCCCTGGGCCAGCATGTTGAAAAGAGTCCCGTAAAAAACAACCGCTACAGTACCTGTGCATTCACGGTACAGATATTGTTCATGCTCAAAACTGGTAGGCATAACGCGTGCTGCAAAAGCAAGGATCTGTTTACCGTTCAGATTAAAAAGAAAATAGAAAATAAGAATCCAGCCGATTTGTACCACCAGCCCACCAGCGCCCGACGCCACCCCGTTCACTGTTTTATACAGGGCCTCTATGGACACCCCTTTTAGTACAGAAAATCCTTCTGTCTTTAAAGAATCAAGAAAATTATGGAGGATAGGAACAGAATCGGTAAAGGATATCACCTTATCCACCATCAGCATGGTGACGTCTTTAACGTGATCAAGATCTACATCTTGCATCTGCGTGTAGGTCTCGGAAATAAAATAGACAAGAGGAGCAAAAATAAGGCAGAGGAAAAAGAGGGTGAGGATTGTGGAGCTTATAAAAAGCTTCTGTTTTCTGATAAATGAGGGTAGGGAAGGATTCCCGAAAAACTGAACAAGAGCTGATAAACCGTGGCTGGTACAAAGAGCAAGAACTGCTGCAACAAGGATATAATGCAGGTAGGAAGAAAAAATATAAAGTGAAGCAGCGAGCAAACTAAGAGTTAAATACGAGAGAAACCGAACACCTTCGTCAGCTTGTTTTGGCATTTTTTTTATTTTTTATTCGTGAAAGTTTGCCGTTTATTCAACTTTCAGTTCGCGAGTTAAAAGATCAATAACGGCAGTAGAACAATCTTTTTCGTTATAAAGTATTTCATAAACCTGGTCGAGAATAGGCATTTCAACTTTCATCCTGGAGACCAGATCATGAACGGATTTTGTTGTCTTTACTCCTTCTGCAACCATCTCCATCTCATCAAGAATTTCGGGAAGTTTCTTCCCCTGGCCAAGCTTCAAACCAACCGTGCGGTTTCGACTGAGATCACCAGTACAGGTAAGAACCAGATCACCAAGGCCGGATAGGCCGGAAAAAGTAACAGGATCAGCACCCATGGCTACTCCCATGCGGGTCATCTCTGCAAGCCCCCTGGTGATGAGAGCGGCCCGGCTATTCAAACCATATCCAAGGCCATCACTAATGCCTGCTGCAATGGCAACAATGTTTTTTAGAGCAGCACTGACCTCAAGGCCAATCATGTCCTGAGCTGCATACACTCTAAAGCGTTCACTGACAAAAACTTTTTGCAGGAACTGTGCTTTTTTCAGGTCGTCACAGCCGATTGTGACCAAGGTAGGAAGTCCCTGGGCAACTTCTTTTGCAAAAGATGGCCCTGAGAGCACAGAAAGGGTTATATTTTTGTTTTTTAATTCGTCGCCAAGGGTTGCAGTCATAACCTGAGTCATGGTCATGAGAGAGCTGTTTTCAATGCCTTTAACAGCAGAAACTATACTAACCCCTGATTGCAAATATGGGACAAGCTTTTCAAAGACTGCACGATATCCATGGGAAGGGACAACCATACAGACAACTTCTGCACCAGTAATGGTTTCTTTAAGATCCGCATTGATCTCAAGTGATGATGGAAAAATAAACCCGGGAAGGTATTTTTTATTTTCTTTATCCCGTTCAAGGGCAGCCACATGTACTTTGTTATGACTCCAAAGTACAGTACGCAATCCTTTTCCGGAAAGTACCCCTGCAATGGCCGTTCCCCATGAACCAGCCCCGATAACAGCAATTTTTTTTATTTGCACTTTACTCATCACTGCTCTGTTCGATCTCCTGTCCCTCTTCGTCCTCATCTGATTCTTCTTCAGGGGCGACAAGATCCATGGCCACAACCCGTTCCCCATCTGCAAGCTTAATAAGCCCGACGCCTTGAGTAGTCCGTCCTATAATGCGAACATTTCCCATGGGCATGCGAATCATCTTTCCGGAATCTGCAATAAGCATTACTTCAGAGTCATCATCGACCTGCATACCTCCAACAACCTTACCATTTCGATCACTTGCCTTAATTGCAATAATTCCCAGACCACCACGTTTCTGAATACGATAATCAGCAACAGGGCTCCGTTTACCGTAACCATTTTCAGTAACAGTCAGGATGGAAGAGCTGGAATCAATGACAATTGAGCCAACAACAACATCATTTTCTCTTAGTCTTATACCACGAACTCCTGCCGCTGTTCTTCCCATTGTTCTTACATCACTCTCATGAAAATGGATGGAAGAACCATTTTTGGAGAGAAGGAAGACAGTGTTGTCTCCGGTGAGAATATGAGCAGAGATAATTTCATCATCTTCTTTTATGGTGAGCGCCTTCTTTCCACGTTTCAAGGGTTTAATAAATTCCTGAAGGCTTGTTTTTTTCACTCTGCCAAGTCGGGTAACCATGAGAATGGTTTTATTGCTTTTTTCATTCTGAAGGTCGGCAACAGGTAAAATTGCCGCTACTTTTTCACCTTCTGCAAGATTTAACAGATTAACAATGGCCTTTCCTCTGGCTGTACGACCGGCCAGAGGCAGTTGATACACTTTTCTCCAGAAAATTTTCCCTAAATTCGTAAAGAACAGAAATGTATCGTGGGTGGATGCAACAAAGAGGTTGGAAACAAAATCCTCTTCAACATTTTTCACCCCGACAACACCTTTTCCACCACGTCTCTGTGAGCGATAAATACTCACCGAATTACGTTTAATATATCCGGTATGGGTAACAGTTACTGCCATATCTTCCTCAGTAATCATGTCTTCCGGCAAAATTTCATCTACGGCGTCGATTATTTCAGTGCGTCTTTCATCACCATAGGTTTCTTTAATTTCAAGAAATTCATCACGGATTATTTTCATAACCAGTGCTTCATTACCAAGAATTTCTCTTAAACGATCAATTTCAGCTATGATTTCTTTGTAATCCCTGATGATTTTATCACGTTCAAGGCCAGTGAGGCGCTGGAGACGCATATCAAGGATGGATTGAGCCTGAATTTCAGAAAGATCAAAACGGCGTATCAATTCTGCCTTGGCCACTGCAGGACTTTCTGAAGATCGTATTAATTCAACCACTTCATCAAGGTTGGTGATGGCAATTTTAAGACCTTCAAGAAGATGGGCTTTTTCTTCGGCTTTCTTCAGTTCAAAGGCTGTACGACGATAAACCACTACTTTGCGGTGAAGAATAAAATATTCGAGAATCTGTTTTAAATTAAGAACTTCAGGCTTATTATTTACAATTGCGAGAAAAATGATACCAAAGGATCGTTGTAATGGTGTCATCTTGTAGAGCTGATTTATTACCACTTCAGGGATCTCGTCTTTTTTCAATTCAATAACAATACGTTCACCATGCCTGTCTGACTCATCACGAACTTCAGATATTGCACTGATTCTCTTTTCTTTTACAAGAAGGGCAATCTTGGCGACCAGAGTTGCTTTGTTTTGCTGGTAAGGAATTTCAGTGACAATAATTGCTTCCCGTTTGCTTCCCTTTATATTTTCAACATGGGTACGGGAGCGCATAAGGACACTGCCGCGCCCGGTTTCATAAGCTTCCCGTATTCCTGCTCGACCGCAGATAAAAGCCCCTTTGGGGAAATCCGGGCCGGTTATGATGGTGATCAGTTCATGAACAGTTATATTGGAATTATCAATCATGGCTATTAAACCGTCCATAACCTCAGTGAGATTATGGGGAGGAATATTGGTTGCCATTCCAACAGCAATACCGGAAGATCCATTGACAAGCAAATTAGGAATCTTGCTGGGCATAACCAGTGGTTCTGTCAGAGAGTTGTCGTAGTTGGGACCAAAGTCCACGGTATCTTTTTCCAGATCACTCACTATTTCTCGATCAATACGAGTCATTCGTGCTTCAGTATAACGCATGGCCGCTGGAGAATCGCCATCCATGGAACCGAAGTTACCCTGACCATCCACCAGGGGATAACGCATGGAAAAATTCTGAGCCATACGGACAATGGTATCATAAGCTGCTGTATCACCATGAGGATGATACTTACCAATAACATCACCGACAATACGTGCTGATTTCACATACGGTCTATTAAAAAAGACTGATAGTTCCCGCATGGCAAAAAGTGCTCTTCGATGAACCGGTTTTAAGCCATCACGAACATCCGGCAAAGCCCTGCCGATAATGACGCTCATCGCATAATCGAGATACGATTTTTTCATCTCCTTTTCAATGGAGATGGTCAGATTATTTTCTTGTTCTTCAATCGTCATATAAAATTCCAAATGTTTACAACATTATGCTACATCGCTTCCGCGGTGTGACTTATTTTTTAAATATCCAGGTCGGAAACTTCCAAAGCATGATTCTGAATAAATTCTCTGCGCGGTTCCACCTTATCTCCCATGAGAGTGGTGAAAATATCATCAGCCTGTTCGGCATCCCCGATGCTTACCTGGACTAAACTTCTGTTTTGGGGGTTCATAGTAGTATCCCAAAGCTGCTCAGGATTCATTTCACCCAAACCTTTATAACGTTGAAGATGACTTCCCTTAAAGGTCTCATTACGAATAATCGTTATCATTTCGTTCCAGTTTTCAGCAGGAATCTCTCTATCCTCTGATCCCTGCACAGGCCTGAGTACTGTAAAAGAACAACGAAGAAGTGATTGAATATCATCAAAAAGACCAAGAGCCGTTCGATATTCATTAATAAGAGGAATTTGTGGACCCAGGGTCATCATAATCTGGGCCTGGCCCTGAATAGCAATATCCACTTCATAACAGCTTGGCCGCCAGCGACAGGGACGAATATTTCCGATGATATGTTTTTCAGGAGATAATCCTTCAACAAGATCTTTAATAAAATCTTCGTCATTAAATTGATCAGCAGAATTTACATTTTTTTCAAGGAGATAGTAGAGCATATCTTCCCAGATATTCATCCTGCCAAGATATGCAACAACCTGACTGTACACTGAAATTTTTCTGAGAATTTGAATAAGAGCATCTTTCTCAATAATTTCGTTTTCACTATTTTCAGCCTTAATTTTTAAGATTCGGCTGGCTTCATTAAAAAGATGATTATTGAGATCTTCCTCTTCCAGAAAATATTGCTCTTTTTTGCCTCTTCCCAGACGATAAAGGGGAGGTTGGCCAATATAGATAAAGCCACCTTCAACAAGTGGCAGCATCTGTCTATAAAAGAAAGTAAGAAGCAGAGTACGGATATGAGCACCATCCACATCAGCATCTGTCATAATTATAACTTTATGATAGCGAAGTTTTTCCTGATCAAATTCATCTCTTCCTATTCCGCAGCCAAGGGATGCAATAAGCTGTTTAATCTCTTCAGAGCCGAGAATTTTTTCAAATCTGGCCTTCTCCACATTCATAATTTTACCACGAAGGGGAAGAATAGCCTGGACAGATCGATCACGACCCTGTTTTGCTGATCCACCCGCAGAATCTCCCTCCACAATAAAAATTTCACGTTTTGCAGGATCTTTTTCCTGACATTCTGCAAGCTTTCCAGCCATGAAAAGAGAAGTTGATCCTTTTTTCCGGGAAAGTTCTCTTGCCCTTTTTGCTGCTTCTCTGGCTCGTGCAGCTTCTACAGCCTTGGTGAGAATTTTTTTTGCTTCCTGGGGATTTTGTTCCAGGAATAGTGTGAGTTTTTCTGTACAGATTGAATCTACAATTGAGGTTACTTCAGAATTTCCAAGTTTTGTTTTTGTCTGTCCTTCAAACTGGGGATCAGGAACCCGCACTGAAATAACACAGGTTAAGCCTTCACGAACATCGTCACCACCCATTTTTTCTTTCATATTTTTTGGAATAATATCATCGCTTGCATAGCGATTGATACATTTGGTGAGTGATCGTCTAAAACCAGATACGTGTGTTCCACCTTCTCGTGTATTAATATTATTAACAAAAGAAAAAAGTCTTTCCGAATATCCATCAAAATACTGAAAGGCAATTTCCACCTCAACCATATCTTTTTCACCGGAAATAAAGATAGGAACAGCATTAACAGGTGTTCGTTTTCGATTCAGATATTCAACATATTCACTTATTCCACCTTCTGCATGGAATTTATCTTCCGCACCGGTACGTTCATCTTTGAGATAGATACGAACGTTTTTATTTAAAAAAGCCAATTCTCGAAGACGAGTATTTACTGTTTGATAATCAAAGACAGTTGTTTCAGTAAAAATATCAGGGTCTGGATGAAAGGTGATGGAAGTTCCTGTTTTATCAGATGTTCCAACTACTTCCAGTTCTCCTTCGCGTTCACCATATTTGTATTCCTGTCTATATATTTTTCCATCACGTTTTATTTTTGCTACGGCTTTCACAGAAAGGGCATTGACAACAGAAACACCAACACCATGAAGTCCTCCGGATACTTTGTAGGTAGAATGATCAAATTTACCACCTGCATGGAGGGTGGTCATAACCAGTTCCAATGCTGAAATTTTTTCAGTGGGATGAATATCCACAGGAATTCCACGACCATCATCTTCAACGGTTACTGCATTATCTCCATGAATGATAACGTTAATACGTTCACAGTGACCTGCTAAGGCCTCATCAATGCTATTATCTACAACTTCCCATATCAGGTGATGGAGACCTGTTTCGGAAGTATTGCCGATGTACATTGCAGGACGTTTTCGAACAGCCTCAAGACCATCAAGGACTTTAATCTGTTCAGCTCCGTAATTTTTGTTTTCTTCAGTCACACGTTTTTCCTTTTTCTTGAAGAAATGAAAATATCTATCTTAACTAGTTGGGATAGATATAAATAATATTTTTAATAGGTACAAAAAGAAGTCCCGGTTTACAATTCATCACCGGTCTAATTTTTTAGAGTTGCATAGGCATTATTATACTTAAAAAGCCTTCATCTATATCCGATTTCATCAGGCACGGACTGTTATTGGAATTTATATAGGCATCAACCACATCACATTCCATAACCTGGAGAGCTTCAATAAAATAACGGCAGTTAAAACCTAATAAAAGAGGTTCACCGTCATACTGTACATCCAGCACATCTTTTGCATTTCCAAGATCAACATTCTGCGAACTGAGAATCATCTTACCATTTTCAATTTCTAATTGAATGGTGTGAAAGATATCTTCAGTAAAAAGGTTGATTCGTTTGAGTGAATCAAGGAAAGGATTTTTTTCTATCTGTATTTTATTTTCAAGCTGAACAGCATCAACTATGGCATTGTATTGTGGAAAATCGCCTTTTTTAAGGCGTATAACCATGATAGATTCATCGTTTTTTGCAACGAGTTGTTTTTCCTCAAAAGAAAGTTCAACAGTATCACAATTATCACAGAATTTTTTGAGTTCCTGAATACCTTTTTTAGGAATCAATGTTCCCGGTTGTATGTCAAGAATATCTATATCAGCTGCCACATCCTTTTCCATGATAGAAAGACGATGACCATCGGATGAGATCATACGGACATAGGATCTTTCATCTCTTTTTTCTGTTTCAAAAAGAACATTTGTCAGTGAATAGGCATTTTCTTCATCATTGGCCACAGAAAAAATAACTTTATCAATAAGGTCTGCGAAGATACCAGCCTCAAAAGAAACAAAATTATCTTCATCAAATTCAGGAAACTCAGGAAATTCATCACTTGCCATACCAGCAAGATTATAGGTACTTAAGCCTGCAGATATAATTACCCAGCTGTTTTCAGTTTCCTGTACAGTTATGAAATCAGATCCTGATTCACGTACTATTTCGAAAATCTTTTTACTTGGCAGGGTCAAGGTACCCTGATCATGGATTTCAGCAGGTACTTCTACCCGTAATCCTATTTCAAGATCAGTTCCTGTGAGAATGAGACTATCATCTGCAGTTTCAATAAGAACATTGGAAAGGATGGCTAAGGTGACCCGTTTATTTGTTATATTCTGCAGGCTATTCAATCCTTCCATTAAGTCAGATCGTGATACAGTACAATTCAGTGTCATGAGATATCTCTTTATTAAATAATCTTTTTATTATTGTTATTAAGGCGGTTAGTATGTTTAATATAAACGTAACATATTAAAATAATAAAAATTTTTATAAACAGTGTGTTGTGGAAAAAAAAGAGAAAATTTGTTAATTTCCGGTTTTAAACAGTTTATCAACTAAGTTATGAATAATCTTTTAACAAAGGCTGTTGAAAAGTTGTTGAAAATGAAAAAAATAATTAAAAATTTATATGGAAAAACAGTACGATAATAAGAAACTTCATTTTTGATTATATTAGTGTAAAGTGGGTAAAAATACAAGATTTTTAAATGATATTTTCATTTACGGAGAGTTATTGGAATAAGGGAATTTGAATGGATGAAAAGAGAGTTGAAAAAATAGAAAATTTATTTGTAACAGCTTTAAATAATAATGTTTTTTCAGGAGCTGCTTTTTCATTTTCAAGGTGGTCAGATGGGTATTATTATCGTTTGATGAAATATTATGGTTATGCTGAACGAAACCCTGAAATAAAACAGCTCAGCAAAGATCATATTTTTGATCTTGCATCTCTTACCAAACCACTTGCGACTGTCCCTGTTTTACTCAATCTTTTTCACAGAAAATGTATTACACCGGAAACAAGACTGATTGAAATTTTTTCATTTTGTCCTCCTGATAAAAGTGAAATAACAGTAAAACAGCTTATGTCCCATTGTTCTGGATTTCCCCCGTATAGAGATTATTTTAATGAGCTGATTAAAATTCCCGAACAGAACAGAAAAGAGCAGCTTTTTAAAAATATTTTTAGAGAAAAACTGTTATCAAAACCAGGGAGAATTCATTGTTATAGTGATATTGGCTTCATGCTTCTTGGTCTCATAATTGAAAAAATAACGGCGAATGATATTGGTGCATTGGCATGTTCCTGCATATATACACCTTCAGGACTTCAAAATGACCTTTTTTTCCCAGGTTTATCTGAAAAAGGAAACAGGCCCTATGTGAGTACTGAAAAGTGTTTATGGAGCGAAAAAATGCTTTGTGGGACTGTGCATGATGATAATTGCAGGGCCATTGGAGGAGTGGCCGGACATGCCGGCTTGTTTGGAACACTTCAGGGAGTGAGCTGTTTTTGCGAACAACTGCTTGATCAATGGCAGGGCAGGGGGAAGCATCAAGCGTATTCAAATGAACTTGTATCGAAGATTCTGACACGGGTAGGTCAGTCAACATGGACCATGGGCTTTGATATGGTTTCTGAAAAAGATTCAAGTAGCGGTAAATATTTTTCAAAGAAGAGTGTTGGTCATCTTGGTTTTACCGGAACATCATTTTGGATAGATCCTGAAAAAGATTGTATTGCGGTATTGCTTACCAACCGGGTTCATCCCAGTCGGGATAATTGGAAGATTAAGGAATTCAGACCTGTTTTTCATGATTTGTTGATGGAAAGTAGTTGATACAAAAAGCCAGATAACTGTAACACCGGTAAACGGTAAGTGAGGCCGGCATAAGTGCCTTGTTGGTATGTCTAACTTGCTAACGTTAATCGAAATTTTCATTTTCTCGGAGTCTATGCTTACCTGTTTTTTATACCCCTCAAGGGGTACTGAAAAGAGTGACAGGAATTAACGAGTAAGGCACTAAACAACTGTTGGAGGATTTTATTATGTATATTGTTTTTTGTGGTGCTGTGCGTCAGGTTACAGGCTCCATGCATATGCTTGTGACGGATGATGATGTGCTTTTATTTGATTGTGGCCTGTTTCAGGGAAAAAGAAAGGAAAGTGCGGAGCGTAACCGGGTAATTCCATTTGCTCCTGAATTGATTTCATCTATTTTGCTTTCCCATGCTCACATTGATCACTGCGGCCGTATTCCTTTGTTCACCAAAGATGAATTTAATGGTCGTATTGTCTGTACCAGAGCAACTGCCGCAGCTGCTGCACATCTTCTCAGCGATTCTGCACGCATTCAGGAATCGGATGCACAATATCTTAATTATAAAACCGTTAAAAATTTCATGTACAAAAGGAGCAGTTCTTCAAATGATACAAAAATTTCAAAAAGCGAAGCAAAAAAGATAAAAAAACTCCTGCAGTCTAAGAAGCATAGGTTAAACACCGGTGAAATTAATCGTCTGCTGAATAAATATAATCTCAACAAAATTGATCCCCTGTATACAAGTAATGATGCAGAAAATTCGCTGGGTTTTTTTAAGGGCTATCCTTATAAGCACACCATAGAGGTAGGGAAAGATGCGATATGTACCCTTTATGATGCCGGTCATATTCTCGGTTCCGCCATGATTCATGTTAAAGTTCGTGAAAAAGGTAAACAGTCTTCGATTCTTTTCACAGGTGATATTGGTCGTTTTGATAAACCAATTATTCAGGATCCTACCTTGGAATTTGCTGAAGAAGACAGAGATATCGATTTGCTGATTATGGAAAGTACCTATGGAAATCGTGTGCATAAACCGGTCATGGACTTAAAACCAATGCTACAGAAAATTTTGATCAAGACAGAAAAGCGTGGCGGTTCTATTATGATCCCGGCATTTGCTTTTGGCAGAACTCAGGAAATTATTTATTACCTTCATGAGCTGTATATGGAAGGAAAAGTACCCAAAATGCCTATTTATGTGGACAGTCCACTGGCAAATAAATTGACAAAAGTATTTGGTGAACATCCAGAGACATATGATGATGAAACCCATGAAACATTTCTTGAAAACGGAAAAAATCCTTTTCTTTTTAAAGAAATCAATTTTGTAGGTTCAGTGGAGGAGTCCATGGCACTCAACAGGGATGAGCGACCTCACATAGTGATTGCAGGTTCAGGTATGTGTGAGGGTGGCCGTATTCTCCATCATCTCAGACATAAAATACAGGATGAAAGAAACACAGTGCTCATTGTGGGGTATATGGCAGGAAATACCCTGGGGAGAAGACTTCTGGATCTTGGTCAGAAATATGCGGAGTCAGGGCGAAAAGGAGAGGTTCCAACCATCAGGTTCTATAATTCCGACTACCAGCTTAAGGCACATGTTGTTATGCTTGGTGGATTCAGTGCCCATGGTGATAAGAATGAGATGACCCGTTTTTTGCAGGAATCAAATTTAAATATCAGGAAAATTGCAGTGGTGCATGGCGAGGAGGAGCAGTCACTCTCTTTTGCAGAGCATCTTCGGCAAATAGGTTACAACGCATTTGTTCCGAAATTAGGCGAGTCTGTGCGGTTGGGATAGAGCTGAACAGGGGGGCTTGGGATTGAACAAAAAAACCCCACTGTAACAAATATTACAGTGGGGAGCTTTTATGAAAAAAAAGCTTTGACTACCACCAGCAAACAGTCTGGTCAGCAGCAAATATTTTTTCAACGAGCTGGTCGTAATCTGGAGCATCAACATTTAAATCAAAAGCATCAGCATCACGATCACGGTTCAGAATTTCAACCAGTGTTTTTGTTTCATCACTGGGAGCTGAACGATATACCTGTAAAATTTTCATTGTATCTCTCCTTATTCAGCACAAGCTGGTGGTGGCTCATTAGTCTGTTTCGGAAGGCCAAAGGGAATAATGTAATCAGCCTCACGCATGGCCTCACCAAGTTCTTTGAGATCGATCTCTTTGATCAGATTCTCTTCAAGCTCGGCATCATATGTTTCTTCAGGAATGGCGGCACCACAACTGTATACCTGGCCTTCCATATCCATGATCCAGGAAATATTCTCTTTCATGTAGGTAGAGAAAGGAGGAAATTCGCCGTTAAAGATAACCGGGTAGCCGTAATGATTTTCTACAGCAAGACCCAGTGCGGAGCGTACACCGTCATTATACATACGGTTCGCTATCAGAATATATACTTTTAAAGATTCCATTTCATAAGCTCCTTATAATACGATGTACTTTCCACACTCGTCAAGCAGAGCGCCGTGGAATGCCTGAGTTCGCATCTGGTTGCCATTCAAACCGGCAGGGATATCAGCAGCAGAGTCATAACCTTCGCAGGTATAACTGTCAGCACAAATGGCGATATTTTCCTCTCCGCAAAGATCTGCAAGAGCTGCAAAACGGGGATCTTTGGTTAAATGGATTGATTTATAGGTAAAGAAAACCATGGGTTGTTTGCCGGCTTTCTTGGCAGCTTCAGCAACACCAATTACGTGTCGCATATGCTGCGGTGAGGTTACAAAAACAGCGAGTTTATTTGGATCAGCAGACATTTTGCTTTATCCTCCGTGTAAAAAAAAACTAAATTGGAAATTGCTAATTAATCAACCTTTTTTTACGAAAAAGCTGATATAACCGGATTCCTCTTTCTCTCCAAGATACTCGTGTCCAGCGCGGGCACACCAGCCTGGGATATCATTACGGGAACCGGGATCGGTACCATCTATCTGGAGGATTTCACCAGATGCGATTTTGCCAATTTCTTTTTTAGTACGAAGAAGAGGCATGGGGCAGCTCAGGCCTTTTGCGTCAAGTGTAGCAGCTACAGCAAGTCCGTCTTCAGCAACTTTGATGTCACTCATTTAATGTTCCTCCTGGAAATTTTGTTTCGGTAGACTGATAAACGTAATTGTTTTTCTGTCTGAAAAAGCTTCACTCAGTATACAGCAACAGTACACTGATACGATAACAGTCAGACGTATACTTTAGGCGGGAGATTATGTCAAGGGCAAAATGAATGGCTATTCAAGTGTTTCGTTGGTGCTTAACTGCTTGTTTTTATAGCTCAATGTTACTGTTTTTTTGTGTAAAAAAAACGCTTCTTGTGCCTTAGATGCTTGACAAAAGCTGTGGGCAAGGGTAAAGAAAACTCTTACTTGGATAAGTAACACCGTTACGAACCCGGTTTAACCGAAAATAATGTTAAGTTCACTGGATAAGTGCCTTATCAGAAAATTTCCTGCGAAAAAAACAAGAAAATATTCTGTAAGGCACTAACCCGGTTCAACCGGAAACCATTCAGTTCACTGGATAAGTGCCTTATCAGAATATGTTCAAAAAAAAAGAAAATATTCTGTAAGGCACTAATTATAATCTGACGGAAGGAGGAGAGGTATGAGTGAAGAAAGTGTGATGAAAAGTAAGGTGAAATCACTTTACAAAACGTGTTGTCAGTCGGAGTGGAATCCAACAGCGGTCGGTGCCATTGTTGCTTTTCTCTCTCTGCTGATTATGGCCTGGTGGCGTCCCTGGGGGGCGGTTGGTGCTATCAGAAACTGGGGTGACTGGGTTATTTACGGACTGAATACCGTTATAGGAGCTGAAAACGGACTTTTAGGCCTTTATGATGAGGCACCTAAAGGTATTTTTACCAGTTCAGGTTCTGTAATTGGTATTGGCTTTGTTGCAGGTGCTTTTATTTCCGCCTGTCTTGGAAAAGATTTTGCTTTTCGGATTCCCCCGCACCGCGAAATGGTCAAAGCTGTACTTGCAGGTATTTTAATGGGTGTTGGTTCTACCTTTGCCGGTGGCTGTAATGTCGGTGGAATGTATAACGCCATTGGAAACCTTGCTGCAAACGGTTTTACCATGTGGTTTGGACTTGTTATCGGTGTTCTTCTTGGTTTGAAATTGCTGTACATGGAGATGGAATACATTTCATGGGGTGACGGCGGTTCCGGAACTATTAATATTTCCAATGGAGTTCAAAATCTTCTCGCAATAGGTGCCCTTGTTGTTCTTATCGGGGGAGCTTACGTCTATGCAGGAAATGAAGACAGCGACTATATCGCATCGCTCTCTGGAATTCTTATGATTGCCGCAGCACTTGGTTACACCATGCAGCGTGGACGCTGGTGTATGGTTCAGGGTTTTCGTGAGCCTCATATGACCGGTGACTGTACTCTTGCAAAATCTGTTGCCCTGTCCATTCTGCTGCTTGCCATCGGTGGTGCAGTATTAAAATACAGTGTACCTATTGCCCATGGTGGCGATCCTGTTCTCCATCCTATCAACTATGTGCGTGGCACTTTTGGTTGGGGTGGTGTGGTTGGTGGTTTTATTTTTGGTCTTGGTGCCATGCTTGCCGGTGGTTGTGGTTCCGGTACTTTGTGGCGTGTAGGCGAAGGCCAGATAAAACTGATCATGGTTGTACCTTTCTTTGCTCTTTCCAACTCACTGATGACCAAATGGTTCCAGAATTATGGCCCGGATGAGATCCACCTGGAAAAAGAGGGTATGCTCGGATCGTATGTTTATCTCCCTGATGTCATGGGATATGGCCCAACCCTTCTCTTGATTGCTTTTATCATGATGGTCTGGTATCTGATTGTAACCTGGAATGAAGATACAAATAAATTGATTGTACCCATGTGATTTCAGGGGCTGTCAATTTCTTTGTTTTTGGGTAGAGAATTATGATAAAATCGCAGTTTCCACCTTTTGGTGGGAACTGCGATTTTTTTTTGATGGTCAAACAAAAAGCTTCATATGTTGGGCGCGCAAATCATAAATTTTACAATTTCTTATTCGATATTGAGTATCTTATAAATTTTTTTCGTGTATTCTTAAAAAGAATCTGGTGAAGGTAATAACACCCACTGGTGAGCGTTAGTGCCTTACAGAATATTTTCTCGGAGTCTACGCTTACCTGTTTTTTTTGAACATATTCTGATAAGGCACTTATCCAGTGAACTGAATTGTTTCCGGTTGAACCGGGTTAGACTCTGAGGGCGTAATAAAAAAAAGTCCCGGCCTTCCCGTTCATCACCGGGCTTAGCATTTTGTTCTATAAAACATGATTATGAACTCCGCAAAACTGCGAAACAATATTCTTACTGATCGCGATTCATTAAGTAAGGCTGAGCAAAAAGAGTACAGCAGTTTGATTATGAAAAGCATCATCAAAATGACGCAATTTCAGTCTGCTGCAACCGTTTTTACCTATGTTGATTTTCGTTCTGAGGTGGCGACCACACCTTTAATTAAATATATGCTGGAATGTGGGAAAACAGTGACTGTTCCTGTTACCCTTGTCAAAGAAAAAGATCTGCTTGCTGTTTCGATCACCGACCCGGTCAGTGAGTTGGCACCAGGCTACTCTTCCATCCTGGAGCCGATTGTCGCAATAAGAGAAAAACAGATGGTTTCTCCTGATATAATTGATATTATTTTTCTTCCTGGATCGGTTTTTGATGAACGGGGAGGGAGAATGGGCTACGGAGGTGGTTATTATGATCGATTTGTTTCGGCAAAAGCCCCCCAGGCTCTGCGGGTGGGGCTTGCCTACGAGATGCAGATGGTAGAACATGCGCCTTTGCAGGATCATGACGAGTTTTTGGATTTTATTGTGACTGAAGAACGTATTGTAGTTGGAAATCGTTATAGACTTTGAGGAACACTATGCGTAAGACAGCAATATTCAGAGATCCTCTTTTTATGGATCATGATCCCGGGTTTGATCATCCGGAATCACCGCAGCGTCTGAAGGTGATCAATGAAGTGCTTGATAAAAAAGAGGTGAAGGACTGTTTTCTGTATCCTGGGTTTGTTCCTGCTCCTCACAAAATTATCGGGTTGAATCATAGCTCTGATCTCATGAACCGGGTAGCAGAAACAGCCGGCAAAATTTTTGATGCCCTTGATCCGGATACTAAAACATCACCTGATTCTTATGCTGCTGCAACGCTTGCGGTTGGAGCTCTCATAAAAGGGGTGGATCTTCTTCTTGCAGGAGAAATAGACAATGGTTTCGCATTTGTTCGTCCTCCCGGTCACCATGCTGAGACTGATCGATCAATGGGCTTTTGTCTCTTTAACAATGTTGCGGTGGCAGCCCATTACGCAATAACTCATTGCGGTTTGAAGAGGGTGATGATCGTGGACTGGGATCTCCATCATGGCAATGGTACTCAGCATTCTTTTTATGATTCAGACAAGGTGTTATATGTCTCCACCCATCAATTTCCCTATTATCCCGGCACTGGTGATGTGAGTGAAACAGGAAAGGGTAAAGGCGAGGGGTATACGGTAAATATTCCCCTTCCCGGGTACCAGGGAGATGTTGATTATGCGACGATTTTTAATGATATCGTTGTACCGGTGGGGAGGCAGTATCAACCGGAGTTGATTCTTGTTTCATGCGGCTTTGATATCTACAAGGGTGATCCTTTAGGTGCCATGGAAGTGACAGCAGATGGTTTTGCCTATTTGACAAGATGTATGGTTGAACTGGCCGAAGAAATGTGCGGAGGAAAGCTTCTGATTACACTCGAAGGTGGTTATGATCTGGCTGGCCAGCGTGACGGAGCTATGGCTGTGTTGTCTGAACTTTATGGGGCAGCACTGGATACTGGCTATTCAACAAATCTTGATGAGAGGCGTGCGGCTGAGCTGATCAAGGCAAAATCTGTACATCCTGCAATTGATCAGGCAAGGAATGTTGCAAAAAGATTTTGGAAACGGTAAAATTCTCAGGAGTAAATGTTTTCGCAACTTGAGAGTGTCTTGAAGCTTTCTCGTATCTGGTTAATTACTTGACCATTCGATTTTTTCGGGGATAAAAGGTTTGGAAGGAATACAGGCAAAAATTCTGGTCGCTGATGATGATAACATGGTACGCACTACTGTGTCGAAAATTCTGGAAATGTTTGGCCATACCGTCACTTCGGTCAATGATGGAAAGTATGTAGCAGAGATTGTGGATGATTCCTACGATGTGATCATTCTCGATATTAATATGCCTGGTATGGATGGGTTTGAAACCATCCGCCTGTTGAATGAGCTGGAATATGAAATTCCTGTCATCTTCCTCACCGGAGCCGGTTCCATGGATTATGCGGTCAAGGCCATTAATCTTGGGGCCTATGATTTTTTGACCAAGCCCATTGAAGATCTGGATATTTTCAATGTGAAAATCCGTCGTGCCATTGAGAAACGAATGTTTATCCGTCGGGAGCGGCACTATAAGCGGGAGTTGGAGGATGACGTTCGGGCAAAAGCTACAGAACTGGAAGAGACTAACAAGCTCCTGCTTACCTATAGCCATAGCCTGGAGAATGCTACTGTTCAGCTGATGACCAGCCTCCAGAATGCCATGGAGGAAAAAGATTTTTATACGGCTGGACATACCATACGGGTGACCGAATATGCGGTTCTTCTTGGTCTTGCCATGGCTATTTCGGAATCTGATTTGGTTGTTTTGCGTCGTGCAGCCCAGTTTCATGATATCGGTAAGCTGGTGATCGATCTTTCCTGTATTCAGAAACCCGGAAAACTTACCGACGAGGAGTGGGTTCTTATTAGAAAACATCCTGGTATTGGAGCAAACATTATTAAACCTCTTGGATTTATGAACAGGGAGCAATTTATCATTCGTCACCATCACGAACGAGTGGACGGAAAAGGATACCCTGACGGACTGGAGGGCAATGACCTTGACCTGTTGACCAAGATCTTGATGGTTGTTGATAGCTATGACGCCATGACTTCCAAACGAAATTATCGACGGAATATGAACATGGAAGACGCTGTGACAGAGCTCAACAGGTGCGCGGGAAGTCAGTTTGATGAACAGTGTGTTATGGTATTCAGTAAGGCCATCGTTGATTTTACCTCCACCGGAGATGCTTTTTCCCGTGAATATAGCGACGAGGGTTTTAGCCTTGAATCGGATAATTAACAAAATACAAACCAACGCTTAAATATATCAATAAATGAAAATTACACGTGAAGAAGTTGAACATGTTGCAGACCTCGCCAAATTGAATTTGAGCGACGAAGAACTGGCCAGGATGACCGGACAACTCGATACCATCCTTTCTTATGTGGCTAAACTCGATGAACTGGATACCGCGAAGGTCGCTCCCACCACCCATGCTTTTTCCATCAATAATGCCTTTCGGGAAGATGAAGTACAGGACTCTCTACCAAGAGATGAGGCTTTAGCCAACGGACCCAGGGTAAATGGTGAAGCATTTATAGTACCAAAAATTATTTGACAACAGGTGATTATCTGTTGTGTAGAAAAACATTTTTGAGCCTTTATGGTTCTTTTTTTATTTTGAGGCTTTATTGTAATGAACCCATATGAACTGACAATTGGTCAGGCACGAGCAGAACTTGATGGTGGGAAGATTTCATCCCGTGAACTGACAGAGAGCTGTCTGGCTCGTATCAAAGATGTGGATGAAGATATCCATTCCTTTCTTCTTGTTACTGAAGAAGAGGCTTTGAAGCAGGCTGATGCGGCAGACAAACAGATTGCTGCCGGCACGGTAGAACCGCTCTGTGGTATCCCTCTTTCCATGAAAGATCTCCTCTGCACAAACGGGGTGACCACCACCTGCGGTTCAAAAATACTGGAGAATTTTGTTCCTCCCTACGACGCAACAGTTGTGGAAAAGTTGAAGAATCAAGGCGCGGTTATTGTCGGAAAAGTTGCCATGGATGAATTTGCCATGGGATCCACTTCTGAAAATTGTGCCTTTGGTGTCCCTGAAAATCCCTGGAAAAGTGGCTATGTTGCAGGGGGTTCATCCGGAGGATCGGCAACATCGGTGGCCGGCATGGAATGCCTTGGTTCACTCGGCTCGGATACGGGCGGTTCAATCAGGCAACCCGCATCACTTTGCGGTGTGGTTGGAATAAAACCTACCTATGGTCGCGTTTCCCGTTATGGTCTGGTTGCCTTTGCCTCATCTCTTGATCAGATAGGCCCGTTGACCAGAGATGTCACGGATTCTGCTATGATGATGAATGGTATTGCTGGTTACGATAAGCGCGATTCCACCTCTGTAAAACAGGAACTCGCTGATTTTACGGCATCTCTTACGAAAGGAATGAAGGGACTCACGATTGGAATTCCAAGTGAGTATTTTGCAGAAGGGCTGGATTCGGAAGTGGCCGGAGTGGTGAAAAATGGAATACAGATCCTGAAAGATGCAGGGGCTGAGATCGTGGATGTTTCTTTACCGCATACTGAGTATTGCGTGGCTGTTTATTATCTGATTGCCTCAGCAGAAGCCAGTTCCAATCTGGCCCGTTATGATGGGGTAGTGTACGGATATCGCAATCAAGATGCAGAGTCACTCATTGATATGTATCGGGAAACCCGATCTCATGGTTTTGGTGATGAAGTGAAGCGTCGTATCCTTATCGGTACCTATGCGCTGTCCTCTGGCTATTATGATGCCTATTATAAAAAGGCCTCCCAGGTTCGTACTCTCATTCTTGAGGACTTCCAAAAGGCCTATGAATCCTGCGATCTGCTCATTTCGCCGGTAACACCTACCCCTGCATGGAAACTGGGAGTTTACGCTGATGATCCCCTGGCTCTTTACCTTTCCGATATTTTAACCATTTCCTCGAACCTTGCAGGTATCCCGGGAATATCTGTACCAGGAGGTTTTAGCAGCGATGGGCTCCCCATTGGTATTCAACTGCAGGGGCCTCATTTTCGCGAAGACACTCTTTTTCGGGCAGCATATAACCTGGAATTGGGGACGAAACTTGCTAATAAATGCCCGGATATCTCCTTAAGTTAAGGATCATACAGTGAAAATACAGGTTCCTGAAAATATAAAGTCGATTATTCCCTATCCACCGGGAAAGCCCATAGAGGAGCTGGAGCGGGAATATGGGGTAAAAGACTCCATTAAGCTGGCCTCCAATGAAAATGCCTGGGGATCTTCACCCAAAGCCATTCAAGCCATCAGCGAAGCCTTAACCACGCTGCACCGATACCCGGATGGATCTAATTATTACCTGGTGCAGGCCATTGCCGATAAGATGGGATTTTCCCCTGAAGAAGTGGTCGTTGGTAATGGATCCGATGATATTATTGAATTTCTGGTTAAGGCCTATGTGGAAAAAGGGGATGAAGTAATCACCAGTCATCCGTCTTTTCTTATGTACCAGAAGGTGGTTCAGGTTCGCGGCGGAGTCAATAAGATCCTTCCTCTGAAAGAAATGCATCACGATCTTAAGGCTATTCTTGAAAATATTAGTGACCGCACTCGCTTAATTTTCCTGGATAATCCGAATAATCCGACAGCAACAGCCATTAACCCCGGGGAGCTGTACACCTTTCTCAGCACTGTGCCGGAGTCGGTCATTGTGGTGCTGGATGAGGCTTATGTTGATTTCATGGATCCTGAGGTACAGGTGGATGTGTATTCTCTCATTCAGAATTCAAAAGGCCGTTGCGGGGTTGTGGCCCTGCGTACCTTTTCAAAAGCTTATGGCCTTGCCGGGATTCGTGTGGGCTATGGCTTGATGAGTGCTGAGGTTGCCGCTTATCTCCATCGGGTAAGGCAGCCGTTTAATGTGAATCAACTTGCGCAGGTGGCCGCCATTGCAGCATTGAATGATACTGAATTTTACCAGGCAACCCTGCAGAAAACCAGAGAGGGCATGGCCTGGCTGCAAAAAGAAGTGGAAAAACTGGGCTGCACCAGTTATTCGTCGCAGACAAATTTTTTCCTTATTGATGTAAAAGGTGATGCGACTGTACTTTACGAATCGATGCTGCATCAAGGAGTGATCATACGATCAATGAAGGCCTACGGCTACACCAATGTTATCCGGGTGACTGTTGGTACAAGCGAGGAAAATTATCGTTTTATTCGTACACTGGGCATCTGTCTTCGTGAACTTGGTTATGTCTCCTAAACATTCGCAGCAGATTGTCACCATTGATGGCCCTTCAGGCGTGGGGAAATCAACCATCAGTCGCAGGGTAGCTGCGGCTCTGTCTTTCACCTACCTTGACACCGGTGCCATGTACAGGGCTGTGGGGCTAAAGCTTAAGGAAGCTGGAATTGAGCTGGACAACGATACTGCTGTCCGTGAGTGTTTAGCAACAATTTCCCTGAAGCTGACACCAGCAACAGAAGAGCGTGAAGATGTGGGAGTGGTGCTCGATGGTCGAGATGTGAGTCAGGATATTCGCAGTCCTGAAATGGCCATGCTTGCATCTGCTGTATCTGCATTGCCTGCTGTTCGTGAAAAACTCACTCAAATGCAGCAGGAGATCGGTAGCGCTGGAAAGATTGTGGCCGAAGGGCGAGACACAGGAACCGTTGTTTTCCCTCATGCTACCTGGAAGTTTTACCTTGAAGCTGCTCCGGAAGTACGGATGCAAAGGCGGGCCAAGCAGCTTCGTGGCCAGGGAAAAAAGGTGAATGAGGAAGATCTTTTAGCCATGATCATTAAGCGTGATCATGATGACCAGACTCGTTCCATAGCACCTCTGTGCAAGGCAGAGGATGCTCAGGTTGTTGACACTGGTGTACTGAGCATTGACGGGGTGACGCGGGCTATGCTGAACGCAATTGAAGCTGCAACATAATTGTGTATACAAAGTGAAGTTCGTCGTAAGGAATTGAGCCTTTAAACCAATATCAATAATTCATACCGAAGATAAGGCATACTGAAGTAATAAAGTAGTTTTCCCGCTCCCTCGTGCACTTTTGATCCCAATCAAACGTGATTTTGTTAACACTTTGGTTTTGACAGTATAGAGAAAGGATCCGTATAACATCAGACATGCAATGGGGACGGTACAGTGATTTGAGAAGAAATAAGCGCAGGCATATACTTAATATTCTGAGCATTATTTTTTCAAATAACGAAGAGTTGGGGAGAAAGGGCATTCCCGGACAGGCTCCCAGACTCGGCTCTTCAACGAAAATATTCGTTCACGATTCCATTAGGACAGGTATCACAATTTAGTTGGGAAGGAAACGAAAGTTGGTATTTTACGATACGTAATCAGCAAAAAAAGGGACGTGGAAGAAATCTTCCAAGCCCCTTTTTTTGTTTGAATGTGTAACAGACAGGCTATTCAACGATAAAATCAGCCCTTCTGTTCTGAGACCAGTCCAGTTCATTCTGGTCTGTAAAAAGGGGACGTTCCTCACCGTAACTGACAGTACGAATCCGTGTCGGGCTGATACCAAGGTTCACCAAATATTCCTTGGCGTTGATGGCACGTCGTTCACCTAGTGCTAAGTTGTATTCGCTGGTTCCCCGCTCATCACAATTTCCTTCAATGACGATTGCCGTACCGAGGTTTTCTTTCATGTAGTCAGCATTTGCGGCAAGGATCGGAGCCATTTCAGGATTGATCGCAGCCTGGTCAAAATCAAAGTAAATTGGGGTGAAGACCATGGAAGAACGGCCATAGGTGCGTTGATATTCTTCAGACTGCGGGTCTGCACCACTGTTGATGGAGAGGTTGCCAATTCCCTGGTCACCAGTGGAATCCATGGATTCTTCTCCGGCCAGCCCGCTTTCAGAATAGGAACTGTCAGCTGAAGGATAGTTGATATTGGTTCCACCGTTCACGTTCAGGTCAGATTCGTAAGCCGGTGACCCTGCCGGGGGAATAACAGATTTCTTGCTGCAGCCTGAGCTGAGCAGAACAAGGGAAGAGAGAAGAGCAGTGGTAATACATACTGATTTGATCATTGGATTCATTTTGAAACCTCATTTTTTGAAAATGTGGGGTGGGGGATTTTAAAAATAGTATGTGTCTCCATTAGTGCCTTACTCCTGAAAAGCTGTAATAAAAAAACAGGTAAGCGTAGACTCCGAGAAAACTTGAGAGTATTTTAAAATGAATAAGTTACTTGGTACAACCAAGGCACTTATGCCGGCCTCACTTACCGTTTACCGGTATTAGTACCTTACAAATTGGTTTCCAGGAGTTGCAGTTTATACCCCTCAAGGGGGTACTAACCCGGTTCAACCGGAAACAATTCAGTTCACTGGATAAGTGCCTTATCAGAATATGTTCAAAAAAAATAAGAAAATATTCTGTAAGGCACTAAAAAGAGTACCCTGGTTCTTTAGGGTGCTTACCTGTTTTTTTGATAGAAAACATTTTGTTTAAGTCACTTATCCCTGCCTACTTCCCTTTTACCGGGGTTAGATTATATTGTAGTCGCAAAACAAGAGACGTCAAGAAATTTTCACTTTTCCCGTTAGTTGGAGGGGATTTCCTGCTGCCGCTGAATATAAATGTGTTTTTTATTAGCGTTTGTCTCATAACAGGGTAACCCCTTGCCGTGGCGGGTGCTTCACTGATCCTTGCCGATCCAATCTTTCAGGGGCTTGCAATTTCACTTATGTTTGATGAGGTAGCGTCTCTTTTAATCAGTCGTATGGCTGTACCAGTACGTTATTTTATGTTAAAATCACATGAGCATAAAAAAGAATTTGAGCTTGTGTAGCTGATTCTGGACAATTATTAAATACCTTTCGATAGAGGCTCATTTAAAGAAATATGAAAAAAACAATCTACAGCCTCACAGCCAGTTGCGCAGCCGGCCTGGAACAGCTGGTAAGCCAGGAAATTATCAATTTTGGTGGCCGGGAGATCGAGAGTGCCAAGGGCTTGGTTACCTGGCAGGGGGACCTGGAGACTGCTTATCGAACCTGTCTCTGGTCACGTTATGCCTCACGCGTTTTTCTTTCCATTGCTGAGTTTCCGGCTCCTGACGAGGATGCCCTTTATCAGGAAGTGTTGAAAATTGACTGGACTGAGCATATGACATTGAAGACTACTTTTGCTGTGGATTGCAGTCTCAGTCATTCAGCCATTAACCACAGTCGTTTCGCAGCTCTTCGGGTAAAAGATGCCTTGGTGGATCAGTTTCGTGAAAAATATGGAGATCGTCCCGGAGTTGATGTTGCGCGTCCGGGGGTAAGAATCAAGCTCTATATTCACAAGGATCAGGCCACGGTTTCTATAGATCTTTCCGGTGAGAGTCTGCATCGGCGCGGATACCGGACAGAGGGTGGTGGTGTTGCCCCGCTTAAGGAAAGCCTTGCAGCAGCGATTGTTACTCTGGCAGGCTGGCAGACGGAAACAGCAGAGGCGGGCGTGCTTCTTGATCCCATGTGTGGCTCCGGAACCCTGCTCATTGAAGGGGCTCTGATTTATGGTGATGTGGCTCCAGGACTGTCCCGCAGTTATTTTGGTTTCAGTGGCTGGAAGAGCCATGATTCTGCGCTCTGGGAGCAACTTGTGGACGAGGCTGTTAAAAGGGAAGAAGCTGGTATAGAGAAAGAGTGGCCGCTCATTCTTGGCTATGATGCTGACCCTCGTGCGGTGGCTCTTGCCAGAAACAATATTGAGTATGCGGGCCTTGATGATCGGATTGTGGTGAAACAGGGGCAGCTTGCCCATTTGCGTCGGCCGGCTGCCAAGGGGTTGCTGGTGATCAATCCCCCTTATGGTGAGCGACTTGCTGAAAAGGATGAGGCAGAACAGCTTCATCGGGCGCTCGGGCGAATCTGCAGACAGGAGTTGACTGGCTGGCATCTGGGTATTTTCACTTCCAACCCTGACTTTGGCGATCGTATGGGCATGAAGTGGGAGGCCAGTCACCGTTTATATAATGGTCCCATCAATTGTCGCCTTTTCTGCGGGCAGGTACAGAGTGAAGAGGAGCAGGAGTTTCAGTGGCAATTAGCCCCGGAGCGAGGGCCTGAAGAAGGAATAGAATTTGGTAATCGACTGCGGAAAAATTCTAAAAAACTGCTCAAGTGGGCCAGACGTGAAGGGATTCGTTGTTTTCGGGTATATGACAGAGATCTTCCCGAATATAATGTTTCTGTGGATCTCTATGAAAAATGGATTCATGTTCAGGAATATGCAGCGCCATCAACTGTTGATGAAAAAGCAGCGCAAACTCGTTTTCAACAAAGCCTGCATCAGGTTCGACATCTTTTTGGAGTGCGCCGGGACAGGGTTTTTCTGAAGACCAGGAGAAAACAGAAGGGCAAGGCCCAGTATCAGAAACAGGGAAGCCGGAAAAAAATGCATGTGGTGCGGGAGGGAGAGTGTTTTTTTCTGGTGAATTTTACCGATTATCTGGATACCGGGATCTTTCTTGATCATCGCAATATCCGTTCAAGGATCGGGAAAGAGGCAGCCGGCGGGCGTTTTTTAAACCTCTTTGCCTACACCGGTGCAGCGACAATTCATGCGGCTGTGGGTGGGGCAGCATCCACCACCACAGTTGATCTTTCATTTAATTACCTGAATTGGGCTCGGATGAACCTTGCTCTGAACGGCTTTGGAGGACTTGCCCATGAAATGATTCAGGCGGATTGCATGAAATGGCTGCAGGAGTCAAGGGCTGAATATGATCTTATTTTTGTGGACCCTCCGACATTTTCCAACACCAAAAAAGAAAGGCGGGTTTTTGATGTGCAGCGTGATCATCAGTACCTGCTGGAGCTTGCCATGAAAAGACTGGCTCCGGATGGCTTGCTGGTTTTTTCAACAAATTTCAGACGCTTTAAAATGGATAAAGCAATTGCGGAACGTTTTTCTATCCGGGATATCAGCCGCGCATCTATTCCGCAGGACTTTGCCCGTAACACAAAAGTTCATCAGTGCTGGGAGATAAGGGCTCGGTAAAAAATAACTTGGGCTTTCCAATTCGTAACTGCACCACATCTTCAGCCGATTTTATATATTCACAATCCTCACGTAGCCAGCTACGCTGCGGTTGTGAATATATAAAATCGACTGAACTTGTAGCACATTTACGACCGGAAAATGCCAAGTTGTTTTTTACTGAACCCTAAGGAGAAAATAAAATTTTTTTTATTTTTTGTCCTTTTTAGGAGGAAATTTCAGCAGTTTTCCCTGTTTTTTGATTGGCTGGGTTTTGCACTTGGAGCAGCCCTGGCAGCCTTTATTCATCATGGATTGAATCATTTTGAGCAGGCTCGTTCGGCAGTCCGGGCAGAGCTGGAGGATGAGTTCCTGATAGATATCATCCAGCAGTTCATTCTCGTCTTTGCCGGCGATTTCAGATAGAGCCTGAGCAATAAGTTTGTCCGGATGTTTGAGATTGGGGATAGTTGCATCCTTGGCGGCAATCATCTCAGTGCGGCAATGATAAAAAAGTTCTCCATCCGGAAGGTCTTTTCCGCAGGAATCACAAAGTCTTTTGTCAATGTTGGAAATATCTGTCATAGGAGTTTCATTCCGTTTTTACTCAAGATAGCAGTGAGAAGTTTCTCGTTCAGCTTCAGATCGACCAGTCTGGAAAGGTATTTTTCCTGGTCAGCCCATGGCGAGTCACTGCCAAAAAGGAGATACTCTTGAGGATGACTGGTCAGCATTTGCTTTGCCTTCTCCTTGGAAAGATACTGGAGTGCAAAGGAGATTTCCATAAAAATTTCCCTGCCGATGAGTAACTCTTCCACTTCGTTCCAGGCATCCCAGCCACCAAAGTGAGTGGTAATCAGGCGTAAGTTTGGAAAGGTTTTGTGAAGTGTAAGAATTTGAGCAGGATCTGCACAACGGGTGCGTGGGAAGCCAATATCATACCCGCAATGGATAACAAGCAGGAGTCCGGTTTCGCTCAACGCCTCGTAAAGAGGGAGTAAGCGTTTTTCGTTTATAAAAAAATCCTGATAATAGGGGTGCATCTTGATTCCCTTAAAGCCTTTCTGGTGAACAGTATAGACCTTTTCTACACAGTCAGGATCAGAAGGATGAATTGAGGGCAGGGGGATCAGACGATCTGAGCTGATTTTTTGCGACCATTCCAGGATGGATGCAAACTGTTCCGGTCTGGTGGCAATGGAACAGATGACACTGCGTTCAATACCAGCTCTGTCCATGGAGGCTAGAAGGGAGTTTACTGTTCCTGCTGTATAGGCCTTGATGTTGCCGACATCTTCAAGGACTGGAATGGCCCTGGCTGCAACTCCATCCGGAAAGGCGTGGGTATGAAAGTCTATGATCATCTGTATCTCAACTGAAAAGAGGAACTGTTTTTTTACCAGTTTGCATTTATACTGAGAGTGGCTCTTTTTGTAATGAAATATTTTTATGCAGTTGCGTGTGAACGCCTGAATAATAACGAAATAATTGTCTGATGCACTCCTTACCCCCCGACAAAAAAAGAACAGGCTGGCTCCATTTTCTTCGATCTCCTGTTTTCGATATTGGCCAGTTTCTCCTTCTCATTGTCCTGGTTTTCTGGTTTTTTAACCGTTCTGTGCAGGACATGGGCTATCATTGGCAATGGTATCAGGTGCCGCGTTATCTTTATGTCTGGGATGAGGCGGGATTTGTTGCAGGTCCTCTTCTACGGGGACTGGGCGTGACTATGCAGATATCTGCAATCAGCCTGTTTTTTGCTTTTAGCATAGGTCTGCTGACAGCTCTTCTTCGTCTTTCAACTTCTCTGCCTGGCCGGGTTGTATCCCGGGTGTATCTGGAGCTGAGCCGCAATACTCCACTTCTTATCCAGCTCTTTTTTATCTACTTTGTAATGGGGCCTATTCTGGGGCTGGATCGGTTCTGGGCTGCTGTTTTGTCTCTCAGTCTTTTTGAGGGCGCCTATGCCTCGGAGATTTTTCGTTCAGGAATTATTTCTGTGGAAAAGGGACAGTGGGAGGCCTCACATAGCCTGGGCTTAAGTTATAAACATGCGTATCGGTTTATAGTGCTTCCGCAGGCGGTTCGCCGTATCATGCCACCCCTTGCCAGTCAGGCTATTTCTCTGATTAAGGATTCCGCCCTGGTAAGCACCATTGCTGTGTATGATCTTACCATGGAGGCTCAGGCCTTGATTTCTGAGACTTTTCTGACGTTTGAACTCTGGTTCACTGTTGCGGCCATGTATCTTGTTATTACTATAACTCTCTCTTTTTTTGTCTCTTATCTGGAAAAACGGATGCCGACAGGTCGCCACAGCTGATTTGTTTTTTAGTGCCTTACTCGTTAATTCCTGAGTGCCGGCCTCACTTACCGTTTACCGGTGTTAGTACCTTATAAATTATTTTCTTGTTTTTTTATTGCTTAAAATAATTTGGTTAAGGTACTTATATCCCTCAAGGGGGTACTGAAATGAGTGCCGGCTTACCCCTTCATCACCGGTGTTTGATCGAAATACAATATGATGCCGATTAGTTATGGTAATTATTTTCTCACTCTACTTAAGGGTTCGGTAAAAAATAACTTGGACTTTCCAATTCGTAACTGTACCATATCTTCAGCCGATTTAATATATTCACAATCCTCACGTAGCCAGCTACGCTGCGGTTGTGAATATATTAAATCAACT
>JAYEOK010000167.1:0-11997 GCA_034722915.1 Thermodesulfobacteriota bacterium | reverse complement strand
CAATTGCCAGCCATCCACTGCAATGCCTGTGAAATGAATGCACAGGAAAACGGCGGCAAAGACAAAAACAAAGGCACCGATGGCTTCACAAGCGGCAATCCAGGCCACAGTCCGCATTTGATCACGCAGCTTTTTAATTTCGACATGCTCTCCAATACCAAAGGAAATGAGCATGAGAGCAATGGAGGTAAAATGGTCAAGATTAGAGCCAATGGACTGGCTGTTAATGACATTAAAGCCGCTGGGGCCAATGAGCACACCGGCAAGAATATAACCGGTGACCGAAGGCAGGTGAAAACGCTGGCAGAGTTTGGCCACAAAAAAACCTGCGGCAAGGAGTAGAGCAAAGCCCAGTGTGACCATAGGTACTTCTCCTACAGACTCTTTTCCGCTATTTGTTTCTCAAGCTCCATGCGGAACGTACTATCAGGAGCCAGAGCCAACAAACGCTCCAGACTTTGCTGCATGAACTCCTCTAAAGACAGCTCTTCTTTCTCAGCCTGTTCCATAAGGATAATCCCCTTAACAACTTCGAGCATATCCAGATCGTGCAACAGCAGCACGGCCCACAGTAAATGACTGGTATCAGGATTACGTTTGGGATCACACTCCCAGTAAGTGGGAGGAAGACGGACAAATGCAAGTTTCTTGGTCACCGCGGCATGACATCTTCCACGTAACAGATTCACATCAGGAAGTTTTCCCTGGCTGAGACCAGTTACCATCTCCGCAAACATGGGATAAAATCATTTCTCCTGCTTATAGCTAAAAGTCAGCTTCTTGTTACGCATTCCTACTGTCACGCGGCCTCCGGCAACAAGTTCGCCAAAAAGAATTTCATCGGTGAGGACATCTCCAATCTCCTTTAATATCAGTCTGCGCAGAGGTCTTGCACCGTATGCAGGCTCATACCCTTCTTTTGCCAGCCAGCCACGTGCTCCTGCAGTGAGGTTGATGCTGACTTTTCGTTCAGCAAGCTGAAGCTGCAGTTCTGCAACCATTTTATCAACTACTTTTTCAACCGCCTTTGGTTCAAGCTCGGCAAAAGAAATACTTGCATCCAGCCGATTGCGAAATTCAGGTGAAAAAAGATTCTTAAGAGCTTTTTGTTCCCGTCCCTTTGTCTCAGCAACAAAACCAATGGGAGCAGTGGTCATCTCCCGAGCCCCGGCATTAGTGGTCATGATAATGATCACATTACGAAAATCCGCCTTTCTGCCGGAGTTGTCAGTCAGTGTGGAATGATCCATGACCTGCAGCAGGATGGAAAAGATATCAGAATGCGCTTTTTCAATCTCATCAAATAAAAGCACAGAGTAGGGATGTTTACGAATGGCTTCGGTGAGTAAGCCACCCTGATCAAAGCCAACATAGCCGGGAGGTGCTCCGATGAGCCGAGCCACGGCATGTTTCTCCATGTATTCACTCATGTCAAAACGTTCAAAATGGATGGACAGCTGACTGGCCAGCTGTCTGGCCACCTCGGTTTTCCCAACACCTGTCGGGCCGGCAAAGAGAAAACTGCCGGTGGGACTGTCCGGGTTGCCCAGACCTGCACGTGATCGTTTTACAGCCGTGACCACAGCATCAATGGCTGTATCCTGACCGAAGATCACCTCTTTCATGGAAACGTCAAGTTCTTTTAAAGAAGAAAGCTCGGCACTCGATCCACTTTTTGCCGGAACCCGTGCCATGCGTGATACCACATTTTCAATGTCCCGCACTTTGACGGTCTTCCCTTTCTTGCCGGCCATGCGAAAGGCAGAGCCCACTTCGTCCATGATATCAATAGCCTTATCCGGCAGGAAACGGTCATTAATATACCTGTCAGCAAGTTCGGCTGTGGCGCAAATAGCGGGTTTTGAATAACTGACCAGATGATGTGCCTCATAACGGGGCTGCAAACCCTGCAGGATACGCCTGGTTTCTTCCACGCTGGGTTCTTCCACATCTATTTTCTGAAACCTGCGAGACAAAGCACGATCTTTTTCTATATGATTTTTATATTCCTCATAGGTGGTGGAACCAATGCAACGAAGTGTTCCAGCCTGAAGGGCAGGTTTCAGCAGATTAGAGGCATCCATGGAGCCACCGCTGGTTGCTCCGGCGCCAACGATGGTGTGCATTTCATCAATAAAGAGGATTGCATTGTCTTTCCGTTCAATTGCAGAAATGACTCCCTTGATCCGTTTTTCAAAATCCCCACGGTACTTGGTACCGGCAACCATGCTGCCCATATCAAGTAAAAAAATCTCCACATCCTGCAGCAGATCAGGAACAAGTGCTTTTTCTCCACCATCCCGCGCTTCAGTATCTGCATGAATAAGAAGAGCCAGCCCTTCAGCAATGGCAGTTTTCCCGACACCAGGTTCCCCCACCAGCAGAGGATTATTCTTTTTACGGCGGCAAAGCACCTGCATCATCCGGTTGACTTCATTCTTACGGCCAATGAGAGGATCAAGCTTGCCATCTGCTGCATATTTTGCATAGTTAACAGTAAATTCCTGAAGAATCTTCTCGTCCTTATCCGCCTTTTTATCACCGGTAGATGTGTTGTCCGGCATCTTTGGAAAGGGCTCTTTCTGCAGACCTTCGGGCAGGGCATGAGAGACAAATTCAACCACAGACATGCGGCCTAATCCTTCGGAGCCAAGAAAAAACACGGCATGAGACTCAGCCTCGGAAAAAATGGAAACCAGCACATCACTGCTGTCCACTTCCTTTTTACCACAACTCTGTACATGGGCCACAGCTCGCTGCAAGACACGATTAAAAGCAACTGTCTGCGCTGGTTCGCCCCTGGCATCGGACTGATAAATGGGAAGCTCTCCAGAAAAAAAAGACTCCAGCCGATGTTTCAGGTTCTCTGTTGAGCCCCCGCATTCCTGAATTATATAATCTGTCAGTTCATCATGCAGCAGCCCATAAAGCATATGCTCCACAGTGACATACTCATGATGATAATTTTTTGCTTCACTAATAGCCCTTACCAGGGCTGTTTCCAATGCTTTACTTATCATAATGATACCATTCAGACTTTTTCGATGGAACAACGCAGAGGATACTCACTCTGCCTGGCAAGATCGTGGACAATAGCGACCTTTGTTTCACATATCTCACGGGTATAAACCCCGGCAATGCCGACACCTTCCTGATGAACATTGAGCATGATTTTACTGGCCTCAGAAGTGTTCTTCCGGAAAACTCTTTCTAAAACAGCAACCACAAATTCCATGGAAGTATAATCATCGTTGTGCAGTAGAACTTTATACAGGGAAGGCTCCCGAACCTCGGAACGATCCCTGGTTGCCACTGATCCTTTTTTATCACTCATAATTCTTTTCTTTTTACTGAAATAATCATACGGACAATTTTGTTTTTTTTCAACTTCCCTGTCGTTTTGCTTTGAGCATTGTCAAAAAGAGCTCCTCCAGGACAAGATCCGGGGGTAAAGGAGAACCTTTAAGACGATATTCAGCCTGCAGAAGCAGGCCAAGCCAATTTTTCAAAACAGTACAGGAAAATTCCTGAGCCTTACTGAAAGTCATAAAAAGGGCGTAAGGATGCCCTTTCAACATATCATTCCATTCTCCGCGCTCTTTCAGGGCCGGAAGATACACTTTTTGAAACTGCCCGGCATTCATTCCGGGCTGCCATGACGGTTCAGAGCCAAGCTGCAGTGATCTGAAAATCAACATCTTCCGCAAATAATTGCGCATGGTGGCCAGGATTGCCAAACTATGCATGCCCTGCTCCAGAAGTCTATGAAGAAGAACGAAAGTACGGGCTGCCTGCTGTTTGCCAAAGGCATCTGTAAGTTCAAACAGTGCATCTTCGCGGGTTCTGCCCACCATGGCATCAAGGTCTTCCACAGTAATAAGATCTCTATCGCCCACGGAAAGTGCAAGCTTTTCAGACTCCATGACCACGGCCACGGGATGAAATCCCACCCGCTCAAAAAGAAGTTCCAAAGCCCGGGGTGCTATCTTTTTTTGAAATCCGGCAAGGCTTTTCATGACCATTTCCCCCAGAACTTCCTTTTGTCCCTTCTGGGCTGTGGCACTTACTCCGGCAACAACTGAACAGTCAATAACAACACCTTCCTTTTTTATAAAGGTAAATAACTGTTTGCGTTTGTCAACAGCCTCAGCCGTCAGCAACAGGATATTATTTGGAGGGACACCTTTCTTAAAGGCTTCTACATAACGGGCAGCAATATCCCCTGCCCCTGCATTTTTTTTCTGCGGCGTGCCAGTGGCAAGCAGTTCATCAGCCCAGGCCAGATTCCCAGCGGGTCTTGCAAAACCAAAAAGTGTCTGCCACTGAGCAGCGTTTATTTCCGCCAGAGAATCATCAAGGCTCAAACCGGCAAGTGAAATAAACGCGAATAGTTGCCGACGACACGCTGTTTCTTTTTTAGCAGCACGCGCCTGTTCCACTTTTGACCAGATAGCAGAAGCCACACTTTTTGAATGAAACAGTCTGGAGTCAGTTACCCGAAAGATCTGCAGGCCGGGCAAAAGACTGAAATTCATGAGCTGTCCGAGCGTCCTGCTGCTGTCTTCCGTATCGCCATCAATTGCATTCACTCCACCACCGGCAGCAGACATGTCAAGCAGAGTCTTCTGCATACTGTCTGCTGCCTCACGGCAGAGGTAGCGTTCCCCGAAAAAAAGGAATATTTTGTGTTTCTTCTCTTCCTCCTTCTCCATTTTCTTGAAAAGGGCAGGCAGGTCTGTTCGTTTAATCAGTGCCATTATCGATTAATTTCTGATCCATCATTTTATGCAAAATAGCAGGCAGAGAGCCGGGCTGCAGATAATCTTCCCCCAGTCCCTGCTTAAAAATCCGGGAAGATTGTTCTGAAACATTGTCCCAGCTTAACTCCCCATCAGCTTTGGCCACGGCCTCAAAAAGAAATTGATTATAAGGATTATTAATTACTGCCTTGCCGGTTCCAACAGTAGCCAGGATATCCACATTATTCCCAAACAGTGTGGCAAGATCGGAATACGCACGAATCCCACCGCACGAGCCAAGGCTCAAAAAACGCTGTTTACTTTGTAAATCATCTGCAGTCACAGCACCATCTTCCAAAAGTTTGCTAATGGGTTCCAGCAACTGTTCTGCTCTCCAGTAACTATGACCACGCTGGGCAAACATCTCATGTCCACCGGTCAGAAACTGTTTTAAAAGCTCCTTCTGCATTTGTTCTCCCTGAAAAACAAAAACAGAATGGGAAACAGTAATACCATTGATCGTTTTCACCCAGTCCAAAACCAGGGGATTTTTCCTCTGCAACCTGAATAATCCAAGTCTTGTTTTACCTGGAGAGGCAGTATAAGAACGTAATAAGCCTGTTGTCTTTGTCGACACAACTGATGAAACACCAAGAATAAATGATGTTGAAAGCCTTGGTCTATATCCCTGTCGACTCAAATAATGGCAGTTGGAAAGATAGGATTGTCTCCCATCATCATCATCATGAAAAACTGACAAACTGGATAGCTGACCATCAGACTTCCATTCAATAAAGGCAGGTTTTGTATACATCTGCAAAGGGATAGCCCCATATTCATACATCATCATTTTAATACGAATCTTATCCACTTCACTCACAAATTCAGAATAATACTCCAGATAATACTGAAGAATAACCCGTAGCTGAATGGTGAGCACTGTATTTTGTTCATAAATGGCAGAAAGCATTTTGCCAATGAGATACGTGCGGGTCTGTGGCTCGATGGTTTCCAGCAGCTTCATAAAAGTAGCAGAAAAAAGAATCAGGCTGTTTTCATCCTGAAAAGCCGACTGTGTGACCAGATCCAGAACCTGTTCCTGCTCTTTATGATCAACCGGGAAAAAGACAGAAAGTTTCCCACGCTGCGCCAGACTGATAATAAAATCTGAAACATGATTATTTTCCGGGTCAGTCTCCAGTAGAAATTGAAGGAGATTTACACCAAACCCTATATCAATACGATCCTTCAGCACAGGAACCAGGATATCGCGAAAGGAAGAATCGTATAACTCACTCCCCTTGGAAAGCAGGATATAAATATTGGCGGTGGTTATATCATGGGCTGCCTGCACACGCGCTTTGGCAGTGGCTTTACGCAAAATCGCAATGGCCGATTTTTTTTTACCGCTGTGCAAAGAATTATAAAAAGAAGTTTTATATTTTTCCTGAACCTGCCAGTCCAGACGTTTCCAGAGCCGGTCAAGAGAGTTCACCGAACTTGCACCAAGTGTCCCGGCAGAAATTTCGCGTCCTCTTAAATTTGTTACTGAATGGAGATCGTTAATTTTCCAGGTCAGATAATCTGAAACCTCAGCAAAACCTTTTAAAAGCAGCGCCTTCTCTGCAGGGGAAGATAAAAAAAACTTTTCTTCCTTTTGCTGCTGACCAACACTAAAATAGTGTTTGAGCCAGGTAAAAGCAGTCTCTGGATCAACATCCTGTTTTAAAAACCCCTGTGCATTCCAGGCATCCGTAATTGAAAGATTCGGAATCAGGGCCATCATGTGCAATGCATTCCTGGCGTTCATGCCTTTAATTTTACAGCATTGTTCTGTTGTCCATTGCTGCCTTTCACTCATTTTTTTCAATATTTCAATGACATGTGCAATGCTCTCTCTCTTCACATCAGGAAGCTCAAGAAAAGCCTTAAAAGCCCAACCTGCCGACGCATCCATGGTTTTCACCTGATCAACAAAACCTAGAAGCTCCATGGCTGTAATCTCGCTTACCAGTACAAAGGCCGTCATGACACGCCCGGGGGCATAGTCCAGCCCATCAAGCTTTTCAAGAAATTGCCATGAAATGTCAACATCTGCTCCCTGTAGAGTAACAAACTGCTCCAAAAGAAGCAGATTATCAAATCTTATTTTTTCTGTGTGCAATCTTTTGAGTGCTGCAACAAGTTCGGGGGCAGAAACAGTGTCTAACTGAGAAAAGGCACGCAGGGCGCGTTTATTGGTGTAGGTGAGTTCTCGAATCAGTCCTTTATTGGCTTGAAAAAGACCCTCATCTTCAGACACAACGCGGCTGAAGGCCTCCAAAGTCTCGTCATAGCCTGTATCAGCAATCTTTGCCTGGACAGAAGAAAAAACTCCCAATGAGAAGAGAAGCAGGAAGAAGAAAATAAAAAATATAACGTTAAATAGACAGTTTTTGTGTTGCATTGTAATTGCGCAAGCCATACAGCTTACTGATCGTTATTGACTTATTCAGTAAAAGATTTAAAAGGATGCCTTCCCCTCTTGATGTTGGAGCAGGGAAAGGTAGTGTAAGCAATAATCATTTTGAGAAAAATATCAAATATAAGAAAAGATACTCTCGGGAAAAATATATTTTTCAGTGGAAAATCGTAACTCTCAATTCATTCCGGCTCTCTGCCTGATCATGGCCATGCTTCTCTGGGCAAGTTCCTTTATTGCCCTCAAGCTGGCCTTTATCGATTACCATCCCATGGTGGTAATCGCCGGTAGAATGGTGGTGGCCTCACTTGCCTTTCTCTTTCTGCTGCCTCGTTTCCGTAATATCCGTATTCGGAGACAGGACTGGAAACTGCTTGGATTAATGGCACTCAGTGAACCCTGTTTATACTTCATTTTTGAAGCACTTGCCCTGAAAAACACCTCAGCTTCACAGGCCTCGGTCATTACCACCATGCTCCCCCTTCTGGTTACCGTGGCTTCCGCCCTTTTTCTTGCCGAAAAATTTTCAATCCAAAACCTGACAGGTTTAGGCCTGGCCATGGCAGGAGGCATTGTTTTAAGTCTTGGCGGTGAAACAAGTGTGCAGGCTCCGGCTCCACTCCTGGGTAACTTTTACGAATTTCTGGCCATGCTCTGTGCCACGATTTACACCATTGCAATAAAGCGCTTGACCAGCCGCTACCCCCCACTTTTTCTCACTGCCGTGCAGGCCTGGATTGGGACATTCTTTTTCGGCCCCATGCTGCTGCTCCCCCAGATTCCAATACCGGAAGCCCTGCTCCTGATACCAGCTGCAGCGATCATCTATCTTGGCCTGGCTGTCACTCTTCTGGCTTATGGTTGTTATAATTATGCCCTCTCTATACTGGATGCCGGCAAGGCTGCAATGTATGTGAACCTTATCCCTCTCTTCACCATGCTCCTCGGCTGGCTGGTCTTCAAAGAATCCTTTACTCTGTTCCAGTATTTAGCAGGTTTACTTATATTTTCAGGAGTGGGCTTGAGTCAGGGATTTTGGCTGAAACGACAAGGTAAAAGTTGAAAATTATTACAATATCAATTAATTTTTCTGGTGTTTAAAATTCATATTTTTTCATCGAATAAAAGGGGTGCCTTAAAAATGGATGCCAGAACCCGCCAATACACAGAAAAAATCTTCCTAAACGTTTCCCGCGCTGCAGCTCGAACAAAAATCTATGCACTCCGGGCAGAGCAGGATGACAACAAACCACTTGCAAAGCTTTTTCGTGCCATTGCGATATCAGAGGAGACCCAAGCCCTTCGCCTTCTGCTTCAGCTACGTGGACAGACAGGGAAAAACGAACAAAACTGCAAAACTGCTTTTGAAAACGAAATCCCCAGTCTCATAACAGACTATGAAGAGGCTGAGGAAACAGCTGAAAAGGCAGGAGAACGCGCAATGCAGTCCATCTTTCTCCAATCGACAAAAGTACATCATATCCACTTAAATTTAAAGAAAAGTCTGGACAACTCTTCTTCCAAAGACAGCGTATATCATGTCTGCACATTCTGCGGATTTATCATGGAAGACCATGCCCCGCATAAATGTCCCATTTGTACAGCTTCTACCAGCCGTTTCACAAAGATCTGATACCGGTGACGAAACGGTAAGGAACGGAGCGTTAATAACTTGAACAAAATCGCGCTTGGATTTAGGTCATGTTTGACCGATCTGATTGAACAAAGCCGCAGGCGTAGCGGGCTACGTTGAGGACTTTGTGATTGATGATCGGCCAAAAATGGCCTGAAGACAAGATGCGAGATGTTCAAGTTATTTGCGCTCCGTTCCTAAGCCGGCACTCAGTTCAGTCGCTCTATGAAGGGTATACGTACCTTCAATTCAATCAGCACTTTTTTCATCGAGCATTGCTGCCAGCTCCTCTCTTGTATTCACCGGCAACCTGCAGGTGAAATTCTCACAAACATAGGCTGTGGCACGACCGTGGGTCTTCCCTACAGTGGCTAGAAATGGCAGCCGTTCCTGCAAAAACGACTGATTTTCTCCACCATCAGCCAGTAAAAGTATGGTATTAGGCAGGTACCTGGAGTGAACCTCACGAAGTAAATTCCTGGTGTCTTCGTCATTCCGTCCTCCTGCAATAACTATCTGTTTTGGCTTGTCCATCTGAAAATCCATGGCACTGAGCATCAAAGGCATGGCTGGCGGATAGTTTGCCAGAATTTTTCCAAAGGACTCGATACTTTTTTTTGCTCGCTCACCCCATTCTTTCTTTCCGGTCAAACTGGCAAGACGCAGCAGGTTCATGGCAGCCACTGAGTTTCCAGATGGTTCTGCGCCATCATACGCTGCTTTCATTCTAGCCAATAGATCAGAAGATTCAGGCGTATCGTAAAAGCCGCCTTTTGCATCGCTGAACAGTGCTATCTGCTGTTTAGTCAACTCTATGGCACTATTCAAACGTGATGAATCATGACTTGCTGCGTAGAGATCCAGCAAGCCCTGAATCAAGAAGCTGTAATCATCCAAACCGGCAGGATATCGTGCTTCACCCTCCCGCCAGCGTCGTTTCAGGTCTCCATTCACCGTTACCTTGTTCAAAATAAAATCAGCGGCTCGAACAGCTGCAATCAGATAGCGATCCTCTTCAAGAATCATAGCAGCTCTGGCAAGAGCTGAAATCATAAGACCATTCCAGGCGGTGATGATTTTGTCATCCAAATGAGGCGCTGTTCGGCTTTGTCGCCTGGTCAGCAGTTTAGACTTGAATTGTTGTAAATTTCTTTCTCCTTCCTCTTCACTAATCCCTGCGTTCCTTGCTGCTTCTGAAAGATCTTTTGCCTGATAGAGTATATTTCGTCCTGTAAATTCTTTCTGTGGATCATGGAGAGCATTTCCATCCTTTTTCACCCCGTAATACACTTTAAAAAAAGAAGCCTCTTTAGCTGTCAGCAGGGAATCAATCTCTTCCTCAGTCCAGAGGAAGTAGGCTCCTTCGCTGTGCTCTGCCGGGTTATAAGGATTCACTGAATCAGCATCCTCTGCTGAATAAAAACCACCCTCTGGAGCCTGCATGTCACGTAACACATAATCAAGAATCTCTGTGGCTGTTTTCCTGTATCCCCTGCCGCCGGTCAGCTGAAATGCAGAAAGATATACAGAGGCCAACTGACTCTGGTCATAAAGCATCTTTTCAAAGTGGGGCACACGCCACTGGCCGTCAACAGAATAACGATGAAATCCTCCACCAATATGATCATACATCCCACCCGCAGCCATCTGCTCCAGAGTAAACAGTGCCATATCCCGTGCTTCTTTCCTGCCCGTTGCTTTGTAAAAATGAAATAAAAAGTCCATAACTACTGGACGAGGAAACTTGGGTGCCTGCCCAAATCCACCATATTGAGGTTCATAGCTCTCTTCTATCTGCGTAAAACCCTTATCCACCCATGCATAATCAAGTGATTTACTGTTACCCAGACTTTCTTTTCTGATATGGGCAGTTATTTGATCAGCAGACAGGCTGAGTCTTTTTCGATCATCCCCCCATGCCTTGTGAATTGCCTGCAGAATTTCCAAAAAACCAGGCCGTCCATAACCGGCACGCGGAGGGAAATAGGTCCCGGCATAAAAGGGTTTAGCGTCAGAAAAAAGAAAGAGAGACATGGGCCAACCACCACTTCCGGTCATGGCCTGGGTTGCTGACATATATATCTGATCAATGTCGGGTCGTTCCTCTCGATCTACTTTTATGGACACAAAGTATTTATTGAGAAAATCAGCGATTTCCTGGTTTTCAAAAGATTCGTGGGCCATCACATGACACCAGTGACAGGTAGAATAACCAATGGAAAGAAAAATCGGCTTATCCTCTTTAGCAGCTTTGGCCAGGGCCTCGTCTCCCCACGGATACCAGTCAACAGGATTATAAACATGCTGTTGCAGATAAGGACTTTTTTCTTGAATCAGGTGATTTGCCTGTTTGCCTTGTAGTTCATCCTGTCCGTTATTTTTTTCCATGAAATCCTCTTGCCCCATCCCGGTAACAGGACGAGTCATAGCAGTGAGAGTGATTAAAAAGATTATAACAATACTTGTCTGAAACAATTTATTTTCCATTTTCAGATAAGGTATATATGACAAGTACAATAATCAATAAAAACTATCACTACTAGTAAAATTTTATCGCTGCAGCTCAACCAGGCCCATTTACCAACAAACAAATGATTAAAAAGACAGTCACTCTTTCACCTGAATTTGCTATAATTATACATCAGATTGCTGGATATGTTTCAACAGGACAATCAGCTCCAATATAAATACTATTCGGAGTCGCTATGGAACAAAGAGAGTATGTTCGGACAAAAACAAGCGGTACAGAAGTATATATTTCTGATGACGCAGGATTTTGTATGGGTACTCTCAAAAATTTTTCACGATTCGGCCTCTGCATCACTGACATTCCAAGAAAAATACATTCAAAACAAGAGTATTTCACCGCTGTTATTTCCGATAAGAATCTAACACCGGTAAACGGTAAGTGAGGCCGGCACTCATTTCAGTACCCCCTCGAGGGGTATAAGTACCTTGTTGGTATGTTCAACTGGCTCACGTTAAACGAACTTTTCCTTTTCTCGGAGTCTACGCTTACCTGTTTTTTATACCCCTCAAGGGGGTACTGAAAAGAGTGACAGCTTTTCAGGAGTAAGGCACTAACTGTCAGCACGAACCACAAAAAGAATGACACCCACTAAAAAATCCCGATAAAATACTCAGATTCATCCAGGGAATGTAAA
>JAYEOK010000166.1:0-2861 GCA_034722915.1 Thermodesulfobacteriota bacterium | reverse complement strand
GCGAGGCGGGAGCATAACGGGTTACGTGAGCAACGAGCAACACAGAAGACGGAAAAAAATATGCCCCGGAGGAAATGCCCTTGGGGTACATTAATTTGTTCAAGTTATTTATTGTACGTTCCTTAGTCGAAGTTTCAGGTTGGTACCTGAAGAGTTAGTTTTTTTTTATTTAATTTTCTCTTGAAGCAGTTTTGCTTCTATGGATTTGACCTTTTTTTGATAGCTGCCGGGATCGATGGCAGCTCCACGAATCCCACCCCGCAAATTGATTTCCGCTAGATATGTTTCATTTTTTTCAGTGATCATTAGATCCAGGTGTCCATAGGGAAATGACCCTCGTTTCATGGCCTCATTGCAGAGTTTGCGCTGGGCGCTGCTGAGGTCAAATGTATTAGCTTCACCGCCGCAGTGCAGATTATTACGAAAATTATCCGGATTGTTCCTTTCATAAGCCTCGATATAATCATCAAGAACAACTATCCGTACATCACGACTGTTTGCAATAAAAGGCTGGAGAACAAAGGGATAGGGCAGGACATTGTTTGCTGCCTGGGTGTAGACATCTTCAATGTCTCTGAAAAGATGGATACCAAGGCCTGCATTTTTTCGATCGTGCTTGAGTACCACTTTTTTTATGGCGTGATGACCGTAGAGAGAAACTGTTTCCAGCAATCCATGAATATCGTAAATAACAACAGTCAGGGGAACCATCAAAGGGGCAAGCAGGCGGGCCTGAAAAGTTTTGGAACGACTGGCGAGCTGTGAGGTCGCAGATGGAATAAGGTGGACGCCACGCTCGACAAGGTCGAGTAGGAGGTGTTCTTCTTCGTATTTCAGGCGAAGTCTGCAGGCGATAATATCTCCCGGGCGAAGTTCTTGGAAGAGTGCAGGGAGTTCATGGTTTTTTTTGATGATGCGGGCTTTGCTGGTCAAAAGAGCATTTCCGAAAATCGTTGATGGAACATGGAGAGATCTTTCCCGCACTGGCCGCAGATGAGTTTTATTTCACCTGAAATTTCGGAGTTCTCTTCTTCCGGTGTGAAGCTGCCATCATCGTTTTGGGTGTAGACAGTTGTGATAGTGGCGTTTTCTGCGATTTCGTAGAATTCTTCGTCATTGCCGCATTCCGGACAGGATATTCGGTTGACTGGCGTTGGCAGGTCGCTTGGCTGCATGGGTGATTCTTCTAGGAGCTTGTCCGAGAATAGCAATTTTGTTCAAAATCGAGGCATTTCAGAAAAATAAGCACAGGCATATAGTTAATATTCCGAGCATTATTTTTATGAAATAACGAAGAGTTTGTGGAAAAGTGCATTCTTGGACACGCTCCTAGTCTTGGGCAGGTCGATCTTCTTTTTTGGGGATGGTGCTGTTTTTTTCATCCACGTGAAGTTCTTTTGTTGCGATTTTCATTTCGCCACTGAGTGCGGCACCAGGCTCCACGCTGAGATTATTACTTTCAATCATTCCATGAATCCGACAGGATTTACGGGCTGTTACCAGGTTGGCTGTTACGTTCCCTTCAAGCGTGCCATGACAGACAAAGGTGGAGACATGGATGTTGCCATGTACTTTTCCAACTTCACTGAGGATTAGATGTTCCCCTTTGATATCTCCTTCAACAGTGCCATCGATTCTGGTTTTTCCTTCAAACAGAAGTTCTCCTTTCATTACCATTCTGGCATCGATGATGGAAGAAATTGCCTCTTTATCAGCTTTTTGACTTTCCTGCTCAAAGCTGTTTTTTTTGCTGAAAATGGCCATGTCAGTTTTTGTGAATGGTTTTTGAGGAACTTTGATTTTTAGCGATCAGCAGGTGTTTGATTTTTATTTTTGATTTTGGGATGACAGGGGCCCTGGTAAGTTTGTCGACCCACATGAATTTATCCGGGTTGATTGGCTTGTTGTGAAGGCAAACCTCGTAGTGAAGATGGGGGCCCGTGGAACGACCGCTGCTGCCCACCGTCCCAATTTTCTGTCCACGTTTGACTCTGTCTCCGCGTTTAACGAGAAGTTTTTTCATGTGGGCAAATCTGGTGCTGTATCCGTTACCGTGGACAATCTCTACGTATCGGCCATAGCTGCCATTAAATAAAGATCTGGTCACTACCCCATCTGCCGTTGCTAGAATTTTTTGGCCATTAGGACCACATATGTCAACACCGGTATGAAACGCTTTTTTTCCATTAACAGGGTCTGTACGATGCCCAAATTTGGATGATATCGAGCCTGGTACAGGGCGTCCCAACGGGAGAGAGTTGATGATTTCCAGGATATTATCGGAGTGCAGGAGGAGGTTATTTGGTCCGTCCAGCAAAGGAGCTATAAAAGGACCACCCGAATTTTTGTTGGCTTGCGATGTCTCTTTCACCTTCACCCCAAGATTACATATAATACGTTCAATCATGCCGCTGCGTTCTTCGAGCTCGGTGACCGCAGTATTGAGAAGAGCAGCCTTTTCCTGTTGGAACGACTCTGTTTGCTCTCTGCTCAGCTGCTGGAGTTCCTGCACCTGCAAAGCCAGTTCCTTTTTTAATACGTTATTTTCCTGCAGTTTGCTGTTGAGCAGTGTTACCTGCTTACCGAGGATACTTATGGCAAGAAGGAGAGAGGCGATGAAAACACCGGCCAGTTGCAGTTTACGTTTGGAGAAAAGGAAACTGCGGGCTTTGCTTTCATTTCTTGTGATAATGATATGATATTGGTCATTCATTGCGATTTGATTTTTATTAATGTATATGCAAAGTGGTCGGAGGGTTTGTACCTTGGAAAATATTTTGTTAAGGTACCAACAATCCTGCAAGGAGGATGCTGAGCTGAGTTCTGACTTATCTTTTCATCAAGGTCAACTATTACACTTA
>JAYEOK010000165.1:0-2864 GCA_034722915.1 Thermodesulfobacteriota bacterium | reverse complement strand
GCTATTATATCAACTGGGTAGGTGTGTTAAACGCTCAATGCTTCTTTTATTGCCAGGCCAAGCGTATTCATTGTATATGGTTTCTTGATAAATCCATTAGCTCCGAGTTTGATCGTGGCCTTCACATCATCACTTTTAGAAAATCCGCTGGCAACAATAGCTCGTTGATCTGGATTCAGCTTCAGTATTTCTTCGTAGGTTTGGCGACCATTAATGCCTGGCTCCATCAGCATATCGAGTACAAGCATGTCAATTTTCGTATCTTTGACAAATTGAATGGCTTCTTTGCCTGAAGAGACTACATCAACCTTGTAGCCTAAAGATTGAAGCATCTGATTGGCAATATCACGCAAGTGCGGTTCATCATCCACAACCAGAATATGCTCACCGTAACCGGTGATAACTTCCTGGTCATTATTGCCAGCAACAGATGGCTTCTCTGTATCTTCCACCACCGGGAAATACAGTTGAAAGCATGTGCCTTGCGAATTGCTATCGACTATCACTTTTCCGTCATGATCCTCCATGGTATTCCAGACTACGGTCAGTCCCAGGCCAGTACCACTTCTTCCCATAACTTTTTTAGTGTAAAATGGCTCAAAGATATGCTCAAGATCTTCTTTTGCAATTCCTGCCCCATCGTCCTGTACACTAACGACAGCATACGCACCTGCTGCGATTTTTAATTCGCTGCCAGTTGCAGTGTCAACATTCTTGTTACGGGTGGATATGGTGACAATTCCACTAGGCCCAACAGCTTCTACGGCATTTGTTAGCAGATTCATCAGACATTTTTTAACATGAACAGGTGAACAGGAAATAGTTGTCTGAGATGCTGTTATTTGCTTATTGCAGGCGACTAACGGATGATGCAATTTGAGTTGCAAGCATTCCGGCGAATTCAGATATTCCTGGGTTAACGTATTCAGGTTGTGTGTTTCTCTGGTCGTAGCAGCGCTTCTGGCTACTGTGAGTAAATCAGCAACTACCGTAGCTGCTCTTTGTCCAGATTCCATGATAATTTCAATTGGCTTTCTCAGCTGGCTTTCTTCCGGTAAATTCTGAAGTAATAATTCTGGGTATCCAACAACACCGGAGAGAATGTTGTTCAAGTCGTGCGCCACTCCTCCTGCCATTAAACCTATTGACTCCAATCGCTGTTTTTGATGCAGTTCTTTTTCCAGTTCTCGTCTTTTCTTCTCCTCTTCCTTACGATCGTTGATGTCACGAACAACAGCAATCAGTCTGTTGGCATCACCTATTGTTGCCTGACGCAGACTTACTTCAGTCCAGAATATTCTACCATTTAGAGATTGGGCCTGCCATTCAAAGGTTTGCGGGGCACCGGACATTGCAGCACTGACTTTGTCTTGGGCACCATCGAAGGTATATGGGGGAACACCTGAACTAAAAGTGGCCACATCATTACCAATGGCCTCATCACGGCTGCAATGATACATTTTACACATACGTTCGTTCACATCAATAATGACTCCGGTGGCCGCATCGTGAATAAAAATAGCTTCACCAACTGCATTAAAGATCGCCTGAGCACGCATTTCGCTGGTTCGGAGATCTTTAATATTGCTGGCGATGGCCAAAGACATGGTGTTAAAGGCATCTGCAAGCATGGCGATCTCGTCCCTGCCGGAAACGACAATCTGTGCACTGTAATCACCTCTGGCGATATTGCGTGATCCTTCAGCCAGCAAATGAAGGTGACGGGTAATCAGATATCCACCCGTAGCCAGGAGTACCAGACTGAGGAGAATCTCAGCTCCTGCGATCAAGAGTCCTTCTCGCAATATTATATCCTGAGTGGCCACCATTGAGACCAGGGAAAGGCCAAAGCAGACGTTACCAACTTCTGTGCCAATGATGGTTAACGGCAACTTGACGTCGTACCTGAGATCGGATAGTGCTTCGGTCACACTGTGATCTTCCTCTGGTAATGCAGAAGTTGTAAAATCACCAGAAGAGGCAATAGTCTTGCCAAACTGATCAAAGACAGCAATATATTCGATCTCGGTAAGCTGAGCACTGGTCAGGCGATCCAGGATTGAAGCAACTTCAGCATGGTCACGCTGGAATACACGACCGGCAAGTGACGCATCCAGCAGTGGTGAAAGCGCTTCAAGCCGTGACTGAGTTTGTGATTCAACGGCATTCTCAAGCAATCGAAAGCTGTTGGCCAACAACACCGTAAGCATGATTATTTCGACAGTAATAGCAGCTGCCACCAGTTTAAAGCGGAGAGAACGATACCAGGGGATGGTGATGTTATGATCACTCATATCCTGACCATTCAGTTAATACATGAATATAGGGATCAATAGCATCCATTGCTTTCTGGTCAGGTGGAAGAAATGATTCATATTGGCTTTTCTGGAAGAATATTTTTCCTTCTGCGGTGTCATTAAAGGCAAGGAGTGATTTGCGCAAATCGCTAATAAGTTCCTGGCTGGTTCCAGGAGGAGTCATCACCAGAAATGAAGGTGGAGTCGGTTTCTTTGCCCGAAATATTTCCCGTAACTGTTTGTGTTGTTCTTCATCCACATGAATCCATTTATCCCAGAGTAAGGTAGGTGTTGCTCCGACCTCTACTTCGTTAAGGAAGACAGATTGAACCACATTAGAAAAAGTAGCTGTTTCCACAACCGTCACATCTTTTTTAAGGATAAGGCCTTTTTCGGCAAGTGCTTTTTCAGCCATCTGATACGTCACTGAGCGCCAGTTACCAACTGCCATTTTACCGCCTCGAAGATCCTCTATTTTTTCAATGCCAGAATCTTTACGCACTAAAAGTAAGGTGGCCGTCTGCTGGCTTGACATAACAACAAGCTGCCATCCATCACGTTTTTGTG
>JAYEOK010000164.1:0-2876 GCA_034722915.1 Thermodesulfobacteriota bacterium | reverse complement strand
ATAAACTTCGACTCCGAAATTCAAAACAAAAAACATAAAAAACGACAAACAACTGCCAAAACAGTATGATGGAAGATTGTTTTTGTCATTTTAAATTTGTCAGTTTTTCTTTTATTGTTTCGTATTTAGAATTTAGATATTCGAATTTTCTCTGAATAGGACTTTTCGTTCAGGCACTAATTAGAAGCTTTTGCAGGGTAGCCGGTTTTAGTCCTGAACTGATAGCGGTCTGGAGTTCCTCACTAAATCGGAAGAGTTGTTTGTGCTGGGTGTCGATGAGAGGGATGCCATTATTATATTCTTTTTTCCAGCGCATAGAGTTGCTCCAAATATGACTTGCTGCGACGAAGCTGGTCGATCTCCTCAAGAAGATCAAGGGCAAGGGCTGTGCCTGGGAGATTGATACGAAGATCTGCCTGCAACCGAATGGTAATCTGTATCCGTTTAATTTCAACGGCGGCAAATCGCCATTCCTGTGGCTTCCCACCTCGTGGGGAGAGAATTCCTTCGTCAATCAAATCCTGGATAAATTGGGCGTGAACCTCGCAAACATTGCAAAGTTCTCGTAGACTGTATTCGCAGTTTTCATCAAAAACTGTACACTGGAGATCTGTTGTCATAATCACACTCCGAGGTGGCTGCGGGGATTGAAAGACATGGCCTCTTTCATGCTTTGGTAGAGTTCTGTGTCTTTGTCAGTAACTGGTTTGGGAACCATGATGGCAAGAGTGACATACTGATCACCACTTTCCCTGGCAGAAGAAAGCCCCCTTCCTTTAAGACGCATTTTTTTGCCGGTTTGGGAATTTTGTGGGATTTTGAGTTCCACAGTGCCGCCCAGGGTTGGAACCGGAATTGTTGCACCCAGTGCTGCTTCCCAGGGAGAAATAGGCAGGGTGAGCATAATGTCGCGTTTGTCCGGTGTGAAATAGGGGTGCTTGCCAAATGCGACTTCAAGAAACAGATCACCATTTTTACCACCATTCACACCCTCAGCACCCTGTCCAGCGAGTCGTATTTGCTGGCCTTCTGTAATTCCCTTGGGAATAGAGACCTGTAAAGTGTGAGGACGGGTTATGACATGTCCGGATTCGTCAACTGCTGGCCGTTGCAGGGTCAGGGACTGCTTGCTGCCCTGATAACTGTCTTCAAGTCTAATGACGATCTTGGCATGCAGATTCTGTCCTTTGCCGGAGTATCGGGTGTACTGTCCTGCAAAGGGATCCTGCTGTTCAGCACCACCCCGTGCACCAAACAGAGATTCAAAAAAATCGCTGAACTGTGACGCGTCTGTCTCTGTGTAGCCACCGCCATTGAATTCAAAGCCGTTATCCCAGTCAGGGGGTGGTTTGAAGTCCTGTCCAGCCTGCCAGTCCTTGCCGAATTTATCGTAGGCCGCTCGTTTTTCAATATCCTGCAAAACTTCATAAGCCTCACCGACTTCTTTAAAACGATGTTCTGCGTCTGCATCCTTGTTGACATCCGGATGATACTTGCGGGCAAGTTTACGATATGCCCGTTTTACTTCATCCTGGGTGGCATTTCGATCAATGTCCAGGGTCGTGTAATAGTCTTTAAATTCCATAGGAAATTCCAGCGAATGTTTTCAGCCTCGAATGTATAGTGATATTGCTTTATTTTACCGCATACTCAGCTAAATTAAAGGAATAAATGCATTATCAAAAAAGAGGGGAATGACGGAGCAGGGGATTTTTTACGACGACATCAAGTTTAACACCGGTAAACGGTAAGTGAGGCCGGTATAAGTGCCTTGTTGGTATATCCAACTTGCTAATGTTAAACGAACTTTTCATTTTCTTGTTTTTTATACCCCTCAAGGGAGGTACTGAAAAGAATGACAGCTTTTGAGGAGCAAGGCACTAAAGCCCTCTCATTGTCACATAAATAGTTGGCCAGAATAGTCCCGATAATAGAGTCGCAATTGCAGAGCCTATCAGCAGGTAGGGCCATTTTGTAAAAATACTTATGCCCAGAAAAAGAATATTTGCCCAGCCAAAAGGCGTCATGAATGATAAAAACCAACCTACTGGAACACGGTATGCCATATCGAAAATAGAATCGATTGGTTTCCATTGTATATTCGGTTCCGGATGATAAGTGAAATGCCATACCAGCATAGAAATAACTGATGTCATAAGCATTAAAAGAATACTTCCAAACAGCCAAATGAAAAATATTTTACTTTTAGTCATATGAGTATTTAAGTAAGATTATAGGTGTGGATCATTATCGGTTAACCTGGTTTTGCAACGCATTCTTTGAGCATTTCTTCGGCTTTCTTTTTCCCGAACTTTTTAACCCATTCGTCCCACATTGGAGAATTTCTTATCCTTTTCTGATAATCCTGTGTCATTTGTGCATAATCTTCATCAGATGGTGGAGTTCCTTCCCCAAAGCAATGCAATCCATCTTTATCTATCCAGCTGTCCATAACTGTTGTTGGCTGTTGTTTTTTTCTTCGCTGCCTTTCTCTTTGCAATTTCTTTTTAAAATTAGCCATTGTTACTCTCCAAGGGTGCTTTCTCCTTTTAGTGCCTTATTCCTCAAAAGCTGTCATAAAAAACAAGAAAATGAAAAGTTCGTTTAACGTTAGCAAGTTGGATATACCAACAAGGCACTTATGCCGGCCTCACTTACCGTTTACCGGTGTTAGTGCCTTATTCCTCAAAAGCTGTCACTCTTTTCAGTACCCCCTTGAGGGGTATAAAAAACAAGAAAAGAAGAACAAAAGTCTCATCTTGGGTGTATCAACCTAAGATAAAGAATTTATTATATCCCGAATGTTGCATTGCAACTTTTTATCTTGGGACATTTTTCTCTCTACCCGACTAACTACATTCCCTGCCGGACCATAC
>JAYEOK010000163.1:0-2883 GCA_034722915.1 Thermodesulfobacteriota bacterium | reverse complement strand
GTTCTTTTTCATTATTGTTCTTTTTTTCCAAAAATGTTTCAAGGTATTCGGCTTTCTCCTTTTCCCAGGCAGTTTTGGTTTCGGCGATCTGATTTTCAAGTTGATCGCGTTTTGCGGTCAATTCATTTTTTTGACTCTCCCGCTTTCCTGCCATTTCATTTTCAAAGTCTTCTTTTGTCTGATTTTGTGCTTCTAAAATAGCAGCGAGTTTTGCGGCTTCTTTTTCAATACCGTATATCTCACCAAGTTCTGTCTGCTTCAGCTGAATGGCCTGATTAAGGTTTTCATATTTCTCTGCTTCCGCTTCAATTTTATCTGAAAGGGCTGTCAGTTCTTTATTTATAGAAATTTTAAGAGAATGTAACTCGGTACTGAGATTGGAGGCGGCGGTTTTATCCGCTTTTTCTATTGTCTTAATTTTTTTTGTTTCTTCCCTGACCTGTTCTGCATTAAGTTTTGTTTTTTCTCTTTTCTCAATTTCATTCTGCAATCTTTGGATTATATTGAGCATTTCTTTTTTTGTATTCTTCATAGATGCTTCTTGTTCAATCATTTCAATGACTCCTTTATATGAAAGTTTCAAATTTCCAGTTGGTAGAATCGTGGATTATACAATCTTATTGGGGGTCAGAGTCTTGAAATATTACTTTCTTATATTGCAAGACCTGGTACCTTTCCAAAAACAAGAGAAAATGAGATGTCTTAAAAAAAAGTAAAGAGGTGGCATTGACGATGAGGCTGGGGTCTTTATCGGATTAGTATCGAAGTGAGCCCACTCTCGCCATTATTTTTATAGCATAGTCAGGCGTAGCAAGAACATCGTCTCAATAAATGAAGCTCCTTTCCTAAGCCATCTTAAAAGTGGCATTATATTATTACAGCAGTCTGCAATAAAGCATCTGCAAAGAAAAGGAGCTTCACCATGAAGAAAACAAACATCTATGTGCATCAAAGTCAAGACCTGCTTGGATTGTTTGAACAGGCAGGCAATGCTGCAAAAGCACTGTGTGTGCCGATCGATTATGCGAAACAGGATCACGTCGTAATGTTTTGTAACGGTCATGGTGATATTCTACGCAAACCGTTTTCGGTTCAAAACACACCTGAGGGAGTCCAACATCTGATTGATGAAGTTTCCGGTTGTTGTCATTACCACAAAATAATGGCAGAGCATGTCTTTTTTGGTGGAGAAGATGGCGGTTCTTATGCGGAGAATTTTGCTGACACGTTACGGGCAAAGGGGTGGCTGGTAGCCGGTGTAAATGCCCATGATGCGAAGAAACAACGTGACAATTTACAAGCCAGTACAGATCGACTGGACTTGATGGGTATTGCCAGAGTGCTGCTCAATCGGCGGGGAAATTGTTGTCCAGCTCAGTCCGGTGTGTATCGTAATCTTCGAAACCTTGTCCGCCATAGACGAAAACTTGTCGTTATGACCACAGAAGTCCGTAATCGTATCCATACGATTGTAGACCGCCTGCTCCCAGGTTTTCTTAACGAAAGCAAGAGTGGTATAGCTCCATTTTCAAAGAGCTCATTATGGTTGATGGGAAATCGTTTTAGTGTGTTACAGATTAAGCGCCGCAAGCGGAAAACTCTTATTGAATCCCTCAGAAGAAACGGAACGCCGAAACCTGATCAGGCGGCTTCGAGGCTGCAGGAACACGCTGCACAAGTCCTTAATTCCCCGGGTGAATATATAGAGACTCTCCAGTTGTCATTGTCTCAGCACGTTAAGCATTACCGCTGTTTGCAGAAAAATGTCGCCCAGGTGGAAAAAGAAGTTGCTGTCTGGCTTGGCCAAACTCAAGGAGCATTTCTAACAAGTATTCGCGGGACAGGCATAATTTTGGCAGCCGGTGTGACTGCCGAAATCGGCAATCCAACTATGCAGAAGCCACTGAATAACTTAACCTCCTACGCCGGCATTATCCCGCGGGTTAAGCAAACCGGTGGTACGGAAGGACAGGTGTATACCGGCAAGGTAGGGAAACGCTGTAATCGTATTCTTAAAGACTATATTGTTCAGTCGGCTTCCCACATGGGCCTCCATGGTCCAGAGGATCTGATGGCCGACTATAAACGCCGTGATGCCGCCGGACAGCATGCAGACTTTGGTATTGCCCGGCGTTATCTTCGTATTGGAATGTGCCTGATGAAAACGTCACAGGTTTACATTCCCAGCCGACTCCGTAAGAATAGTGTCAAGCCAGAAGAGAAGGCCGCCTACTATTTAACGAGTTGGCCATATTGGCGTGATAAGTGGTATAAAGCCGGAGCACTCAGGGCTGCATTTGAGCCAACCCATCCACTTGGACAGTGGCGGAAAATGGTGCAAAGGACATATGGCATAAAACTGACGTTATAATAGCAACATAACCAGAGTTGATCATTTATGTTTTGCAGCTTTTGAGGTTGGGGGGACAGGATGGCTATGTCAAGACTGTTGCAGTGCTCCACAAATACGATGGATGTCATTGATGACTCGGGTCAGAATGCCTAACCCTGTCCGCCCGTATTTCAATTATGGCTCTAAGGTACTCTGATCATCGCAATACGATAGATCTTGTCATACCAGGCTGCCAAAATCGGGCACAATGGACAGGGTTCGCCACCGGCTACCCTGAACCTTGAAGATCAAAAAATGTGAATAGTTAGCTCGGTCAAATATATTTAAAAAACGGCTTGTGCCGTAACGGGGAAGTACGATCTGAAAAGGAGCTGATTATTTTTGTTGACTTTCTCTTGGTACTCTGACCCCAGCCCGCCTTGAAATTACAGACCTTGCTGAGACTGATCTGGAACAAGGTAGATGTGGCCAGAGAGGGCTATTTGGTGCCCCATCCTTGACATGTACACTTCGAAAACGTACATTACAGT
>JAYEOK010000162.1:0-2922 GCA_034722915.1 Thermodesulfobacteriota bacterium | reverse complement strand
GCCACTCATTTTCAAAGATATAGTCACCTGTCCAGACCTCTTCAATCTCTCCGTTTTCCTCCTGCTGTACCCGGATAATCTCTTTTTTGGACTCAAAATCAAAATCAACCGACCAGTAATCTATCCAATCCGTCCATTTCCCGGTAAGCACCTCACGACTGATAATACCGTCCTTATCCTTGCTCACCTTGACCACCTGGCCTTTATCAACGATTATTTTACTCTTTTTCTTCTTTAAGCCCACATCCGGATTCTGGGCATCCTGGGAGTAGAATACAGAAAAATCGGTCAGCTCCATGGCAATATGATTTTTGCTCACATGGGGCTTGACCTCAATAAAAGAGACATCGTGGAACACCACCTGATTTTTTTCCACCGCCCGTTTGTCAAAAACATCACGAGGGATATATTTCATGGCCAGATCAATGCCCTTTTCCCTGGCCTCTTCCTGGATATTGGGGAACAGCCCCATTTCAAATTCAAAGCCCAGGATATCGACCCTGGTAATGTGTTTTTGACGACATTCCAGAATCACCTCTTCCACAAAGAGCCGGGCCACCGGCAGGTTGATCGGCCCCACCGCCACCAGTCGACCCGCCTTTTTGCCCTGAAAGGTCGTAAACTGGCTGACCGCCTCCGCCCGGTAGGCGTGGAGGATCAGTTCCAGAAAGGCTTTCTCCTTGGCCGCCAGTTGTTTCTGCTGCTCCTCTTCCCGGACTGAGAGATTAATACCCAGATAATGCTGGCGTTCGTATTTGCCCAGATTAAGTATCTCAAAGGCCCGCCAGTTTTTCTGCTTTTCCTTGAGCTGACGCTGGACACCGATAAGGCGTTTGCGAGTGGTATGGATGGCGAATTTGCCAAGATCTGAGCCGATCCATTTGCGGTTTAGTTTTTCCGCTACGGCCAGGGTGGTGCCGGAACCGCAGAAGAAATCGGCGATGATGTCATTTTCGTTGGATGAGGCTTTGATTATTCGTTCGAGGAGGGCTTCCGTTTTTTGGGTTGGGTAGTCGATGCGCTCTTTAGCTTGAGAATTTACAGGAAAGATATCCTCCCATAAGGTTTGAACTGGCACTCCTTTTGTGTCTTCAAGATATCTTTTGAGGCGAATTCCTCCAGCTATTGTAAAATGTAATTTCCCTTCAGCATCCAATTTTTTCATTGTCTCAAGAGGACATCTCCATAATGAAGTTATTCCTTTGTATCCATATGTATAACCACCACCTGACAATCCTTTGGCAGTTAGGTCAGCATCAGTCCATAATCGACCATCTGGATCACGATTTCTGAATCTCTTTTTGTATTTTTCAGAATGTTCAGAATATAGTTGGTTCCATGTCCATTTTTCTGATTTGGAATAATAAAAAATCGAATCAATATTTATACCATAATGACCAGGATCACTATGAGCGCTGGTTCTCTTCCAGATCAACTCATTGATATAGCAATCCTTCCCAAACACCTCATCCAGAACCAAGCGAATATAACTGTTCACCCGCCAGTCACAATGAACATAAATACTACCATCCTCAGCCAGTAAATCCCGCATCAGCACCAGCCGTTCATAGATCATGGCAATAAAGGAATCCGCCCCCTTGCCCCAGGTATCCCGGTAGGCCAGTTCTTCAAGCACCCCCGGTTTCTTGGTCAGGGTCTCGCCGCCGATCTCAATATCCATGGAAAAATCAGCGCCCACATCAAAGGGCGGATCAATATAGATCAGCTTGATACCGCCCTGTTCCTCAATCTCCTGCCGGAGCGGCCCATTTTTCAGCGAGGAGAGAATCAGTTTGTTATCTCCCCAGATCAGCTTATTGTTCCAGCCTGTAACCTGCCGTCCGGTGAGGGAATCAAAAAGACTGGGATAAAACTTCATCACCTTTTCCGCCCGTGGCTCATCCACCTGCTCAATCACCTGAAAGGGCAGCACCATATTGCACACTTCACCGGTTTTGCCGTTCCAGACCAGCTCCACCTCCCGCTTGTCTTCAAAGAGCAGAAAACGATACTTTTCCGGCAACGATTTTCCAGCCTCAAGGTGTTTGGTTATATCCCGTATCTCATTATCATTCAGTTTCATGACTATTCCTGTTTCCCGGCAAACTGATATTTTGATTTGCGCACATTAAAGGCCGGTTCCGTACCTTCAAGAATCTCGACAATCCTGCGGTTAATCGCTGGATTTTCAATAGCTCCGGTAGTATAACTAACTGTATTATTATACTTCTTGTCCATCTGCACACAGATAATCTGTTCAGCATCACACACCACCGCAAGATTAGGGTTATGGGTTACCAGAATAACCTGCCTTTTCTCCTTGGCTTCTTTGATACAGGGCACCAATACCTTATAAACAGTCTGGTTATCAAGATTTTCTTCCGGCTGATCAATTATGAGGGGGATGGAATTCCGGTCGATAAGCAGATAAAAAATAAGTAATAACTGCCCACGCTCACCCGGAGAGAGCAGTTCCACGCCTTTATCGTCCCATTGAAGATTATAAATCGGTTTAAGGTAGGACAGAGAAAAAAGCATGTTAAGAAGCTCTTCCTCTGTGATGTTCTTTTTCAACTGGCTGTCAATGGCAACGGGTACCCCCTGACCGTTTCTCTTGTCCTCCAGCAGGTTGGCAAGAGTTTCTTCCAGAAAAGAGATGGTGCTTTCTTCACTGTCAAAGTCCGTCTTGTCGAGGATTTCAGCCAATCTCTGCCGCCCTGGTTCCGTGCCGCAAAAAGAACCATTTACGCCCTGGCTGATATATTCAAAAAAAGTTGCTGAAAATCCTTCTTCCACAATTTTTACCTGAAAAGAGAGAGGAAATCCCTCCTGTAATGCTATGGGATGTTCTGCGATGAACTGTTGAACGGGCGAATGTAGCTGACGGAATTTTTCTTTTAAGGTGGTTTTCAGCTGATAGAT
>JAYEOK010000161.1:0-2930 GCA_034722915.1 Thermodesulfobacteriota bacterium | reverse complement strand
CCCTTGGCAATCGTGAGAGCGATGGGAAACATGAAAACTGCTGAAGCCACATTAGTGACCATGGCATCCATGAGGATACAGCCAAGAAAAACCACACTCAGGGCAACGTAAACATTGTCACCGCCCAGAACACCAAGAAATTCTCCAATCAGAGATGACAACCCGGTGGCTGTCACGGCTGCTTCCAAACCCATGGCAGAGGCAACCACCACCAGGGTTTGAAAATCCACAGATGCTCCAGCAGTCTTCAAGTCCATACAGCCGGTCAGCAGCATGGCACCACTGGCAAGTAGAGCCGCGTTAAGCATGGAAAACCAGCCCATGGATACTGAAGCCACCATCGCCACTGTGATAGCGGCGGCCATAATGGCCTTGTCCGTACGCTGAATACGGGCACCGCGCAGCCGTTTAGTCGTGGAAAATTCGATCTCGTTGCGGTTGCGATAAAAGAAGGTGTCCTTGACCTCGAGCAGAGCAATATCCCCTGCCTGGATGACAGCATCCTCGAGAGAATAACTCATGGCTGATTCGCCTCTGGCAAAACCCACGAGCCAGACTTCAAATTCCCGGTCTTCATGTTCGAGATCGCCAATACGCTGGCCAAGAAAAGAGTTGCGTCGCGACGCCACCACTTCGACGAGATGATGGCGATGGCGGGTATTGGTCATTGACTTAGAGGCATAAAGTGGCCGCATACCAATGGTAGCCCACAGGGTCTTGGCACCATCAATATCCGCAGAAAAGCTGAGTGCATCGCCAGCTTGCAAAATTGTATGTGAATTGACTTCGTCGAGCAAATCATTCTTGCGCTGCAAGGATATGAGAAAGAACCCTCCCAACGCTGCCAGACCTGCCTGTTCAAGCGTTTTCCCAACAAGAGCCCCATTGGGATTAACCTCTAATTCGACCCGAAAGAGTCGCCGTTTGCGCTCGTCACTCTGTTGCAGAGCTTCAGGCGAGTGTGGCAGGAGCCAGCGGCCGGTGACCATAAGAAAGACCAGGCCTGCTATGGTGATCGGTACACCTACCAGGGAAAGATCGAACATGGAGAGAGCACGCATGGGCGGCAGATCCCCTCCCTTGAGCATGGTTTCGTTGACCATGCCGCTGATCACCAGATTAGTGGCAGTACCGATCAGGGTACAGGTACCACCGAGGATCGAGGCGTAACTCAACGGAATAAAAATTTTCTTGGCATCAAGGCCACAGCTCCGCGAAAGATCGCGGATCACCGGGATCATCATTGCAACCAGCGGAGTGTTATTGAGAAAAGCAGAACCAAAGGCGATGTTGGGCAGAATCTTGAGCTGGGCCATGAAAACAGATTTAGGACGGCCAATGAGTTTTTCACTCAAAATGGAGATAGCACCGGTGGAGTACATGCCGGCAGCGATCATGAACAGTGCACCGATGGTGAGCACGCCTGGATTTGAAAATCCCTTAAGCGAGCCGGTTAGAGGTGCCAGCTTAAAGGTGATGGTCAGAGTCAGGGCACCGAGAAAAACAGCGGCCGGGGGAAGTTTAGTGAAAATCAGCAGGCCAAAGGTACAGGCCAGGATAATAATGATAAGTGTAATTTCAAACATGCTGCTTGCTCTCAACAATGAATTTATCGCCCTGCGGGCGGGTTTTAAAAAGAAAATGTCGAATGTCGAACAGGTAAGCGCAGACTCCGAGGAATATCGAATATCGATCGGAATAAAAGATGACGGATCAAGGGCTTTTCCCCTTCTACGGTTCGACATTCATTATTCGATATTCGATATTCGTCCTTTAATGTTCGGTATTCATTTTTTAAACTTCGTAAAAAATGAAAATTCCTATACTGTTAAATTATTATACGATTTCTCCTATTCTTTATCTTCTAACACCGGTAAACGGCAAGTGAGGCCGGCACTCTTTTCAGTACCCCCTTGAGGGGTATAAGTGCCTTGGTTGTGCTTGTAACTTATTCATTTTAAAATACTCTCAAGTTTTCTTGTTTTTTATGATGGCTTTTGAGGAGTAAGGCACTAAAGGTTTTGCCTCATCCACAAGCATCACCGGGATGTCATCTCGAATTTCATAGAGCAAATGGCATTTTTCGCAGATGAGTCCATCTTTTTTTTCATTGAGTACAACTGATTCCTTACACTTGGGGCAGGCCAGAATATCCAGCAGATCCTGATTAAGCATTTTTATTTCTCCTTAGTGCCTTACAGAATATTTTCTTGTTTTTTTTGAACATATTCTGATAAGACACTTATCCAGTGAACTGAATTATTTCCGGTTGAACCGGGTTAGGAACGGAGCGTTAATAACTTGAACAAAATCGCGCTTGGATTTAGGTCATGTTTGACCGATCTGATTGAACAAAGCCGCAGGCGTAGCGGGCTACGTTGAGGACTTTGTGATTGATGATCGGCCAAAGATGGCCTGAAGACAAGATGCGAGATGTTCAAGTTATTTGCGCTCCGTTCCTTAATGCCTTACTCGTTAATTCCTGTCACTCTTTTCAGTACCCCCTTGAGGGGTACTGAAAAGAGTGCCGGCCTCACTTACCGTTTACCGGTGTTGGTATATTGAAATTGCAGTAATGTATCATGAATAACTTTTTATTTCATCCTGAATAGAAAGAAGATATTTCGTTTGTATTTTCGTCTGTAGACTGAATATTTGATCCATGGTAGAATTTAATAAATTATCAAAATCTAAGGAAATCACAATGAATAATACAATCGGATTTATCGGTGGTGGACAAATGGGTGAAGCTCTGATTCGTGGCATCATTGACTCAGGCCTTTATGACGCTGCCGCAATCGCTGTTGCAGAGCCAAACCAGGAGCGACGCGACTATATGACTGCCACCTACGGTGTGCAGGGATTTGCAGACAGTGATCCTCTCTGGCAGTCCTGCACAACGATCCTTCTTGCTGTAAAACCACAGATCA
>JAYEOK010000160.1:0-2932 GCA_034722915.1 Thermodesulfobacteriota bacterium | reverse complement strand
GGCTTTGAAGAGCTTTTATTGATACATCAACGGATGATTTTATCCCGCCAAAGTTCCTGCAGGAAAAGACGCCAGGGCATAATTCTGATACCACTGTGGATCCTTTCTTCCCGTTCGTTACAGACAACTATGCTTTTCCGGGGGGCATATCTGTCTATAAATGTTTTCATTGGGCGCAGGGCCCTTCTGTCCACCATTGATGTCCCTTTTACTTCCACTGCGACATCACCGTTACCCAAAATAAAATCAACTTCCAGTCCTGATTTTGTCCTCCAAAAATTTATTTCATAATCAATCTCGTGATAAGAGCGGTGAGCCAGCATTTCCAGATAGATAAAATGTTCAAAGGCGTTTCCGAACAATTCTCCCTTCTCATCGGCAATATTTTGTTTGCAGATTGCTCCGGCGACTCCTGTATCAAAAAGATAGAATTTAGAGGCCTTACTGATTACCTGCCTCTCCTGCCTTTTTTTGAAAGGAAGAACAAAGGTTCCGAGCAGGGTATCCACAAGGATTTGGTAATATTCTTTCACGGTTTTTGAGCTGACACCGCATTCTCTGGCGATATTTGCATAGTTTATCAACTGGCCATGAGAATATCCTATGGCCTCAAAAAAGCGTGAGAATGCAGGTATGTTCCGAGTGAAGCCTTCATTAAATACTTCTTCTTTCAGATAGTCCTGAACGTATCCTTTGAGTGATCGTTTGTAACTGATTTGCTGGTAATGGGAAGGGATGAGGCCACGGTTAAGAGCTGTCAGCAGATGCAAATTTTCGATTTCTGCGGAGACCAGCGGGAAGAGTTCAAAGCGCCATGCGCGGCCACCAAGCAGATTAGCCTGTCCACGTTTTAGCTTTCTGGCAGAAGAGCCGCATAAGATAAAGCTCATTGCACTGTTTTCGATCAGCCAGTGAACCTCGTCAAGCACCTGAGGGATTTTTTGGATTTCGTCGATGATAACAGGGTGGGTTCTTGCTTTGTCTTTTTGGGAGAGTAACCGTTCTCTCAGCAGGGATGGGGATTTGCTGTAGTCAAAAAAAGTGTCGGTTTTAAGAAAATCAATAAAGATACTTTTGGGAAATTGCTTGCGCAGCAACGTGGTCTTACCCGTTTTTCTGGGGCCCCAGAGAAACGCTGATTGATGAGCAGGTAAATCAATTGACAATATTCGTTTTAGCTCTTCCATTACGGCATATACTCCATTTTAGTATGACTAATGTGGAGTATAGTGTTCTTTCGTCTTCATCGTCAAGGGGAAAGATACTGAAGTCAGGGTCAGGCTTGACATATTGAATATCTTCTCTATAGCTTTCATGTGCGTGGAAATGGTGGTCGCGATATATTCTTCTCGGCAATGGATCGGACAAAGATGTTACTATTATGTTACTATTGTTACAGGAAGGCGTCGAACGATACGGTCATCGCATCCAGTCATTCTGCTTTATGAGTAAACATATTCCTCTGGCTAGTTGCAGGATGATTCAATTTTAACTGGACGCCTGGAAAGAATAAAAAAACAAAATTTGTGAATTTACCTGGAAACAGGGATTGAGATCATATGGTGAAAGAAAAACACTGGAATATGAAGCCGAATAAACAAAAGGCGATAATGCTGGCACGCCGGCAATTGCCGGAATTGGTTTGTGATGCGGTCAACCTTGAAGGGATAAATTTTACCTTGCCGGAAATCCAGACTCTACTTGACGGCGTAACTGTTGGAGGGCATAAGCTTTCTGATCAACAAATTGCGATAAATCAATCAGAGGCGTGGCTTTTGCTGTTTGGCTGGCTTGACAGGGGAGAGTTTGGTCTCTCAATAAAAAAAATCTGTGGGCTCCATGCAGTGGCCGCAAAAAATGAGGCATTGCAATGGGGACAATTTCGTTCTGGTGGAGTGACTATAGCCGGTACACAATTTATGCCGCCCGATGCTGATGATTTACCTGTTGTGTTTGAAGACATGGTGGAAGAGACTCGGTGCATAATAGATATTTATGATCAGGCTATTTTTGTCTTTCTCAGTATGGCCAGGCAGCAATTTTTTTATGACGTTAATAAGCGTATGGGGCGCTTTGTTATGAATGGTATGCTGCTCAATGCCGGGTTTCCTGCCATTAACCTTCCTGCAAAACGACAATTGGAGTTTAATCGTCTTATGTTGGATTTTTATGATTCGGGAGACCAGCAGGCAATGAACGCGTTTTTACGCAGCTGTCTTGATGTGCGCGTTGTCAAAATAATGAATGAAAGATGACCTGCTGCAAAGCCTTTCCTGAACCATAGACTTTAAATTCAAGAATATAGATAGTATCATTCGTAAATATTCGGCTAGCACCCCATCTTCGCCCGATCCAGCTTTTTCGCATATGAACCAATATAGCTCTCAAGCCGGCTTGAGCGAACCTGGGGTGCTATCCAAACATTTACAATTGATGGATTGTAGCACTAGTTTTCCTTCAACCCGAATATTTACTATCATTCAGTTTGATTGTCAGATCAATTCGCCCTTTGTTTGTGACCTCTTCAGCTGTGATATCCAGTCCAAGGCTGGCAAGGTACGCGTAGATGACACTGTGGAATCGAGTCAGGCTTGACATCTTGCACTGGATTCACACCATATAAGTATCTAGCCTGTTCCCTCTCAAATGTGGAGATATTTTTTTTACTGCTAAAGCCTTGCTGTCGTAATATATTGCATCTGAAATGCAAAAAAGGAAACGAAAATGGAAACAGTGAATTTTTTCCAGTAAACGCCGGGAGACAGAATAGTTTTCAAAAAAGACTCGAAAAAAAAGTTCATCCTCCTAGGAGGCTGTCCGAGAATAGCAATTTTTTCTCAAATCGAGACATTTTTAAAATTTTACCACAGGCATATAGTTCATATTCCGAGGATAAAATTTTGCAAATAACGAAGAGTTGGGGAAAAAGGGC
>JAYEOK010000159.1:0-2943 GCA_034722915.1 Thermodesulfobacteriota bacterium | reverse complement strand
GCGAGGCGGGAGCATAACGGGTTACGTGAGCAACGAGCAACACAGAAGACGGAAAAAAATATGCCCCGGAGGAAATGCCCTTGGGGTACATTAATTTGTTCAAGTTATTTATTGTACGTTCCTTATCTTTACGCTGTAGTGGAAGAAAAACTAGGAGTCTGTCCGAGAACACCCAAACTACGGGTACAAGTGCCCTTTCTCCTCAACTCTTCGTTATTTTGAAAAAATAATGCTCGGAATATTAACTATATGCACCCCAAGGGTATTTCTTGCAGGGCACCTGTGCTTATTTTTTCAAAATGCCTCGATTTGAGAAGAAATGCCTATTCTTGGACAAGCTCCTAGTGGAATGGAAGGAGAGTGATTTCGATAGGAGGCGTGTCGTGTATTAATCCCCGGATATATCCATCAGGGTTACTTCATAGTTGAGCGGGTGACCGGCAAGAGGATGATTATAGTCGACTGTGATACTGTCGGTTTTTACTTCGACGATGGTGGCAGGTACCTTGTGGGTAACGCCACCACTGTCAATGTCCATCGAAAGAATTAGTCCTACTTTAGGTTCTATCTTGTCTGAAAATTGACTTTTGGGGAGTTCCTGAAGAAGATCACCTCGTCGGATACCAAATTCACCTTCTTCAGGCTCAAGGTGTACGGTTCGCATTTCTCCGACTTGCATACCAAGAAGAATACGTTGTATGGGCTTGGGGATGCCTTCATCTCCCATTGTAAAAATTAAGGGTTCTGATTTATCTATGGTGTCAAAGACGGTCTCATTGTCTAATTTTCCAACGAGAGTAACGGTAACGGTATCTTTTTTTTCTACTTGTTTCATGTGAAAAACTTTTGCTCCCTGTATTGCGGATGAGGATTGTAGTCATACCAGGAGGATGTCCGAGAACACCCAACCTACGGGTACAAATGCCCTTTTGCCCAAATTTTTCGTTATTTCATGAAAATAATGATCGGAATATTGACTATATGCCTGCGCTTATTTTTCTGAAATGCCTCGATTTTGAATAAAATTGCTATTCTCGGACACGCTCCTGGTTCATTTTCTTTAAAGGCTGCATTCTAAACCATCACTTTATCTTTGGCAATGTTTAGTCGGATATCTTCTCGCTGATTGCCCGCGAGTTTTCTTTGTCGGGATAGTCAGCTGTTTCTTGACAAATGATAGATACAGTCATACATTGCGCTGGTTTTACAGTGTTACAGGGATGATTTGTATATAACTGCATTTGCAGATGGAGCAAGAGATGCAACTAATATGTGATAAATATAAGGAAACCATGGAGTCTGAGGATGCTGAATGCCGACATCCGGATGATTACTGTCAAATAAGGTCTTCCTGTATAATCAGCTATATGGAAAAAGAGCGAAAGAGAGAGCAGGCTCGTCAGGAAAAGAAAACTGCCCAGGAAGAGAAATCATGATACAATTGGATTTTACTAAAAGTAACGATGGATTACTCCCAGCCATAGTGCAGGATGAAGAAAGTGGTGATGTACTCATGCTTGCCTATATAAACCAAGAATCCTGGGACAAAACGTTAAGCAGTGGCAAGGCACATTTCTGGAGCAGATCGAGACAGCAATTATGGCTCAAGGGGGAGTCTTCCGGTCATGTTCAGCTTATTCGTGAGATTTTAGTGGATTGTGATCAGGATACGGTTGTATTTAAGGTTGAACAATTAGGCGGAGCTGCCTGCCACAAAGGCTACCACTCCTGTTTTTTTCGACGGGTTGTTAATGACAGTCTGCAGACGATTGGAGAGAGGGTCTTTGATCCTGCCGTTGTTTACGGTAAGAAATAAAAAAAACACCTTCGTTCATTAAAGGGCGAAAATATTTTGGAGAACAATATGAGTAAGTTAAAACTCGGCCTGCCAAAGGGAAGCCTTGAAAAGGCAACCATTGAACTTTTTGAAAAGGCAGGGTGGCTTATCAAGCCAAAGTCCAGAAATTACTTTCCTGAGATTGATGACCCTGAACTTGCCTGTTCAATTTGTCGACCTCAGGAAATGTCCCGCTATGTTGAATCCGGCATGTTGGACGCTGGGATTACCGGCAAGGATTGGACCATGGAAAATCAGTCCGAAGCAGTGCTTGTCACTGAACTTGTGTATTCCAAAGTGAGCAGGAAACCAACACGGTGGGTTATTGCTGTAAAAGGTGATTCGGATATTACATGCCTTGAAGATCTTGAAGGAAAAAGGATTTCCACAGAGCTTATGAATGTAAGCAAACGTTTTTTTGCTGAAAGAAATATCAATGTTGATATCGAATTTTCCTGGGGAGCAACAGAGGCTAAGGTTGTTTCAGGACTTGTGGATGCAATCGTCGAGGTCACAGAAACAGAAAACACAATCAGAGCCCATGGTCTTAGAATTATATATGAATTGATGGAATCCAATACTCAGTTTATCGCCAATAAGGATGCGTGGAATGATCCCTGGAAACGTGAGAAAATTGAAAACATTGCCATGATGCTTCAAGGTTCTCTGAGAGCCGACAGGATTGTTGGTCTGAAGATGAATGTTCCGGAAGAGAAGTTGAAAAATGTCATTGACATTCTGCCAAGTCTCAATGCTCCAACTGTTGCCAACTTATACAATGCGGCCTGGTTTTCTGTGGAAACTGTGGTTTCCGAGGATGTGGTACGAGATCTGATTCCAACACTGACCAAAGGCGGGGCTGAAGGAATCATCGAATATAAGCTCAGTAAGGTAATATGAAATTTGTAGATATCAAATTTCTGCTGAGTGTTCATAAACTTGCTCAACTGCCACCTCCAACACTGCCTGAAATTGCTTTTGCCGGGAGATCCAATGTTGGTAAGTCATCTCTCATTAATACCCTTGTTGGCAGGAAAGGACTGGTGAAGGTCAGTGGACGACCCGGAAAAACGCAAGGGCTTAATTTTTTTCAACTTGCCGATCAG
>JAYEOK010000158.1:0-36730 GCA_034722915.1 Thermodesulfobacteriota bacterium | reverse complement strand
TTCCTCGGAGTCTTCGCTTACCTGTTCGATATTCGATATTCGTCCTTTAATGTTCGGTATTCATTTTTTAAGCTTCGTAAAAAATGAAAATTCCTATGCTATCAAGTTATTTATTGTACGTTCCTTACTTTTTGCTCATCCCCGAATACGTTAGCTACTGAACTTGCCGGTACAGCGTCCTTCCAGGCTTAAATTTCACTGTTTTATGAGCAGGAATTATAATATCCTGACCGGTTTGAGGATTACGACCTTTTTTCTCAACACGCTCAACAACACTAAACGTTCCAAACCCCAGAAAACTTACCTTATCACCCTCCTTCATGGCTCGCACCATATTTGCAAGTACTCCATTCAAAACCTTTTCCGCGTTTAGCTTGGTGATATTTGCTGACTTTGCAACTGAAGCAACAAGCTCTGCCTTATTCATGTTTTCCCTTTTTCAGCTCCCCAATACTGACCATTCCCCTCCCATCAAGGTGCTGATGGCAGGCCCCTCAACTGAATCACAATTCAGTATCCTGCCATTTTAAAACCACACCTCGGCCAAAAAAACAATTGTGGAATATACGCATTTTTCTCTACGTATATTTACCTAGATATGAGAATTAGGGGAAAGAAAACAAACGCATAGAAAAGACTTCGGTTTTGCAAAAAAAGAACTTTTTTACAAAAAAATTGTGAAAGCACCTGTCTTTGGGAAAGGAAACAGTGCTATTAATGTTCAGTCGCTGGATATTACAAAACCATTACGAACTGCAAAATTCACGAGGTCAACACTATTTTTCATGTCAAATTTCCTCAGTAAATTGGAACGATGATGATCTATTGTCCTTGGGCTGAGACACAGCATCTCGGCCATGACCTTACTGGTATGACCAGCCACGACCAGTTTAAGAACTTCTCTTTCTCTGTTGGTCAGGGTTTCAAAAGGAGAACTACGGTTATTTCGATAGGCCGAAATCACATCATCGGCAAAATCCTCTGAAAGGAAAGGAGAAAGGTACGTTTTTCCATCCTGAATACGTTTTATGGCGAGCAACAATTCCTCATCTGAATCTTCCTTCATCAGATAGCCATCAGCTCCTGCTGACATGGCATGGTAGAAATACTGTTTGTTTTTATGCATGGTCAGCATAAGAATCTTGATTGCCGGATAAAGTTTCTTTACTTTGCTCACAGCTTCAATGCCCGTAAGTTTAGGCATGGATATATCCAAAACCAAGAGATCAGGCTGTGATGTCTCAAGAAAGACAAGCAACTCCTCACCGTCACCAACCTCACCAATGACGTCTAAGGCCGGATTATTACTGATGAGATTTCTGATACCACGGCGTATCAGGGTGTGATCATCAGCCAGAAGTATACGGTACTTCAATTTTACGCTGGCCATTACCCTCCTCCCCTTTGAAAAATTTTCCAAACGTACGCGAAAAGAATTTACAAGATACTAAAAAAAAGTGTATCTGAATTACTTTCTAAAATCAAGAACAACTGGACAATGATCTGAGCCATAGATGTGCTGGTAAATTTCTGCATCAGCAATTTGCTTCCGACTTTTCTTGTCAACACAGAGATAATCAATACGCCAGCCAATATTTCTATCACGGGCACGACTTCGGTAGCTCCACCAGGAATATTGTTCAGGTTCTTTGTTTTTTGTGCGAAAGCTGTCAATCCAGCCAGCCTTAGTAAAACTGTCCATCCAGGCACACTCTTCGGGAGTAAAACCGGCATTTTTTCGATTCTGCCGCGGATTGGCGAGATCTATTTCTTTGTGAGCCACATTAAAATCTCCACAAACCACCACTGATTTTTTCTCTGCCAAATCCTCTGCAAAACGCTGCAAAGTGACATTAAACTCATGCTTGAAACCCAACCGACTCAAATCATTCTTGGAATTTGGAAAATAACAATTTATGAAATAATATGTTGGGAATTCAAGGGTCAGTACCCTCCCTTCCTCATCAAAACGGGGATCACCAATGCCCCGAATAACACTCTCTGCCTTTTGTCTGCTATACGTTGCAACTCCTGAATAGCCCTTACGCTCAGCACTGTAAAAATAGCTATGATATCTTTCAAGCTTTTGCAGAGGATCAGGCAACTGCTCCACCATGGCCTTAATTTCCTGCAAACCGATCACATCAGGATCCATCTCCTTCAGGCTTTCCATAAATCCTTTTTTATAAACCGCCCGCAAGCCGTTTACATTCCATGAAACAAGGCGCAGAACCTCACCTTTTATATTCTTGGCTTTACGTTTTCTTGGGCTCACTCCAATACGTGGGCAAGCCTCGGCCAAAACACATCTATCACAGTGAGGTGCCACAGGCCGACAGGTTCCCTGGCCAAATGCTACCAGCAGAGAATTAACCGGAATCCAGTACTTGGCAGGCAACTTTGCACGAAGCGCCATCTCTGTTTGTTCCGGAGTTTTTGTTTCCACGTAGCCCCAGATATTCATAATTCGATGGACATGGGTATCCACACAAATAGCCGGGATGCCAAAAGCCTGTGCGAGCACCAGATTGGCTGTTTTTCTTCCCACGCCAGGAAGAGTCAGTAATGCCTCCATGGAATCCGGAACTTTTGAATCAAAATCTTTTGCCATTTTCTCAGGCAGGGCGGCAAGATATCTCGCCTTATTTTTGTAAAAACCAACCGGGTAGATCAATTTCTGTAATGTTTCTTCATCAAGTTCTGCAAGTTCTTCAACAGTGGCTGCTTTTACAAACAAACGCCTGGAGGACACAGCTGTTACCTCATCCTTGGTTCTGGCTGAGAGAATTGTTGCCACCAGTACTTTAAAGGGATCTTTGGTTTGCACAGCAATCAAATCCACCACTGGAACCTGGTAGTTTTTCACCTCTTTTTCAAGAATTCCAATGAACTCCTCTATATCTATGGTCATTTTTTACCTTTATTGTTAAATTTTGTTAAAATGAACCATTTTAGCGGGTTCTCCTGCAGGAAACAAGGAAAGGATAATTTTCATATCTGCACAAAATCTGGCCACAGTTAAGTTAGTGCCTTACTCCTGAAAAGCTGTCACTCTTTTCAGTACCCCCTTGAGGGGTATAAAAAACAAGAAAATAGAAAGTTATATTAAAGTTAGCAGGTTAAAGATACCAACAAGGCACTTACACCCCTCGAGGGGGTACTGAAAAGAGTGCCGGCCTCACTTACCGTTTACCGGTGTTAGGATTGTTATGAAAAATTCAGATTTTCCCTCACCTCTTCCAGCAACAGCTGAAGAATGCAACGCACGTGGCTGGCATGAAGTTGACATTGTTCTTGTCACAGGGGATGCCTACGTGGATCACCCGTCTTTTGGTGTTGCCTTGATCGGCCGGCTCCTGGAAAGCAAAGGCTACCGGGTAGTCATCCTTGCCCAGCCGCACTATGACTGCAATGACCACTTCAAACTTTTTGGCAGGCCCCGCCTCTTTTTCGGCATCACCGGCGGCAACCTGGACTCCATTGTGGCCAACTATACGGGCAACGGAAAGGTGCGGGACAAGGATTCCTACTCACCTGACGGTAATCCCTGGTACGGGGAGAAAAAAGAAAAAAAGGCAAGACGACGTCCTGACCGTGCCTCCATGCTCTATGCCAACCTTGCCCGTTCTGCCTATAAAGACGTTCCCATAATATTAGGCGGGGTGGAGGCATCTCTTCGTCGGTTTGTCCATTACGATTATAAACAGAAAAAACTGCGCGGATCCCTGCTAAGCGATGCAAAAGCTGATCTCCTTGTCTATGGCATGGGCGAGCAGGCTGTTCTGAAGGTCGCTGAACGCCTGAATAAAGGTCTTGATCTCAGGGGTATTGCCGGCACCTGCGAACGGCTCAGTGAAAAAGCTTTTCAGGAAAGAAAAACCGGAGACAAACAGGAGCCTGTCCTTCTGCCATCCTGGCAGGAGATTGATCAAGACACGTCTCTCTTTTTACGGGCTGAAAAAGAGATTGATGCTCAGGCCAGAAGCTATGCAGACAAGCTGCTCATCCAAAAACAACAAAGTTCATGGATTATTCAGCATCCGCAGCCACCAAAACTCAATACCAGGGAGATGGATAGCCTGTATGAGCTGCCCTACACCCGTTGCGAACACCCGGCATTTCCAAATGTCCCTGCCGCTCGAATGATCCAGCATTCTCTAACCATTGTACGTGGCTGTTCAGGCAATTGCTCCTTCTGTGCCATCACCCGTCATCAGGGCCCGGCAATCACAAGTCGCAGCCGGGAATCTTTAGTTCGTGAAGCAAAACTTGTCAGCTCTCTGAAAAATTTCACTGGGACCATCAGTGACCTGGGCGGCCCCACAGCCAATCTATATGGTGTTTCCTGTACAATCGGTTCCTGCGCTCGACATGACTGTCTCTACCCGAAAGTATGCAAAAATCTCCAGGTTGACGAAAAATCATTTCTCTCTCTGCTGCGCAAAATCTCATCTCTGCCGCAGGTCCGTAATGTTTTTATCTCATCCGGGCTGCGCCTGGAGCTTCTCTGCCTCACACCATCTCTTTTTAAAGAAATACTCCGCGCCCATACTCCGGGTGCACTGAAAATTGCTCCGGAGCATACGGAACCGGAGGTGCTGGAACTGATGCACAAAGAATCCCATGAACAATTGCGGAATTTCCTGAAACTTGGTCACAAATTTGGCCGTGAGCTGAAAAAAAATATTCATTTCACTCCCTATATCATCTCCGCCCATCCGGGATGCAAAGAGTCTCATACTGTAAAGCTTGCTAAAACGCTGCAGCAACTGGGCCTTGAGCTAAGACAATTCCAGGATTTCACCCCTACGCCCGGAACCCTTGCAACGGCCATGTATGTTACCGGTTTGCACCGGGATACTGAAAAACCGATCTTCGTTGCCCGGAAACAATCAGAACGTATGAAACAACGACAAATCCTGGAGAGACAACTGCACAACAACAAATCCGCGCCGCGTTTTAACAAGAACAAAAAAGCAGGAAACAAAAAAAAAGGCCGGTCATGACTTCTGTCACAACCGGCCTTTTTCTAAATCAGTAAGTGCGACCGCACTTAAATATCAACCGCTTCAGCCACTCGAATGTGGTTTTTCCTTCTTCTCTGTGTCACTATCTGCCGGTTCTTCATTCGTCTCCGACGTTGCTTCATCTACGGCTTCATCTACGGCTTCTTCTGCATGTTCTTCGACGCTACCTGCGTCGTGTTTGCTTCCGCCTCAGCCACTTGTTGCTGCGGGTGTTTCAGTGCCAACTGCACTGGACTTTTCACCACCTCAGCCACTGGCACCAGCACTACCGGGAACGGATACACCGCCACCGGCCAACAGGCCAACGACTCCGATTCCGGCAAGGATCTTTTTCAGTTCCTTTGCGTCCATGGTTTATTCTCCTTTGTTAGGATATGCCCTTTTCCCTGCGAAAAAAGGCAGAATAGGTTCAGCCTATAACGGCTGAAGCTCCCATCCAAAAGCCCTATCACAAATCACCACATTGTGCAAGCTATTTCCGACGAACAGCAATCAGTTATCAAGGTCATCCGGCGAAAAAGTTACCACGTCATCCAGATTGTTTTTTCCGAGGAGAAGCATAAAGAGACGATCAAGCCCCATGGCAATGCCTGCCGCCCTGTCAATTCTGCCAAGATCACTCAAAAAACGCTCAGGCATTTTCCTTTCTCGACTGTTGCCATGTTCCATCTTTGCATATTCCTCCTTAAAACGACTGCGCTGTTGATCGGGATCAGTGAGTTCTGAAAAGCCATTGGCCAATTCAACACCTGAGACATACAGTTCAAATCGTTCCGCCACATCCGGATGGCCCGCTTTCGGACGAGCAAGTGATGCCAGTTCCAAGGGGTAGTCATAGAGAAAAATGGGGCCCTGTTGCCCCAGATTTGGTTCCACCTGTTCCACCAGTAATTGATCAAATCGATCCTGCTGAAGAGCCTCGACAGCAGACATTGAGCAATATTTTTGAAAAGCCCTCTCCACAGTCAATCGTTCCCATTGCTGACCTGGCAGAACCGGCAACCCACAGCCAACAAGTTCTTTGGCCAGAAAGAACAACAGCTGCTCACAATCTGTCATCAAATCACAATAATCCGCATCAAGCCTATACCATTCAAGTATGAGAAACTCCTCAAGATGCAGTCGACCACGCTCCCCCTGCCTGAAGCAATGGCATATCTGAAAAATTTGCTCACAGCCACTGGCCAGCAAACGTTTCATGTACATTTCAGGTGATGATTGAAGAAAATATTCCCCGGAAGGGATGGGAAGGATATTGTGTTCAGGAATGACCAGGGGCTGGCGGACAGGGGTATCCACCTCAAGAAAACCCTGCTCCTGAAAAAAGAAACGTATTGCCTGAAAAAAGGCTGCACGCTGATGCAGCCTTTTTTGATCAAGCATAAAAAAAGCTACTCTTTCACACGGGTCACATAGGCTCCCGTTCGAGTATCGATCTGAATTTTATCCCCTTCAACAACAAAGGGAGGAACCTGGAGGACATAGCCGGTCTCTACGGTTACAGGCTTGGTATCATTACCCGAAGTATCACCTTTGGCCCAGGGTTCTGCCACTGTGACAAGAAGATTCACAAATATCGGCAGGGTAACATCAATGGGTCTTTCATCAAAAAAGAGTACATCCAGATCCATATTATCCTGCAGAAAACTTACATTGTCCCCAAGTTGTTCTCTGGTGATAAATGTCTGTTCATAACTCGCCGTATCCATGAAGTGATATTCATCACCCTGATTATAGAGATACTGCATTTTCCGCTCTTCAAGGGCAGGTTTCTCAAATTTTTCATTGGAACGATAGGTCTGGGTAAACTGGTTTCCAGTAATCATATTTCGCATTTTGCAGCGATATAAAGCCTGTCCCTTACCTGGTTTTGAAAACTCGAAGTGGATGATGATATAAGGGGCACCATCAATTTGGATCTTGAGCCCTTTACGCAAATCAGAAGCACTTAACATACTCTTTCTCCGTGGAATCCCAATTCTTTGGGAGGTAATTTATTCTACAGCAAAAACGCAATCTCATTAATTAAAACTTGTTACTATACCCATAGCAAAGTATCTTTGGCAACCCATAAAATATGAGATTAATGCCCTGCGGGCGGGTTTTAAAAAGAGAATGTCGAATATCGAACAGGTAAGCGAGCCTGCGAGACTCCGAGGAATATCGAATATCGATCGGAATAAAAGATGACGGATCAAGGGCCTTTCCCCTACTGCGGTTCGACATTCCTTGTTCGATATTCGATATTCGTCCTCTAATGTTCGGTATTCATTTTTTAAGCTTCGTAAAAAATTAAAATTCCTATGCTATTGAATGACTCAGGCCATCAGACAACAAGTCGCAGGTAAAAGACGACACAATGGATACGGATCACATAACGAGAGAAAAAACTCTAACAGATAGCCACTCATGGTTTCGAGACGGTGCAAAGGCCTCATGGCCAATCTGTTTCGGTTATATTCCTATTGGACTGGCTCTTGGGGTACTCGCCGATCAGGCCGGAATCCCTGCCTGGGCTGTGACGATGATGTCCATCCTGGTCTTTGCCGGATCAGCACAGTTTATCTGTGTAGCCATGCTTGCTGCCGGGGCCTCCATCTGGTCAATTATTTTCACAACCTTTGTTATTAATCTGCGCCATTTCCTTATGAGCTCGGCAGTGGCTGTACACCTTAGCGGTCTACGCCGTCTATTCTTAAGCTTTTTTGCCTATGGCATTACTGATGAAAGTTTTGCCGTCAATATGACGCACTTTCGAAAAGGCAACTGGGATCATCTGCGGGCAATCACCGTCAACCAGCTGGCCAATCTTGCCTGGGTCGCGTCAACCACCTGCGGAGCACTGGTCGGGCAGTTTATCCCTGCTGGAGCCTTTGGCACCGACTATGCACTCACAGCCATGTTTCTGGCACTTTTGCTTTTCCAGCTCCATAATGCAGTGTATCTTCTCACAGGTCTGACTGCCCTGGGGATAGCTGTTCTCTGGTACCTGTTCATTCCCGGAGACAGCTATATTATTGGAGCCTCGATTTCTGCAGCAACATTGGGTTTCTTTTTTAAACGATACCGGGAAAAGCACAAATGAGTTTTCCCGACTATCTTTTTCTGTTTGGCGGAATGGGACTTGCCACCTATCTTCCCCGCTGGCTTCCACTCTTTTATCTGGCTCACAGGAAGTTACCCAACTGGCTGGTTGACTGGCTGAGCCTGATTCCGGTGGCCATACTCTGCGCCCTGCTTGCCCCCATCCTTTTCACTGAGCAAAGCACGCGCAGTCTGGAACTCGGAAAACCGGAATTACTGGTGGCCATCCCAACCCTTCTCTTTGCCGTAAAAACAAAAAGCCTTGGCGGGACGGTACTTGTGGGAATGGGACTGTACTGGCTATGGGGAGCGTGTCTGTAATACAGAACACATGAGCTGTCACTCACCAAACAGAGCGTGAACAAGCTGCTGATCACGGCCATATAAATCCTTGCTGAAATGCATGGCACCATTCTTGTCAACCCAGGCTGTCTGATAGACAAGATGCACTGGAATCGGACGCTGGAGCCTGACAACTTTACGCTCAGCAGTGTCTATAACCTCCCCTATCATCTCCTGTGTCCACCTGACATCACTGTCCGCAAGAAGAAATTCTGCCAATTGTTTCGGCTCACTGACCCTGATGCATCCGTGACTGAAAGCCCGGTCTGTCTTGTCAAACAGATCACGAGCAGGTGTGTCGTGGATATACACACTGTATTTATTTGGAAAAACGAATTTGACAACACCCAGAGCATTCCATGGCCCTGGCTCCTGACGCAGCTTGTAACGGCGTATCTGTTTTTCGCTGACCTGGCTCCAATCGATATCTTGAGGAACAAGTTCGATCGAATCCGCCTGCCAGCTGGAAAACAAGCGGATATGTTTAGTATCAAGATAATTACTGTCCGTCCTCAGCTTCGCCAGCATCTCATTACTGGCAATATCAGGTGTAATATTCCAGTACGGATTAAAATCAATATATTTTATAGTGTCACTGAAAACTGGTGATTCATGATGCTGCTTGCCCACAATCACCCGCATTTCCAGTTGAACAGTATCATCCACCACACCCTGTAAGCCAAATCCGGCAATATCAACAAGTACATATTTGGAGCCCAGCTCACGCTCTGTCCATCGCCATCGCTCCATGTTTATCAAAATCTGTCGAATGCGTTTTGCCACAGAAACATCAAAGGCCTCAATAGTTCTTTTGCCGACAATTCCATCCACCTCCAAGCCATGCCGATCCTGAAAAACTTTCACCGCTTGCTCAAGTTCCTCGCCATACAGAACCCGATTCATTTCACTTACAGATTGAAGATCGCCAGTTATTGTCAACAGTCTCCTGACAGCAGGAACCCGAAAATCCGATTCACCAGGGTGCAAGGTTTTACCAGGTCCAACAAGTGGCCATCCACCCTGCTCTGAAATATTTCGGTACTTCTTTAACTGTTGTTTAAGAACGCGATAATGACGATGACCCGGGGAAAAACCGGCAAGATAGGTTGCCATGTCACTGGCATTACGAGCCTCTGAGATGGATGCAACCGGATCAAAGATGACGCAACCTGCCTGGTCAAAAAGTTTAGAATTTTCCAGCCTTGGAGCCAGTCGTCCTTCCTTCATATCATAAATAAAAGCAAGCAGACCAAGGGTGAGATCAATATCCAGCCTGGCCAGTTGGGCAGCTGTCTGGCTCCGCCATTCTGAAGCAATTATATGCGCTCCGTAGTCACTGGGGTTCAAACCGTCCGCATCAACACCCTTTAACGCTGCAAATATGTGTTCGGCCTGATCAGTCGGCCCATTTTCATTCACCCAGAGAGCTTGTATACCAAGCTCCTGATATACAGCAACCAACCACTGATCCTGACACTTCATTCCCGCATCAAACCAGTCAAGTCCGACTAGCTCTTCCGGGTAGTTATTCAGCTCCTCAGACAATGCAGCATTGATCTTAGCCGGAGAAACAGCTGCAAAAACTGCAGTGGAATCTATAACAAACACCTGCAGCAAAAAAACAGCACAAGCAGCTATGCAGTTCTTCGCCTGTATCTTTTCATATATTTTCATAAGGATAGACATAGCAGTTCCTTGACGAAAAAAGAATTTGTCTATTTTAATCATACGATATATAATGAATTTAATTGATTGATTTTTATAAAAAAAAGACATTTAAACCACTGTCCGTTTTCTTCAACTCTTCTTTACCACCAAACATGCAAGAACGCCTTTATAATCGACGAAAATTTCTTGGCAGATCGCTCCAGCTCATAGCTGGGGCTCCCCTTCTCTCTCCAGCTCTTTCCCTGGCCAGAAGCCTGGATATTCGAAATCTTTCCTTTTACCACACCCACACATGCCAATCACTTGACATTACCTACAAGATATCCGGTCGCTATGATTCCACAGCACTGAAAAAAGTAAATCATCATCTTCAAGATTTTCGTACCCTTGAAACATACCCCATCGACCCCAACCTTCTGGACATTCTTTATACGATTAAACAACAAGCCGGGGGAGGAGTGTATGAAGTCATCTCCGGGTATCGTTCTCCCAAAACCAATAGTATGCTTCAGAAAAAAAGTAGTGGGGTGGCCAAACGCAGTCTGCACATGAAAGGCAAAGCCATTGATATTCGTCTGACCGGAATCAAAACCAGAGAACTCCGGGATATCGCTCTTTCTTTACAAAAAGGAGGGGTTGGATATTATCAGAAATCAGACTTTATCCATCTCGACACAGGTAAAGTACGCTGCTGGTAATTTCTTTTAAAACCAGAAAATTAAGACCATAACAGCACGCCCCAGACTAACAGCACAAACATCAAGGAAAAAAGGACCGCAGCAGAGCCCTGATCCTTGGCACGCCCCGAGAGTTCATGCTGCCCACTCCCGACCCTGTCCACCACAGACTCAATGGCGGAATTGAGCAGTTCAACAATCAAAACCAAAAACACACTTCCTGCGAGAAGTACTTTTTCAAGCCCGCTCTCTCCAAGATAGAGCCCGAGAGGAATCAGCAACAGAGCCAAAACACACTCTATCCGAAATGCCTCTTCTTCCCGTAAAGTAGCCCGTAGTCCCTGTATCGAATAGCCGCAACTCTTTATAATTCTTCTGTTGAAGAGGTTACTGGTATATTTTTCCATTATACTTTAACCAACCATTTATATGACGTCCACTTGGGTCATGATGAGTCCAGTGGAGCACACCGCCCTGTGAAGTCCACTCATACTCGCCATAGAATCCTACAGTATCACCTTTTCTTAACCCTGGAAGTCTGTCAGCAATATCAATATTATGAGCTATAAGCACTGTCTGCTCAGGACTTGTCTGTAAAATAAATTTCTGATGCTGCAGCCCTTTACGGTCATCCGGGAGAACCTTTTTCACAACACCTTGTCCCTGAATCTGGAGATCGCTCTGTTTCCCCTCAAACGCACTCTGGAGAGTTGTTTGAGAATTTCCAGAAACTGACGAAAAATCGGAAACAGAAGTTCTCTGCTGTTGCGCAAGCAAATATATAACTATTGCGAAAACAGCCAGTAAAATATTTTTTTTCATATGATCTGTCTTTTGATGGGGTCGAAAAACTCTTTATATTCAAGGCGCTTAAAAATCAGATCGTTTCGGAGTACTAAGGACGCACAACGAAAAAGATGAAGAGTTTTTACGAATCCATCATTTTTTAAGGCTTTTATCTTTTAAACCTGAGATCAATACCTTGGCAACCTGATCATAGGTATCGGCAAAATGAACATGAAATCCCTCCCTGATATAATCAGGGAGAGTCTCGAAATCCCCTCTGTTTGCCTCCGGCAAAATCAATTCATTGATACCATTACGCTTGGAAGCGATCACTTTTTCTTTGATTCCGCCAACAGGCAAAACTTTTCCAGTCAGCGTCAGCTCTCCTGTCATGGCCAGATTTCGTTTCATTTGCAGCCCAAGCCCAAGACTAAGCAGGGCTGATGCCATGGTGATTCCGGCGCTCGGCCCATCTTTTGGGGTGGCTCCTTCCGGCACATGGAGATGAATAAAATGTTTCTGAAAAAAGTCTTCCTTCACTCCGTAGCGCGCAGCATTAGAGAGTAGAAAGCTGTAGGCAATTTCAGAAGACTCGCGCATAACATCGCCAAGTTGTCCTGTCTGTTTAAAACCTGCACTCTCTTTTGGGACTGCAGTAGCCTCCACGGCAAGAGTTACACCTCCTAAAGCAGTCCAGGCAAGGCCTGTGACAACACCGACCCCGCTGATGAGGGCTTCCTTTTTAAAAAATGGTTTGCCTAAAAAATCCTCAATATTTTTCACTGTTACAGATATGCTGAGCTTTGGATCTTCAAGAAATTGCACCACAGATTTCCGCACAATCTTCAAAAGCTGCTTCTCTGTCTTCCTGACACCTGCCTCCCGGGCATAGCCCTCAATAAGAAGCCTCAGAGCTGCATCGCTGATTTTCAACTGTGCCTTTTGAATCCCCGCCTTTTTCAAAGCTTTGGGCCAGAGATGATTTCTGGCAATAACCATTTTTTCTTCAGTTATATAGCCTGACAGCCGAATAACCTCCATACGATCAAGCAGAGGACCAGGGATGGTATCAAGCTGATTGGCAGTACAGATAAAAAGAACCTTGGAGAGATCCACCCGCAAATCCAGATAATGATCGAGAAAATCAGCGTTCTGCTCCGGGTCCAGCACTTCAAGCAGAGCTGATGCCGGATCACCGCGAAACGAAGCGCCGATCTTATCAATTTCATCAAGCATGATCACCGGATTAGCTGTTTTCACCTCTTTTAAGGCCTGCACAAATTTTCCGGGCATGGCACCGATATACGTTCGACGATGCCCCTTAATTTCAGCCTCATCCCGCATACCACCAAGGCTGAAACGATAAAACTCTCTCCCCATAGCCTCTGCAACAGAACGGCCAATTGAAGTTTTGCCCACCCCCGGAGGACCCACCAACAACATTATAGAGCCGGCAATTTCTTTTTTGTAGGCACCCACTGCAAGAAACTCGATGATACGTTCTTTCACATCATCCAGACTGTCATGATCCCGATCAAGAATCTGTCTTGCCTTCTTAATTCCCAATTTATCCTTGGAAAAAACTCCCCAGGGAACAGAACTCATCCAATCAAGATAATTTCTGGTGACCGCATACTCCTGAGATCCCTTTTCCAGGTAACTCAGTTTTTTCAGTTCATCACTTATTCGTTCTTCCACAGCCTCAGGAGGATTGAGTTTCTCCAGGCGCTTTTCAAATTCTTCTGCATCAGATTTCCTGTCATCCTTGGTGATGCCCAGTTCTTTCTGGATGGTTGTCAGCTGTTCACGCAGAAAAAACTGTCGTTGGCGTTTACTGATTTTTGTATTTACCTCTTTGCTGATCTCACCATGAAGTTTTGTAATCTCAACTTCCTTCTGCAATAAAGGAAAGACACGCTGCATCCGCTCAAGTACCGGCAAGGTTTCCAGAACCTTCTGCAGTTCTTCTCCCGATGCCGTGGTAAGAGTTGCAGCAAAATCAGTCAGAGGAGCCGGTTCATTTGGTGAAAAATATTGCATGGCCTGTTTTAATTCTTCACCATGCAATGGATTTGACTGAACCAGTTCTTTTACAGCAGAAATTATGGACAGGGCATACGCTCTGATTTCTGTATCATCCATGCTGATTTTCTGCTCTTCTTCTGCAGGGTATTCAACCTCAACCAGAAAAGGAACCTTTCTCCCAAGCCAACGCTTGATACGGAAACGCTGCAGGCCCTGGCATATGAAATGAATATTGGACTCCTGCATGGTAGGTTTTAAAACTTTTCCCACACAACCAATCTGAGAAAAATCTTCAGGAGCTGTATCCTGAGCAGGGATATTGGAGGTATAAACCAGGCCAACCAGCTTCTGTTCAGTCTCGCCGATTTTCTGAATGGTATCCTTCCAGTACTCTCCAGACAGGACAATGGGCTGTACCTGACCGGGGAAAAAAGGCCGGCTTGCAATGGGAATCAGATAAAGGTGCTGGGGAAGAATCTGATTGGGTAAAGCAATCTCTCCAGGTTCCCCACCTTCACTGATAACTTCTACTTCTGCATGAATTGCATTTTTATCTGCCATGAATATCTGTTCCTCTATGTTCTGTGAGCCTGACGGGTGAGTTTTTTTTATATCTGCCACGCACCCTTCTTTATACTTGATAAACTCGTAAAAACCTCCAATCTAAGATGGGTAAGTAAAAAAAGTAATAATTTTTCAGGTGCTTCGTAAACCGCTTCCCGTTATAATAAGCACAGTCCGTAGACTCACAAGGTTTCATCATAAAAAAATTGCTCAGGAGATTAAATTCCAGTGACCCGTGTAGGTATTCTTTCAGACACTCATCTCACCAGGCCCTCATCATGGTTCAGGAGACAGACTCAACAAGCTTTTCACGACTGCTCCATCATTCTCCACGCAGGTGATCTGACCGACATCTCAATTCTTGATGTCTTTGAAGGGAAGGAAATTCATGCAGTGCATGGAAATATGTGTGAATTGTCAGCTTATCAAACCCTGCCCACTGATAAACTGATCACCATTGACGGCTACACCATCGGTGTCTGTCATGGTGCAGGAGCAAGGCATAACATTGAAGAAAGAATGTGGAATCTCTTTCCTGCTGTCGACTGTATTGTCTACGGCCATACCCATGTTCCGGTAAATCATCTTCTCGCAAAAACACTTTTTATAAACCCAGGCTCTTTTGCCACTACTGGCCGTTATGGGGATTCAGGAAGTTATGCCGTACTGGATATTGGCCCGGATGGCCTGCAGGCGACTCTTCATCAGCTCAATAACAGTGATAACGAATGAAGACACTTTGGGCACCATGGCGTATGGAACATGTGCTGGGCAAGGCAGCCAAAGTGCCCGGATGTCTTTTTGAACCGCCCGGTACGGATTCTTTTGACAAAGAAAGCCTGCTTCTTTACCGGGACGCGCAGAGCATTGTCCTCCTCAACAGATTCCCATACAGTAATGGCCATCTACTAATTGCCCCAATTGACCATATTGCATGTATCACAGAACTTACTCCTTCCGGACAGGTGGCACTGATGGGGATGACATCAAAGGCCGCGCAAATACTCCGCGACCACCTCCAGCCGGATGGCCTGAACGTGGGCTGCAATATTGGCAAGGTTGCCGGTGCCGGAATCGCGGATCACCTGCACTTCCATATTGTACCGCGCTGGGAAGATGATCATAACTTCATGACAGTTCTCGCGGATATTCGCAGTATACCGGAGCATCTTCTCACTACTTTTGACAAGCTTCTCCCTCCCTTCCAGGAACTCCTGCAACCCCAAAGTAAAACAAATGAGTAAAGCAGCAAAAATCACCCCAATGCTCCGGCAATATCTGGCAATCAAGGAGCAACATATGGATACCATTCTCTTTTACCGAATGGGTGATTTCTATGAAATGTTTTTTGATGATGCGGTTATTGCCTCAAAAATTCTGGGGATTACTCTCACCTCACGTAACAGTAAAAATGAGGCCAACAAGGTGCCCATGTGCGGCATACCTTATCATGCTGCAAGCACATATCTTGCAAAACTGGTCAAAGCCGGTCGGCGGGTTGCCATATGTGAACAGACAGAAGATCCGAAGCAGGCCAAGGGAATCGTTCGCCGTGAGGTCGTCCGGGTTATTTCTCCCGGTGTGGTCACTGATTCGCAGCTTCTCGATGCCAAAGCTAACCTCTATGTGGCTGCGCTCAGCAGTCAGGAAAAAGGAAATGAAATACTTTTTGGTGTAAGCTTTCTCGACCTCTCCACCGGTGCTTTTCTTCTTGGAGAATTTATTGACCCTGACACAGACCATGAAATCATACTCGACCAACTCACCCGCATGACCCCGGCTGAGCTTCTGGTCAGTGATGAAAACAGTAAAGCAATTGCTGATTTAGTCAGTAGCGCAGAGACTCTTCTGCCGGGACTTTGCATCACAGAACGACCTTCAGCCATGTTTCACTTTAACACCTGTGAAGAACTACTCACTGATCATTTTCAGGTGAGCAACCTCGCAGGTTTCGGCTGCAGTGTATTCAAGCAGGGAATAATCGCTGCAGGAGTGCTCCTGGATTACATAGTCGAGACGCAAAAAGCCAACATCGACCACATTGAAAAGCTCACCCCCATCGACCTTGATCTTATTTTACAAATTGATGATTCATCGAGACGTAACCTGGAACTGACTCAGACCATCATTGGCAGCAGGCGTGAAGGTTCGCTCCTTTCCGTGCTCGATCAAACCTGCACGCCCATGGGTGCCAGGATGCTCAAACAGGAGATACTCTTTCCGCTCCAGGATGTACAGCGCATTAATGCCAGACTTGATGCAGTACAGTTCCTCCACGGGCAGCCAGCCATTCGAAAGACGTTCCGCGAACTGCTCACTTCCATTTATGATGTCGAACGTCTGAACAGTCGTATGGTTCTAGGGAACGGGAATGGCCGGGATATGCTGGCCCTGAAACAGTCCCTGGAAAAACTTCCCGCAATCAAAGAACTCCTGCTCCAATGCAAAGCAAATCGCATCAAAGATCTGGGGGAAAATCTGGACATCCTTGATGATCTGCACCATCTGCTTGCAACAACCATCAATGAGGACGCCCCCATCACTCTCCGTGAGGGCCGTCTCATAAAGGAAGGCTACAACGAAGAGCTTGATGAACTGGTGCATATCCAGCGTCATGGCAAGCAACTCATCCTTGACCTTGAAGCCCAGGAACGAAAAGCCACAGGAATTGCCAAGCTCAAAGTCGGATTTAACAAAGTTTTTGGATATTTTATCGAAGTGAGCAGGCTGCAATCGGATAAAGTTCCTGAAACCTATATCCGGAAGCAGACTCTCGTCAATGCTGAGCGATTTATCACTCCAGAACTCAAAGAATTTGAGACAAAAGTCGTGGGTGCACAGGAAAGACGGCTTGAACTTGAATACAGGCTTTTCACCGAAATCCGTAAAAAACTGGCGTCTGAAAGCTCACGATTGCTGCAAAGCGCACACCTCCTAGCCAAAACCGATTTTCTGGTCTGCCTTGCAGAAGTGGCGAGCCTTTATCGTTACCAGCGCCCGCAAGTAGATGATGGCGAAATAATCGATATTGTTGAGGGCAGACATCCTGTAATCGAACGTTCACTTCCAAGTGGTAAATTTGTTCCAAACGATGTGCATCTCGATCAAAAGACAGAAGAAGTTTTGATCATTACCGGCCCTAATATGGCCGGAAAATCCACCATCCTCAGACAGACAGCTCTCATTGTACTCATGGCCCAGATGGGCTCATTTGTTCCTGCTGAAACAGCAGGCATCGGAGTGGTAGACAGAATTTTTACCCGGGTCGGTGCCATGGACGATCTCAGACGCGGCCAGTCAACATTTATGGTGGAAATGAATGAAACCGCAAACATCCTGAACAACACCACAGAAAAAAGTCTCGTCATTCTTGATGAAATCGGCCGTGGCACCTCAACCTTTGATGGACTGGCCATTGCCTGGGCAGTGGCCGAGGATCTGGTCCAAAAAAATGATAAAGGGGTGAAAACTCTCTTTGCCACCCATTACCATGAGCTTACAGATCTTGCCAGAACCGAGGAACGGGTACGCAACTACTCAATTGCAGTACGGGAATGGAACGACACAATCATTTTTCTGCACAAACTCGTCAAAGGGGGAACCAACCGATCTTACGGAATCCAGGTGGCTGCACTGGCAGGCGTTCCTGACCGGGTTGTGCAGCGTGCAGGAATCATACTGAAAAATATCGAACAGGGAGAATTCAGCCAGGATGGTACGCCAACCATTGCCAGGGGGACAACCTCTAGAAAACCACGCAGGAAAACTCATCCGAACCAGCTTTCTCTTTTTCCGACTCCGGAAAATGATGCCATCCGAACGTATCTCAGGGAACTTGATGCGGACGACTTGAGTCCACGTCAGGCTCTAGACGCAATCTACGAGCTGCTAAACCTCCTGAATTAACACAATTTTAGTCATTTAACATTAACCTGGCTCTTTAAAAATATCAGGTTATGGAAAGATATTTTCTTTTGCCTTCGCCTGAAGTTTTAGGTATACTTCTTGAAGTACAATGACTGATATCAGATAAATTCGCAACAGGTCAGCAAAGTCACCTTTTTCCACAGAACATCCCTAACAAGTTGTAATGATAAAATATTTTAAACTTCTCATTCTATTTTCCTTTCTTGCACTTCCTCTGTATGCAGGTAATTGCCTGGCGGAGGAAGAAGATCACATTTCCACTGATTTTATCAGCCTGGAGAAACGGTATCAACAGGCAAAATTTTATTACAACGAACTACATACTAATAACAATCTGGGTGAATCACGTGACAACTGGTTGAAGGGTGTTCATAATTTTAGAAAAATTTATCTTTCCGGTCCCAAATCTGATTTTGCCGCGCCAAGCCTCTACATGCTCGGTCGTATATACTCCAAAATGTATAAACGATTTGAAACAGATATGGATCTTAATGAATCAATCTCCTACTATCGCGATGTCTCAGGTCTGTTTCCTGATAATCGGCTGGCTGATGATGCCCTGTATGCACTTGGTAATGTATATCTGGATAAAAAAGACGACCCTGAAAAAGCAGCAAAAAATTATGGCCGGATTATCTCCAACTACAGGAACGGAGATATGTATGTTCATGCATCTGACAAACTCAAAAAATTATCTAAAGAGTATGATATACCTCTTCCCGAGTCCATGCTTAAACGCAGTTATCTCGAGAACATGACAAATGTCCTGCCTGTGAAATACTGGTCATCCAATAATTATACACGGGTGGTCATCAATGCCTCCGGCCCGGTAACCTATCAGGAAATACTTCTGGAAAAAAGCGGTGATAAACCAAGGCGACTTTACCTTGATTTTCAGGAATCCTATATTGAACCACGCTACAGATCACCTATTCCTATCGAAGATGGTTTATTGAAACAGATACGAACAGGACAGTTCACCCCTGAAGTAGTACGTGTTGTCATCGATATAGAATCTATTTCAAGCTATAAGATCTTCAGCTTGCCAGATCCTTTCCGTGTGATCATTGATGTGCGTGGTGAAGAAAATATTGCCTCTGAAAAATCGGCAAAATCATTGCCACCACTTCCTTCACAGATAAACGATGAGCTTCCTCGTGATGAACCGGGAGAGCACATCGTCCTGGAAGATTTTAAAAAAATAGTGGTTAATGGTACAACGCATGTTAGAGCAAGTAACAATAAAAAAATTATAGAAAAAGAATTATCCCTGGCTCAACAACTAGGACTTGGGATCAAAAAAATAGTTATTGACCCAGGGCATGGCGGCAAAGATCCAGGAGCTTCGGCGTTTGGGCTGAAGGAAAAAAATATAGTCCTGGACATAGCAAAAAAACTTGTTCCGATCCTTGAGAAAGAAACCGGGGCAGAGGTCATCCTCACAAGAACGACAGATATTTATATTCCTTTGGAAGAACGAACTGCCATTGCCAATACCAACGATGCTGATCTTTTTATCTCTTTGCATATCAATGCTCATCCTTCAGAAAAAGTGCATGGGCTTGAAACGTACTATCTCAACCTATCCACAAATGCTGAGGCAATGCGTGTTGCCGCCTTTGAAAATGCAACATCCACTCATCAGATGAGCGATCTTCAGGATATTCTTTCTGATATCATGAAAAACTCAAAAATCAATGAATCATCACGGCTTGCCGGATTTGTTCATAATTCTCTTTGTAATGGTATGGAGGGTGTACAGAAAGATAATTTTAAAAATCTAGGTGTGAAACAGGCACCGTTTTATGTTTTGATAGGTGCACAAATGCCGGCCATTCTCATTGAAATCGCCTTTATCACCAACCAATTGGATTCCGACAACTTGAGTACAGAAAGCTTTCTTGATGTAATTGCAGATGATATTGTCGCAGGTGTACAGAGTTATATTCATTCCACTGCTGCCAGCCTGTAATCTGCACCACCAAAAGCCGGAAATCCCTGAAGGAATTCCCGGCTTTTGGGGTTCAGCAGAAGATCAGAGTAAATGATGTCATGTCTGATCACATGGAGGCACGATGCATGACATCATTTGCAGATTACCAATCGATCTGGTCACATAAAAACTCTCTATCTTCTTTTAAATTCTGACCATTTAGATATCGTTCAATCGACTCAGCGGCAACCTTACCCTGATAAACAGCCTTGGCGGCGGTCTGCGGACCAAGTACATTATCGCCACCGGCAAACATATATTCAATAGATGTCTGCAGAGTCTGAGGATCAGTTTTGTAGGTTCCCCAGGACATCAGATCAATCTCCTGTCCTTCATCTGCAGTATGGTCTACATTCTGACTGATTGCCGGAATAATGGAGTCAGCTTCAATCATAAAATTGGAGCCTTCCTGAATAACGGGACGACGTCGACCTGAATCGTCGGGCTCGCCAAGTTCCATCCTGATACATTCGACTTTCATCAGTTTTCCATTTTCAGAATGAATCTTCACGGGTGCTGCAAGAAACTCGATACGAACCCCTTCCTCTTCAAGGTGATGAATCTCAGCAACCGAAGCAGGCATCTCTTCACGACTTCTGCGATAGAGGATAAAAACATCAGTAGAACCAAGGCGGAGGGAAGTTCTTGCTACATCAATGGCAACATTACCACCTCCCACAACAACAACTTTTTTACCAAGATCAATATTTTCACCAAGATTGACTCGTCTCAGGTAATCGACACCGTGTAATACACCCTCTGTACTTTCCTCATCATCAAGGCCGAGTTTGCGGCTGGCATGGGCACCGACCCCGTTAAAGATAGCATCATAGCCGGCATCTCTCAGATCTTTAATGGTTTTATCCCGGCCTATTACGACTTCATGCTCAAGGGTAACACCACAGCTTTTTAATGCTTCAAACTCAGCATTTATAATATCTCTCGGAAGTCGAAAGGCGGGAATACCAACTGTCAGCATACCGCCATAGACAGGTAATGATTCAAAAATTGTACAAGGAATTCCTTTGTGAGCAAGCCAATAGGCAACGGTCATACCAGCAGGACCTGATCCAATAACGGCAACCTTTTTCTTGCCAGGTATGGCACATTGGTTGTGCATTGGTTTTTTATTCTCAACCATCCAGTCGACTATAAATCTTTCAAGCATACCAATGGCAACGGACTGGCCTTTTCCTTTGCCTCGCACACAGGAACCCTCACATTGAAACTCGTGTGGACATACGCGGGAACAAATGGCAGGCATAGATGATGTTTCGCGGATCTTCCAATAAGCCTCTTCAAATTTCTTTTCGCGAAGCAAAGCAATAAAGGCGGGAATATTATTATGGATAGGGCATCCTTGTATACAAGTCGGTTTTTTGCACTGAAGGCAACGCTCAGCTTCAAGGATAGCAGTAAATTCACTATAGCCTGAAACTATTTCATCAAAATTTTTAACACGTTCTGCGGGAGTCATTTCCACAGGCATTTGCCTGGCTATTGCCATGCGCTCCTTAGCTTTCATAAAACCACCTCAAAAGAATAAATGGAAAACATCAAAAATACTGATACAAAAAGATAAAAAAAAAGGTCGTCCCGAGGGACGACCTTTTAAATACTACAATCGATTACTTAATTCAAGTAACCTTGGATGCTTTGATTCGTGCAAGCGCGCGTTGAAGGGCAGCTTCTGCTCTTACCTGATTGAAATTATCATCATGCGCTGTAGCTTGAGCCAGACGTTTTTCTGCCCGCTCTTTGGCCTTCATAGCTCTATCCACATCAATCTGACTACCTTCTTCGGCACTTTCAACAAGGAAAGTGATCTTATTATTGGAAACTTCAGAGAAGCCGCCACTAATCATCAAACTTTTCCGTTCATTTCCTGTCTCATAGGTCAGGAGTCCGATTTTAATGGTAGAGAGGAAAGGAGCATGATTGGCCAACACACCAAAGTCACCACCATAACCGGGTGCGTTAACGATATCAACATCCTCGCTAACCACAGCTCCAGCTGGAGTTACTACTTCTAAATGTATTTGTTGTGCCATTGTATATCCTCGTTTTCTTAACAGTTAGTTTATGCAGCAGTTTTAGCTTCTTTCTCTTGAGCTTCAGCAATAGAACCAACCATGTAAACTGAGTTTTCAGACATTTCATCATGCTTGCCTTCAAGGATTTCCTTGAAACCTGAAACCGTGTCTTCAACAGAGACAAACTTACCATCCATACCGGTAAAAACTTCAGCAACGGTAAATGGCTGGGAAAGAAAACGCTGAATTTTACGAGCACGACCAACAAGAATTTGATCTTCCTCGGAAAGTTCATCCATACCAAGAATAGCAATGATATCCTGGAGATCTTTATACTTCTGCAGGGCAATCTGTACCCCACGAGCTACATCGTAATGTTCCTGACCAACAACGTTGGGATCAAGAATACGAGAAGTTGAATCGAGCGGATCAACCGCTGGGTAGATACCAAGTTCAGCAATCTGACGAGAAAGAACAACGGTTCCATCAAGATGAGCAAAAGTGGTTGCAGGTGCAGGATCTGTAAGATCATCCGCAGGAACATATACGCACTGTACAGCGGTAATGGAACCTTTGGTGGTTGATGTAATACGCTCCTGAAGTCCACCAAGATCTGTGGCAAGTGTTGGCTGATAACCAACAGCTGATGGAATACGACCGAGCAGGGCGGAAACCTCTGAACCAGCCTGGGTGAAACGGAAGATATTATCTACGAAGAAGAGAACATCCTGTCCCTCATCATCACGAAAGTACTCAGCAGCAGTAAGGCCGGTAAGAGCAACACGAGAACGGGCTCCTGGAGGTTCAGTCATCTGACCGTAAACAAGTGCGGCTTTTGGAAGTACGCCGGACTCTTTCATTTCGTTGTAAAGGTCATTTCCTTCACGGGTACGCTCACCAACACCGCAGAATACAGAAATTCCACCATGATGCATGGCGATGTTATTAACCATCTCCATCATAATAACGGTCTTACCACAACCAGCACCACCGAACAGTCCCATTTTTCCACCCATTGGGAATGGAACAAGGAGATCGATTACTTTAATGCCTGTTGCAAGAACACGAACTTCAGTATCCTGATCTGTGAATTCAGGTGCTTCACGATGGATTGGAAGTTTTTTATCTGATGTAATATCACCCATTCCATCAACAGCACGGCCAACAACATTCATGATGCGGCCAAGTGCAGGCTCTCCAACAGGAATGGTGATGGGTTGCTCAGAATCACGTGCTTCCATGCCGCGAACCAGACCATCGGTTGCGTCCATGGCAATACAACGAACTGAGTTGTCACCAAGATGCTGAGCAACTTCAATTACAAGGTTGTCTTCTACATCGTTGATACCGGGGTTGGATACAAAAAGAGCATCCAGAATTTTTGGCAGTTTGCCGGCCTCGAATTCAACATCGACAACAGGGCCAATTACTCGTGTTATTTTTCCTACGTTTTGATCACTCATCGGGATATATCCCTCCTCAAAGTATTAAAAAAGAAACTTTTTGTATTTGTATGGTTATTATCCCTTAAGGGCCTCAGCGCCACCAACGATATCCATCAGTTCACCGGTAACTGCTGCCTGCCTTGCCTTGTTATAAACAAGGGTGAGGTCGCTAACAATATCCTTACATGCGTTAGTTGCGTTATCCATGGCAGTCATTCGAGCAGCATGCTCGGAGGCACCAACCTGAAGCATAGAATTGTAGATAATCACATTCAAATACAGCGGCTGCATAACATCCATGATTTCTTCGGTTGAAGGCTCATAGATGTAATCACCAACTACCTGAGTCTCAGCTTCAGTTTCTTCATCACTCTCAGCGGGAGTAATTGGAAGCATATCCTGAGCAGTTGGTTTCTGTACAGCAACTGATTTAAAATGTCCGTAGAGAACCTCTACTTTATCAGTTTCACCACTGGTAAACTGCGTTGCAACATCCTGTGCAATTTCTCTGGCATTGAACATCTGAAAATCAGACATAATGTCGAGATACTGAGCACGAACCTTGCCGGTTTTCTTCAGCGATTGGTTGCCTTTTTTTCCAACACACACGAAGCTTACATTTTTTCCTTCAGCTTCGTACTCGCGCATTTTCTGCTCAGCGAGTTTAATAATATTGGAGTTAAAGGATCCACAAAGTCCACGATCAGATGTAACAACTACAAGCTCAACATTTTTCACATCCCTTACTTCCATAAGGGGAAATTGATCAGTATTGCCACCACCGGAGAGAGTTGACATGGTTTCATTGAACTTATTTGCATAAGGTTCAAAGTTTTCCATTTTCTCCTGAGCGCCGCGGAGTTTTGCCGAGGCGACCATGTTCATGGCCGATGTGATCTGAGATGTCTTCTTGACACCTACGATCTTATCTTGAACGTCTTTTAAACTTGGCATATCAAGTCTCCCCTAATTATTTGAGACCCTTGGTTGCCTTAAAAGTGTCACCGAAAGCATCAAGTGCTTTATTCAGTTTGTCTTTAATGGCATCAGTGAACTCTTCCTGCTCTTTCAGATCAGCAAAGATAGAGGCATCGTTGGACTCGATATAGCTGTACATTTCGTTTTCATAGTCTTTCATGGTGTCGAGTGGCAGACTGTCAAGATATCCGTTAGCACCAGCATAAAGAATTGTTACCTGCTTCTCCATTGGAAGAGGAGCATACTGAGGCTGTTTCAGGATTTCAACAAGACGCTCACCACGGGTCAACTGTGCCTGGGTTGCAGCATCAAGATCGGAACCAAATGCAGCAAAAGCTGCTAATTCACGAAACTGGGCAAGATCCAGACGAAGGGTACCGGCAACCTGCTTCATAGCTTTCACCTGAGCAGCACCACCAACACGGGATACTGACAGACCAACATTAATGGCAGGACGAACACCTGAGAAGAACAGGTTTGGTTCAAGATAAACCTGACCATCTGTAATTGAAATAACGTTTGTAGGAATAAAAGCGGAAACATCACCAGCCTGGGTCTCAATGATTGGAAGTGCTGTAAGAGAACCGGCACCAAGCTCATCATTTACCTTGGAAGAACGCTCAAGAAGACGAGAATGGTTGAAGAAAATATCACCAGGATATGCTTCACGTCCAGGTGGACGACGAAGAAGAAGAGAAAGCTCACGATAAGCAACAGCCTGTTTTGAAAGATCATCATATACGATGAGTGCATGCTGGCCATTGTCACGGAAATACTCACCCATTGAAGTTCCGGCGAATGGTGCGATGTACTGCATGGGAGCCGGATCAGAAGCACAAGCAGCAACCACTGTGGTGTAGCTCATGGCGTCATGTTTTCTCAGCGCTTCAACAACCAGAGCAACGGTTGATTTTTTCTGACCAACAGCTACGTAGATACAATGAACATCGGTTTCTTTCTGAGCAATGATGGCATCAACACAGAGAGCAGTTTTACCAATCTGACGATCGCCAATAACAAGCTCACGCTGTCCACGACCAACCGGGGTCATGGCATCAACGGCTTTTGCACCAGTATAACATGGTTCATGAACACCCTTACGTGCAATAACACCAGGGGCAAGAACCTCGATTTTAGCAGAAAGAGCAGCGTTAATGTCGCCCTGTCCATCGATTGGGAATCCGATACCATCAACGACACGACCTTCCATCTCAGGTCCAACAGGAACCTCAGCGATTTTACCGGTACGTTTTACAAGGTCACCCTCTTTAATACCTGTAACAGAACCAAGAACAGCACAACCAACGTTGTCTTCTTCAAGGTTGAGCGCAAGTCCCATGATACCGCCTGGAAACTCAAGAAGCTCCATGGCCATACAATTCTGAACTCCGTAAACACGTGCAATACCATCACCAACGGAGATGACGGTACCGGTCTCATTCAGGTCAATACTGGTTTCGTACTCACCAATCTGATCTTTTATAATCTGACTGATTTCTTCGGCTTTGATTTGCATTTCTACTCTCTCCCCTTAATGGAATCTTTTAAACTCGCAAGTTGTGTTCTGATACTTCCGTCCAATTCAAGATCGCCAACCTTGGCAATAACTCCGCCAATGATTGAAGGATCGACGCTGGTTGTCAGTTCCACTGTCTTGCCAGTAAGCTTTTCTAATGTTGCCTGCACTTTGGCCTGCAATTCTTTACTCAATTCTACTGCTGAGACTACGGTGCCATGGCTGATATTTTTTTCTTCATCAACCATGATCTGAAATTCTTCCGCTATATCCGGAAGAACATCAGCACGCTTTTTCTCCACCAGCAGGTTGAGAAAATTGCCCATAACCTTATCGACACCCATGGAGGCAACAATACCTTCCATTACCTTTTCCCGAACATCAATGGGATAAAGGGGGTTTGTCAAAGAATCTGCCAATCCGCTATCGGAGACAAATATGTCACTTAATCCCTGAAGAGCGTCATTATACTCCTCAAGTTTTCCCTCATCTTTGCCTACTGCGAAAAGAGCCTTGGCATATCGTCTCGCTAAAATTATCTGTTTCACTGGACGGCCCCTACTTTATCTAAGTAATCTTCGATAATCTTGACCTGATCGTCAGACGTCAGATTCTTAACGATTAACTCCTCAGCCATGACTGCGGCCTGTTCAGTAACTTCAACTTTCAGCGAGCGTTTAGCAGCAGTCACTTCGTTGGCTATTGCCATTTCAGCAGCACGTTTAATGTCATCTGCAGATTTTTCAGCGGCCTCAAGAATTCTGACCTTTTCAATCTCAGCCTGAGCAACTGCTTTTTCAACGATACTGCCAACATCCTTTTCAACAGACTCTAATTTCTCAGAGAATTCTTTATAAGCCTTTTCAGCATCAACCTTCTTTGCTTCCAGGTCTTCGATCTCATCTCTAATCTGTTTGCGACGTGCTCCCAGCCCATTGGCGATTGGCTTGGCGCCAAATTTCACCAGGATGATGAGCAGGACGATGAAGTTCATCACCCTGAAACCCAGATCTTTCAATTTTTCAGGTGACAGACTGTCTACTGCATGTGCTCCGCCATGGGCATCATCACCATGAGCAGCATCAACTGCACCATGTTCTTCAACCACTGCATGAGCTGCATCACCTGCTGCGTGCGTTGCCACAGCAGCATGTGCATCTGTTGCTTGATCTCCGTGGTCTGAAGCCCAGACACTTCCTGCTGCCAGGGCAAACCACAGAATCAGCGCCACAAGTGCACTTTTCCCGATTGTTCGCTTCATTCCAATCATCCTTACAGACTCCTTCCCAAAATTTTTCCTGCCATGGCAGTAGCAAATCCTTCAATTCCGGCTTCAAGCTCCTTACGAGCAGCTTCAACCTGAGATTTCACACCTGCCAGCTGTTTATCTTTTTCGGCATCCGCTTCAGCTTTAATTGCGGCGAGTTTTTCCTCACCGGCAGCTTTGGCACCAGCGCGCGCACTATCAAGTGCTGACTTGGCCTGAGTGGAAGCTTTATGCATTTTCTTGTCGACTTCTTCCTGGCGTCTGCGAGCGTTGTCTTCGTACTTAGTTACATCATTACGCATGCCCTGCAGCTTGGCTGCCCTTTCTTTTAGAATCTTCAGAACCGGCTTGTAGATGATTCCATTAAGAAGAAACATCAGTACGAAAGCATTTGCGATCTGAAGAAACAGGGTAATATCCATTGAAACCATTTTTCTGCTCCTGATTAGCTAAGATAATTCAAAAAACCGCCAAAAATGAATGGTGATTCACAACACGAAAAACGGTTGTACCGCATATACACGGTACTGTCAACTTTTTTATACAATAAACAATGGCTTGAAATCGCCTATTTTCGCGATCCGGTTTTGAGCAAATGCTCTCTTTATTCACTATTTCGTATAATTACTTACTGTCGCAATCCTCTTACTTCAATAATGTTTGCACATGTGTATAAACTGAAGATATTGCCTCGTTCATTTTATCCGGCATATTTCCACCTGCCTGTGCCATATCAGGTCGTCCTCCACCCTTTCCACCCACAGTAACTGCAACTTTATTCACAAGATCACCTGCTTTGATTCTTTTTGTAAGATCCTTTGATACAATCGCAAGAAGTGCTGCTTTGGAATGTATCTCACCACCAAGTACTGCCACACCGCTTCCAATCTCATCACGTATTTTGTCACCTACTTCACGCAGAGTTTTCGGGCTATCCAGTGGAATCACTGCGGCCACAACTTTCACCCCTTCAATTTCCCTGGCTGAGGCCAGAATATCACCCAGGTCTGATGACGCCAGCTGGGTGGAGAGATCAGCCACCTGTTTTTCAAGATGTTTGTTTGTGCTCGCCAGACTTTCCAATCGTTCAATCATATTATCAGGCTGTGCGTTTAAGATTTCGCACACATCATGCTCACGCCTTCCCTGACCCTGCACACGTTCCTGAGCTACGCGACCTGTAACAGCTTCAATCCTACGCACTCCTGCTGCAATTCCACCTTCAGTGACAATCTGGAAAAATCCAATTCCACCTGTTGCAGCAACGTGCGTTCCGCCACATAACTCTTTTGAGAACTCGCCGAGACTAACCACTCGTACACTGTCACCATATTTTTCGCCAAAAAGAGCAGTAGCTCCCTGCTCAATAGCCTGCTCACGATCCAGCACAGACGTATCAGTGGTAATATTCTCCCGAATTTTTTCATTCACCCGTTTTTCCACTGCCTCTTTTTCATCCATTGACAGCTGTGAAAAATGGGTGAAATCAAACCGAAGGCGATCAGCTGTTACCTGTGACCCCGCCTGCTTGATATGATCTCCCAGAAGTTCTTTTAATGTTGCCTGAAGGAGATGGGTAGCTGTATGATTTGCCGCAGTATCATTGCGTTCGCTCATTGTTACCTGAAGCTTGACAGAACTTCCCGAGCACAGAGTTCCTGTCTCAACTTTGACCCTGTGAAGGATAATTCCTTCACCTTCAGTAAGGGTCCCGTAAACTTCAGCCTGCCCACCAGGCCAGCTGACCATACCCTTATCCCCTGCCTGCCCTCCGGATTCCGCATAAAATGGCGTAGAACTGACAAACAGCTGTCCTTCACTGTTCTTTGCAAGCTCCCGGGTTACATTTCCTTCATGATCCAAAAGCCCATAAACCTCTGCCTCTGAATCAAGCCTGTCATAGCCGACAAACTCACTTTTCCTACCACTCTCAATGAGCTCCTTCACACCTTTGCCAAGGAGTCTTACATTCTCCCCCTTGCGCGAAGCACGAGACTGGGAACGCTGCTTTTCCATGGCCTCCACAAATCCGGCATTATCAAAATCCAGCCCACGTTCCATTGAAATATCACGGACAATATCCACAGGAAAGCCAAAGGTGTCGTAGAGTTTAAAAATGAACTCACCCTGAATCAGTTTTTCTCCCACCTTTCCAAGGCGATCGATTTCCTCATCAAGTATAGTCAGACCATGTTCCAGAGTCTCCCCGAAACGTAACTCTTCATTATTCACAACCTTAGACAGGAGATCAGCACAGTCTTTAAGGTGAGGATGAGCATCCTGCATGGTTTGTGTAACCACTGCGGTCACAGCATCCATAAATGGCTTTACAAGACCAAGGTTACGACCAAAACGGATGGCACGACGCATGACCCGGCGCAGCACATAACCGCGTCCCTCATTTGACGGCAACACACCATCAGCCACAAGGAAAACCGTTGCTCTTGCGTGATCTGCAATAACCCGCATTGCGGTGGTGTCTGCCTGATCAGCCAGATATTTTCGCCCGGATAACTCTTCAAGCTTTCCAATCACCGGTTGAAAAATATCGGTATCATAGTTATTCAATTTTCCCTGGAGCACAGCAGCCACGCGTTCAAGTCCCATGCCGGTATCGATACTGGGCCTTGGCAAAGGAGTCATAGTTCCGTCTGCGGAACGGTTAAACTGCATAAAAACAAGATTCCAGAGCTCAAGAAAGCGATCACAGTCACAGCCAACCGCACAATCGGGACGATCACAGCCCGCCTCTCTTCCCTGATCAATATGAATTTCGGAGCAGGGCCCGCAAGGACCGGTATCACCCATTGCCCAGAAATTATCTTTTTCGCCCAGTCGTACAATGCGCCCTTTGGGCAGTTCTTCAACTTTCTCCCAAAGCTCATATGCCTCGTCATCATCGTCAAAGACAGACACCCAGAGTTGACCGGCTGGAATTCCTAATTCCTTTACCAGAAACTCCCAGGCAAAACGGATTGCATCCTCTTTGAAATAGTCACCGAAAGAAAAATTGCCCAGCATCTCAAAAAAAGTGTGATGCCTTGCCGTGTAGCCGACATTTTCGAGATCGTTATGTTTGCCGCCTGCACGAACGCAGCGCTGACTGGTGACAGCACGATTATAATCGCGCTTGTCCTCACCCATAAACACTGTTTTAAATTGTACCATACCCGCATTTACAAAGAGCAGGGTAGGATCATCCTGGGGCACCAGGGAAGAACTGTCCACTCGGGTATGATTGTGTTTTACAAAATAGTCTATAAAGCGTTTTCGGATCTCATTTCCATTCATGATGATAATTTTTATTTTTTGTTATTTTATTACCTAAATCCTGCAAGCGTCATGGGGGCTGTAGCTTTCTGAAACAAGGCGTGGCGCTATAGTAACCTATGCGATGCGTCTTGTTTCAGGAAGATAGAGTTCCCATGGCGCTCCCGAAGGGTAGTAATTTTTTAAAATTAATTGATTCACAACTTCACTAAAAAGGTGAATCATGATTTTTGTACAAAGTCTGTTTAAGCCACTATTATCAGCATTTCAATTAATTAAGAAAAATTGCTATGCAGGATTTAGTGCCTTACTCGTTAATTCCTGTCATAAAAAACAAGAAAATGGAAAGTTCTATTAAAGTTAGCAGGTTAAACATACCAACAAGGCACTTATGCCGGCCTCACTTACCGTTTACCGGTGTTAGGTATTACAGAATATGAGGAAGTACGGCTTTGAACTCGGGCGTTCCAGCCTTTCCAAGCAATTCATAGATAATCATTTCAGCAGATCCGACAGACGCACCCAGGACTTGCAGCCTTTCCAGGCCCTGCTCGTGATTGAACGTACTGCGGGATGACACCCCGTCAGCGACAATCCAGGGCTTCAGCCCCTTCTCCTGCATTCCAAGTGCTGTCTGGTAGATACAGATATGGGTTTCAACACCCACAAGGATACCAGTATCAACGCCTGAAGGCAATGCATTCAGAAGCGCTGTGGTTTCCGTATTGGCCAGGGCATTAAATTCAATTTTATCCGGTCGTGGAACATCAGCCACCAACTCTTCCAGTTTCTCTACATACAGACCCAGACCTTTCTTATACTGAGTATTGGCAATAACAGGAATACCGATAATGTTTGCACAATGAAGCATTTTTATGATGGTGTCTGTAACTCGATCCGCCTCCTGGATCTGACTCATCAAGCGTTCCTGAGGGTCTATAATATGAAGGTAGCAATTTTCAGGTTTTAGTATTATTTGACTCATTTTCAGTTCGATGTTGAATGTTCGATGTTCGACGTTCTTCTCTTAAAAACAGTCTCCCTTCCTTAAACAAAAAAAACGCATCCGTAAAGAATTACGAATGCGTTTTCTCTACCCTGGGGCAGATATACTATCTAGCCCCGGTAAACGGAAAAAAGCCGGGATAAGTGCCGTTAAAAAATAATTTCTACGGCACTAATCAGAATTAGTGATCTACAGCACCACCCGCTCCCATTGGAACACGAATGTCCTCAACAAGATGCTGAATATGCTCGGGTGGAGGCGCAGTCACGCTGGAAATGCTGAGAGCAACCGCAAAGTTGATCATTGCACCAACTGCACCAAAGGAACCGGGTGAGATACCAAGCAGCCAGTTAGAAGCATTATCTGCAGCCATGGCGGTGCCGGGAATAAACAACCAGCCCTTGAACCAGAAAATGTAAACAAGAGTGGTGCCAAGACCTGCAAGCATCCCACATACAGCGCCGGTGTTATTCACACGTTTAGCAAAAATGCCCATCATCAATGCCGGGAAAATTGAGGATGCAGCCAGTCCAAAAGCAAGGGCCACAACCTGGGCCGCGAATCCGGGAGGATGCAATCCAAGATACCCGGCGACGCCAATGGCTCCGGCCATGGCAATACGACCCGCCATCAGCTCAGTTTTATCATCAATATTTTTTGCAATAATACCCTTCACGATATCATGAGAGATCGCAGAGGAGATGGCAAGAAGCAGCCCTGCAGCAGTTGACAACGCCGCAGCAATACCACCGGCAGCAACAAGAGCAATGACCCAGTTGGGAAGCTGTGCAATTTCAGGATTGGCAAGTACCATGATATCACGGTCAACTTTGATCATTTCATTCTCTATGACCTTACCGCTGGCATCCGTACCAGTATAGTTTTTACCAACATACTGAATACGTCCGTCACCGTTCTTATCTTCATATTTCAAGAGACCGGTTTTCTCCCAGTTGGTAAACCAGGCAGGAAGCTCGTCAATTTTAAGGTTATGAGTTGTATCAGGGGCGATGGAATCGGCCTGAATGGTATTAATCAGATTCAAGCGAGCCATGGCACCAACACTAGGAGCGGTGGTGTACAGAATCGCGATGAAAACCAGAGCCCAACCGGCAGAGGAACGTGCATCACGAACCTTAGGTACGGTAAAAAACCTGGTAATAACATGGGGCAGGCCTGCAGTACCAATCATCAGCGACATGGTCAGGAGAAACATATTCAATGTACTCCCCTTTTGCGTCGTGTAGGCGGCAAACCCTAGATCCGTCAGCGTCTTATCCATCTTATCCAATAGAAACATTCCTGAGCCGTCAGACATCATTGAGCCAAGGCCGAGCTGAGGAAGTGCAACCCCTGTGAGTTGCAGGGAAATAAAGATGGCAGGTACGGTGTAAGCAAAAATCAAAACACAGTACTGAGCAATCTGGGTGTAGGTAACACCTTTCATTCCACCAAGAACTGCGTAGATAAATACGATCCCCATACCGAGAAAAAGGCCATAGTTAAAAGGAATCTCAAGGAACCGGGAAAAGGCAACACCAATACCCTTCATCTGGCCGATAACATAGGTAAGAGATGCAACAATCAGACAGATAACAGCCACAACACGGGCAGTCTGAGAGTAGAACCTGTCACCAATGAACTCAGGCACAGTAAATTTCCCGTACTTTCGCAAGTATGGGGCAAGGAGCATGGCAAGCAGACAATAGCCACCAGTCCAACCCATGAGATAAACGGATGCGTCATAGCCTTTGAAGGCAATGAGGCCGGCCATTGAAATAAATGAGGCTGCAGACATCCAGTCAGCACCTGTGGCCATACCATTAAGAACAGGATGCACTCCTTTACCGGCAACATAGAACTCACCGGTCGTAGAAGCACGTGCCTTAATGGCAATAAAAATATAGAGAGCAAAAGTTGCCCCGACAACAGCATAGGTCCACATTTGTAGATTAGTCATTCTTCAGTCTCTCCTCAGTCTTCGTGGACATTAAATTTACGGTCAAGACTATTCATACGCCAGGCGTAAAAAAAGATCAGGGCCACGAAGGTGTAGATAGAACCTTGCTGGGCAAACCAGAAACCAAGTGGATAACCACCTAAAATAGTAATGGTGTTCAATTGGTGGACAAACAAAATGCCGGCACCGAATGAAACCGCAAACCAGACGATGAGACATCCAATAACCAGCCGGATGTTCGCCTGCCAATACTTCTGAGCATCACTCATAATTTCTTTTCCTCCTATAAAAAATTAAAAAAAACTTCTTTCTTAAAGCCACCTTCTATACCATGGCATCCTGATCAGTGTCAATGCTTGACCAGTGAAGGCCTTAGGCCTTTTGCCGGAGTCGATAGCATATAAAAACGACAATCATAATTATTCGTATAATATTGCCCTTTAATATCGAAAGCTTCCCACTCTCCCCGACTGAAAAATATCTTTCAGCGTCACAAGACCGCCTTTACGAAATTTTTTAATTAAATAGAGAAAAAGATAGGCGGTCTGCAGCGCATCTTCCAAAGCATCGTGGGGTTTAAACTGAGGAAGGTTGTACTCCCTGCCCAGATCATCAAGGTTATAGCTGATCTCCAGGGGGTTATGTTCATGGTAATGCCCAAGAAGCACACGCCTATAGCCCTGGGCCATACGCATGGTGTCCACTCCAGGGTTGGAAAGCGTGCCGCCCATAACCTCGGTAGTCGCCTTATTTAAAAAATGCATATCAAGTGGCAGATGGTGCCCGACAAGCAGACTGCCATGGATATACTCCACAAACTCCGGCAGCACATCCTCTATGGGTTCTGCCGACTCAAGCTGTTCAGGTGTAATACGATGCACCAGCGTGGCCTGGGTAGGATCAATATTTTCAGGACGGATAAAACGATGGAACATGGATGAGAGGTCTATCTGCAGATTCCGTATCATCACCGCACCAATGGAGATCAACTCATCCTTCTTTTTATTCAAGCCAGTGAGTTCTGTATCACACACCACAAAGGTGTATTCAGCAAGGGGTTTCCCCTGATCAAAGCCTGTAAAAAACTTCTTATTGGCCTGCAGTAAGGGATTCGGTTTTACAAACCAGCTGCCGGGATTCAGCAAATCAATCATAATCAGGCAACCGGATACATTTTATCGAGCACTGAATAAAGTCGTTCAATGACTGCAAAGGCTTCTTTCAGCATCCTTCTTTCCAGATCGGAGAGCTGTTCCGGGTTGATATGATTATCAGGCAGCACCCCTTCTTCAATCTGCCTCAGCTGATGAATAAGGCGCTGCTGCATCTGCAACTCATAGGCATCATTGGCAGAAGCCCATAGTTCCTGATTGATAAAATCTCCAGCAAAAAGTGCTTTCAATCGTGCAAGGGTATTGGTTTCACTGATCCCATGTTTCAAGGCCAGAACGCGTGCAAAATTTACAAAGGGTGTCAGGCCCTGATGTTTAATATTCAGCTGATTCTTGTGTTCGCCATCCCTGTTAACAATAAAATTCTTAAAAAATGAAAGTGGTACACGGGTGGACATGCACTGACGAGCCAGGTGAAAAAGAAAAATATCCTTGTCTCCTGCTTTTTTATTGAGATGACGACGCAACTCCCGCGCCAGGCTGGAGTCGCCAAAACCTGAGCGAAAATCAAAAAAGATTGTTGCATGCAAAAGCTCGGCAGGATCCGGCGCATCTATCCAATGGCTGAAATATCCTTTCCACACGGAAAGGGGCTGGCACCATTTCGGATTGATGGCCATGATTTCACCGGGGCAAAGGGGATAGCCGCAATTGACCAGATGATCTATGGCTTTTGCTGCAAATTTCTTAAAGTAGCTTTCAGCAGCACTCTTCTCCGCATCGTTTACAGGATCAGCATACAGTATGGCATTATCCTGATCTGTCTTAAAGGTCTGCTCCCGGCGGCCTTCACTGCCCATGAGCAGCCAGCAGTAAGGAACCGGTGGTGGCCCCAGCTCCTCTTCAAGAAGGGTGAGCATACGCTCAAGGATATGATCGTTTAAGATTGCGATCATCTGGGTAATATTGCCGGCCTTTGCCCCTTCCTTGATCAGGCTGCGAATCACCTCAGGAATCTTCTGGGCCAGAACGTACAATCCACTGAATTCCTGCTGGCCCCGTATCTCTTTGAAAAGATAGTAGGGCGAATGGCCCTGAAGCAGCATAATATCATGGGAGGTGACCACACCAATGACACGACCGCCACGTTCAACTGCCAGATGATGAATGGAAGTGGCCATCATCTTCAACAGGACATCAAAACAGAGGGCCTGAGAAAGTACACTCTGCACAGGCGCTGTCATAATCTCCTTCACAGGGAGATTGTAATCCAGCCCTGCCGCCACCACCTTCCCTCGAAGATCACGATCAGTGATAATACCCACGATATTCTCTTCGTTCACTGGATCATGAACAAGAAGGCTCCCCACCCGAAACTCCGCCATATGGGCTGCAGCCTCCTGTATGGAGCTTGCACTTGAAACCGTACGCAGGGACTTTACCAGGTCGCCAACACGCACGGAAAAAAGATACAAATCATCACCGCTACGCTTTGACACCTTGTGGTGGCGCAGTTCATTGTAGGCAGTGGTGACAATTTTTTCAGAAAAACTCTTCAGATAATAGTGGGCAAAAGCAGGCTCCTGCTCCACGAGTTTCAAGAAAATCTCCCGGGGCAGCAGGAAACAGAAGGTGTCTTCCACTGTTTCAATATTCAGGTTTGCAGGAGTTCCACGAATGATGCCAAGGGCACCGATATACGCACCTACTCCACGAAAATCCTTGAGGGTCACCTCTCCCTGTTCATCTTGGATAAAGGCCTTTACCCCACCTCGCTGAATCAGATAGAGATGCGTTATCTCCGTCTCACCAGTAGTGAGAAGGCGGGTTCCCTTGGGGTAAAAATCAACACGACAATGACGGGCAAGATCATTCAGGGTTGCATCATCCAGAGAATCAAACGGCATAATTCCCCTTAAAAAGCTCACCGCCATTTCAGGTGCTACGACGTGGACATCAGCATTCTGTGACATTCATCATTCCGTGGATCAAGAGTAATCAACAAAAAAAGGCGGGATTCTCTTCAAAAAGAAAACCCCGCTTTTCACGC
>JAYEOK010000157.1:0-12460 GCA_034722915.1 Thermodesulfobacteriota bacterium | reverse complement strand
GTTGTTTGTCCTTCTTCGGAATCAGAACATGAAGAGATCATAAAAAACGGTAGTGCTGTAAAGATTATAAGGCCTTTTTGTAAAATATTGCTACAATCTCTTCCTTTCATTTTATTCCTCTCTTTGTTGTTCTGCTTTTTTGATAATGGCCTGATTTTTATGGATAAGTGTGGTGTTTTTTTGGGCAAGGCTGCTGGATTTTGCTGCCAGTGACTGCGCCTGTCCATAGTGGCGTTGTTGCAACCTGACAGCTGCCAGCTGGGACCAGAGAAAGGCGTCTTTTGGCGCGATGCGAAGGCCCCGTTCAAGGGTTTGGGCGGCTGCGTCCAGTTTTCCGTTTCGCATCAGTTGGTTTGCCTGATTACTGATGTCTTTTACGATTGAGTCTTCAGGCCGGGCAGGGAGACGTTCCATCGTTTCCTGCATGGCAGGTTGTTCTATCACTTCCTGTGGAGCAGGTTTCTGATGGTAAGGCGGAGCTGTATGGTGTTGACTACATCCTTGAACAAGCAAAAACATCAGTAGATAAAGAAAAAGAAAAATTTGTCGTATCATTGAAAAATCCTTAAGAATTGTTGCAGACCATCCTGCATAACCTTTTTAAGACTGTTGTCCTGGGTGCGTCTGCTCTGTTGCCGGGAAGGTTTTGCTGCCTGACAGTTGATAACAGGTGGCAGCAGACCACCGCGGATAAAGGGAATCAGTTCCCCTTGCTGGCATTGCTTGCTGAATAGTTTGCCTGTCTGGGTATCGGAAAAATAAAGATCAATATTTGCCGGGGGAACTAAATTAAGCGGAGTGGTTGAGATTTTTCCCATGGTTTCTGCCCAGACCCGCATGGCACCGGAAGATCCTGTGAGACTGGTTGGTTTGTTGTCGTCACGACCAACCCAGGCTACTGCCACATGGGAGTCGCTGAACCCGGCAAACCACGAATCCCGCAGTTGATCAGTGGTTCCGGTCTTACCGGCAACGGTTAATACGGGGGGAAGCAGCTGTTGCAGGTTTTTGGCTGTGCCTGTTCTGCATACTTCCTGCAGGGCTGTACTCAGGCAGAATACAGCACCGGGCTCTGCTGTCTGTTTCACGGTCAGTGGGTAGCGTTGCAGTAACTGATTTTGTCGATCAGTGACAGCCAGAATGGTTCGTAAGGGTGTCTTGTAGCCTCCGGCAGCAATTGTCTGATACATTTGCAGGATTGTAATGGGAGGAAGCTCAACCGCACCGAGCAAGAGTGAAGGAAAGGGCAGTATTTCCTCAGTTATTCCCAGGCTGTGCAAAGTAGCTATTACTGCATCAAGGCCTAAATCAATGCCCAGCTGAACAGTGGCCACATTCAAGGAATGCACCAGTGCCTGCTGCAGTGGAACAGGACCGTGGAATTTTTTATCGTAGTTCTTTGGCTCCCAGTCTTTTCCGGTTACCGGAATGGTCAGGGGGGTGTCGTAGAGGGTGGTCAGAAGATTGTATGTCTCAGGACGACTAAGTGCGTTCAAATAGACTGCAGGTTTGATCACTGATCCCACGGGGCGCTTCATGTCGAGCGCACGATTGAACCCGGCCCGAGCGGGAAATCGATCGCCCACCACTGCCAGTACCTCACCCTGATCAGCTGAACAGAGCACAAATGCACCCTGGAGCGTTTCCTTTGTCAGCTGTCGTTCCTGTTCGATATCAGCAAGCACCTGCTGTAAACTTTTTTCAGCCTGTTGCTGGATGACAGGATCAAAGGTGGTGAAAATGGAAAGTCCTTTGCTCTGCAGGTCCTGGTCACGGTAATCTCGTTTGAGCTGACGACGGACGAGCTGAACAAAGGCAGGATAGGGTGTAATGCCGGAAGATATGCGTTTGCTGACCCCAAGTGCTGTTGCCTGTAACTGACTGGCTGCATCTGCTGCCAGTAAGCCTGCCTGGCCCATATTTTCCAGGATCAGGTTACGGCGTGCCCTTGCCCTTTGTGGATGCTTTCTTGGGTTATAAAATGATGCTCCTTTGGCAATGCCGACCAGCAGGGCAATCTGGTCAGGAGAAAGTTCGTCGATATTTCGTTCAAAATAGAATCTGCTCGCCATGGCAAAACCATGGATGGCTCGTTTACCGTCCTGACCCAGGTAGATTTCATTGAGGTAAGCCTCGAGGATTTCGTCTTTCTGGTAGTGGTACTCTAAGAGGAGAGCCATGACGGCTTCATTGAGCTTTCTTTGTATACTCTGTTCACTGGAAAGAAAAAAATTTTTAACCAGTTGTTGCGTCAGAGTGCTGCCACCCTGTACCGTCTTTCCAGCCTTCAGGTTGGCAAGCAGAGCACGGAGAATGGCCAGAGGGCGCACACCAATATGTTGATAGAACTTTTTGTCTTCGATGAGTATCAGAGTTTGAGAGAGCAGGATCGGAGCATCTTTGAGTTGAATGAGCAGACGATCTTCGTTGTCGCCTGGATAAATTGAGGCGATAAGCAGGGGTTCCAGTCGAAACAGACTGAGTTGCTGTTTGGAGTGCAGATCGGTAAGGGAGGAGATATGGTCATTTGCCAGAGTCAGTTCAATGATGGCGGCTGTTTGTCTGCCGTCCGGGAAATGAATGTCGCGGCTATGGATAGTGAATATATTTCCGCTTATGCGGTATTCACCCGGTTTTTCCAGTTGCTCAGTTTCCGTGTATTGAAGCAGGGCGAGTTCCTGTTGTAACTGTTTTTTCAGAAGCTCCTTACCTGCGTATAGATCCAAAGGCCGGGCATAGATTCTGGCTGGCAATTCCCAGCGTCTTCCTTCAAAACGTGAGGTGATCTGTTCGTTTAATCTGCCTATGGTGTTCAGTGCATAATAGCCCCCCAAAACCAGCAGAATCAATGAGAGAGCGAAAAGTGTTTTTTTCATGGGAAACGCATGTGTAGAGAGCTATAGACTATTTAAACGCCGGGAGACAGAATAATTTTCGAAAAAAGACTCGAAAAAAAGTTCAGTCCCCATAGTTCAGTGGAAAAAATTAAGGTAAGCGAAGACTCCGAGTCTCCAGGGTTTAATGCACCTGAATAGTGACGATTTTGATACATTTTTTGTCAATGGTGATAAGCCTTTTTTTATAGAGAGCACCGATTGCTTTTTTAAAAACTTTCTTACTTACCCCGAACAGGGCGTAGATATCTTCTGGCGGGCTTTTATCTGTGACACGCACCTTGCCGCCATGCTCTTTGATGATGTTAAGAGTGGCCTGGGCAACACCATCAACTTTTTGGTAACCTGATTGCTGCAGAATAAGATCGATTTTGAGGTCTTCGCGGATTTTTTTTATGTAACCTTTCAGCTGTTGGCCTATGAGAAGTTTTTGAAACACTTCGTTTTCATAAACCATGCCCACATGTGACTGATTAATCACTGCCCTGTAACCCAGGTCTGTTTTGTCAAATATAATAAGGTCCACTTCTTCGCCCTCTATAAAATTCGGGGGATGCAGGCCAAGAAATTTATCCAGCCTTGAAGAGGCTGTGACGCGGTGAGTTTTTTCACTCAAAAAGACAAAGACAACATATGATTTGCCATCCTCCATTTTGTCCAGCTGTTCACTCTTTGGCACAAAGAGATCATTTTCCAAACCCCAGTCAAGATAGGCACCTGCTGAAGTGTTTGCCACCACCCGCAACGTGGCAAATTGGCCAACTGTCGCATAGGGTTTTTGGGTAGTTGCCAGCAGATGACCTTCCCGGTCTGCATAGACAAAAACCTCAACCTCATCTCCAGGCTGGCATTTCTCGGGGGCATGTTTTCTCGCCAGGAGAATATCCCCTGACTCACCACCATCAAGGTGGACGCCATAGGCCTGTGTTCCTTTTATCGTCAGCTTGTTTGTTTTTCCAATCTGTACCATTTTATTCCCTGTGAATCGTTCTGCAACAAGTGAAGTTCGTTCTGCCCTGTATATTCTATGAGCCAATGTCAGGATATCGTACCCTGAACCTACTTACTACTCTTTTATGACAGCATTTATTCCTATTCAGGCAAGATCAGTAATGATTGCACAAATAAGGGTCTGTTCACCCCTGTCTGCTGCCGGGGAAAAATCTTTATTGTCTTTTTAACTCTGCTTATGACAGAGTAAAAGAGTAACGATCTTGCCTTGTTTTTCGGGAATCCATGAAGGCGGATATCTTTCCAGTCGGTATGACAGAAGCACAATACAGTGCTTATCTTCATACATAGGGCGCATTCAACAATAACTGTTTTTCAACCAGAGGAAAACAGATGTTCCCATGATCCACAAAAAATGATTCAACAGGCTGATACAGCCCTGTGTCAAGCCAAGACAAATGGACGAAATTGTGTGGAATTTTTTGATGAGGAAATGAGTGGTTGAATTCTATCATCGGTTCTGTTCATATACTTGACATCGTCTGTTGCACCACTGTTTTGATCTCTGTTGCTGCTGCAACAACATAATAAATTAATACATTGTTTACAGGCCAGCGATGAGTGAAAAGGTTTTACAGGTAGTTAAGGCTGTATTGGTATTTCTAGGCATACTGCTGATAGGTACTGTGGGCAATATGCATTTTGAACACAACAGTTTTATTGATGCCCTCTACATGACAGTCATCACCGTGTCCACTGTTGGCTATGGTGATATGGTACCTGTGCAGCCGGCAGGGAAGATCTTTACCGTATGCCTGGTTCTTGGCGGCGTTGGCTATGTCATGTACATATTTTCAAAACTTATGGAGACCATGGTAGAAGGCGGGCTTCGTGAAATTCTGGGGAAGAGGAAAATGGCAAAGGAACTGGCTCGCTTGAAAGATCATTATATTGTCTGCGGTTATGGCCGTATTGGCAAGGTAATCTGTGAGACGCTCTATGAAAACGGGAAAGACTTTGTTGTGATCGAGAATAACCCTGACGAAATTCAGCCGATCATCAGCAAGGGTTTTTTTCAAATAGAAGGAGATGCGTCAGAGGATGATGTCCTGATTCAATCGGGTCTCAAACAGGCTGTCGGGCTGATTGCGGTTGTGTCAACGGATGCCGATAATGTCTTTATAACGTTGACGGCCAGGGGACTCAATCCTGACATTGATATCCTGGCCCGCTCCAGCGGAGCAGCAGGGGCAGAAAAGAAGTTAAAGCGGGCAGGTGCTAATCGCGTGATTTCTCCGTATTCAATTGGCGGGAAGCGAATGGCCCATTCAATAGTTCGTCCCAATGTGAGTAATTTTCTTGAAATGACTATGCAGGTTGATGAGTATAATCTGCAGATGGAAGAGATGACGGTTGGTAATAATGCCAGACTTCTGGGAAAGACTCTGATGGATTCCAACATACGCAAGGAGTTTAACATTATTGTGATTGGAATCAAGCGGGCCGACGGAACGATGCTGTTTAACCCCAGGCCTGACGTCTTGATTCTGGCTCAGGATATTTTGATCGTCCTTGGGAAACGGGCGCAGATTGTTTGTTTGAGAAAAGGACTGCAGGAATAATTGGCTTTTCCTGGCTGTCTAAGAAGAAGGCAGAAGGGTTGTACTGTTATACAGATCCAACCCGCTTCGAGGGTATCCCTATGAATGATAATGTATTATACAGTACTGTTTCCTGGATTCAAGGTTTTGGACAACGATATCTGGCCAGTCGTGCCCAGGAGCAGGTTTTGCGCCAGGCGACTGATATGGTTGTCGAGGTCGCAGATCCTCGTATTCGCCGGATTGGCCGATACAGAAAGAGTCTTCGTGCTCCGATGAAAGGGGCAATGGGGTATTGTACCCGTCTGGTTGACTCTATACCTGGCCCTGTACGACTAAGCCGTCAGCAGTACCACACCGACCCCCTGGTCAAAGCCATTTTTGTTTCTGCGGATGAACTTGAGGAGGTACTTCGCCTTGCTCCGGAAAATAGTGATTTATCTGACCAGGAAAAGAAGAACGATTCCATTGCTCTGCTGACCATGACTCGAAAGGAGAGGACTATTTTTAAACATGAACAGCAGGGAGATGTTATTTTACGTGATGTGAAAAAGCGTACAGTCAACTTCATAGATCATCGACTGGTTGCCTCAAGCGCTACCCTGGACATGACGAAAGAGCGGTTAAAGGATCGGGGGCTTGAGGTTCTGGCCACCATAGCCATGGAACGAATATCTTCTTTGCGGGGAGATTTAGCTGAACTGCGCGAACGTAAAGAGTATCTGAAGGCAATGCGAAGGATGCTGAACGGAAGGAGTCGGACACAGGAACTTTTTTCCCAGCCTGATCATGAAACAGTTGAAAAACTGCGTAAACTGGAAAAGTTGATCGAAGAAGTGGCGGGAGATGTTGAACTTATCCGAAAAAAGATAGAAATGCCTGAAGATAGTCTTGCTCTTCTCGGAGGGGTTATGGGTCAGCCGGGAGATACGCTTGTTGCCACTGAGCAGACCCTGCGGCTTGATTGGATGAACGTCCTTCTCAGTGATAAAGACGGCAGCAAAGGAAATGATATATCTCTGACCGAACTGTCGATCAAAGACGAGTTGCAGCGTTATGCAGTGCTGGTGGTGTATAGCCCACCTGGAGAATAGTTTTTTTTGAAAAGAATTTATAAGGTACTTATGCCGGCCTCACTTACCGTTTACCGGTGTTAGTAAACTTGACCGTTTCCGGTTGAACCGGGTTAGGAGATTTTAACCATGATTACGTATTTATATTGGTTTGCAATATTCGCTTTTGTTGCTGCGGCACTTTACGGCATTGGTCTAAAGGCAGAGAGCTGGAAGGCTGCAATTATTGTTGCATTGGTCGTTTTGCTGGCAGGATGGGCGACCTATTTTTATCGTTTAGAACAAATTTTCGTCAAGCGCTATGGTGGTGTTATGAGTATCCATGTTCCAGAGGGGCAGCACCATTTGGCTGCGACCTGGAAGGATGATAACCTGTGGATTGAAAATTACGACCCCAAGACCAATACCTGTATCTTCAGCGAATATTCCAAGGGGAATATGCTCCAGGGAAAAGTGACCATAACGAATTGTAATCCGCTAATATCCCGGCAATAATAAGGGATCATGCAGAGCAAAAAAAAGCACTTAGGGTTCGGTAAAAAATAACTTGGCATTTTCCGGCCATACATGTGCTACAGGGAGTAAGGTACTAACACCGGTAAACGGTAAGTGAGGCCGGCATAAGTGCCTTGTTGGTATATCCAACTTGCTAATGTTAAACGAACTTTTCATTTTCTCGGAGTCTACGCTTACCTGTTTTTTATACCCCTCAAGGGGGTACTGAAAAGAGTGACAGCTTTTGAGGAGTAAGGCACTAAACAAACCTTTTTCCTGCCACCAGTTAACCTGACACGTCTATACAGTTTCAATCCTCTCTGGAGAGATCACAGAAATTCCTCCTGTTCTATAAAGTATACAATTGGCGGTATTGTTCACACCGTATACCAAAAGTACCCCTGGGAAGAGCTCTCAAATGAATATCTGAAATTGGGTATGTATACCTATTGACAAGTACTACTTTAATTTTATAAGATACTTTTAAAGAGTGGTTATTCGGCATTTTTATTCCGTAAAGACTAGTTGTTTTTCTTATATTTCCTGTAATTCCAAGATGGAGGAATCATGAAAAGTAAATGTTTTTTTCTGTTTTTATTGAGCCTTTTCGGTCTCGCTAGTTGTTCTCCAGTACCAAAACCAATACCCCATGAATTTACTCATCAAACAAAAATGGAAGCTGCACAGCATTGGGGGGTTTTGGCTCGAGACTTTGCCACACAAATAGCAGCGTCGATACAGGAGAAACCATTACCGTTAACTAATAGCGAGGGGTCAGAGTTTGGGTACATGAATGGACCTGATTCGGGCCGGACGTTTGTTGAATTACCATATATCTATTTACAAACCAATGATGTATCTGACTTTGGAAAAACTTTTCGCAGCTATGTGATTACTGAGCTATCCAGACTTGGTTATCCTATCGCTCATACATCCCCAGAAGGTGCATTGATAGCCAGATGGTCTGTTAGTAAGATCAACCATGATGCGAACAGAATAGCTTCTGGCTTCCCTGCGACATGGACGGCATCTTCTCTCATTGGATACGGGGTTTATAAAATCCTTGATCACACCAGTTCAGCTTATGCAGGGGTATTGGCTGCCGGTGTCGCCCTGGATGTGATTAATAGTTCGGGAGATTATCTTTTTCCAAACAATGTACCGCATACCGAGATTGTTTTGACTTTCACAGTATCAAAATATGAGCAGATATTCTCTCGTCAAACGCAAGCCTACTATGTTAATGCAGAAGACTTTGATCATTATGCCAACATAGCTGACTATGCCGGACAAGAAAGGTCTTTAACACCCGTGAAATTTAACGTCACAAACAAATAGAGGAATGATCTATGAAGAAATTGTTTTCTTATATACTCGTCTTGGTCACTGCATTTGCCTTGGTAGGCTGTAGTCAACCTCACCCAAAAAATATTAACGATTTTTCATATCAAAGGTACTACAAAGATAGCAACCTTGTTGATGTAAGCTATATTATTGTAGAAAAGTTAGAAAACAATTTAAAGACCCCGATTTCACCTGATGACACGATCATTGTTGCAAGCTTTGTCGATGTCAATAATTTAAAAGCCTCATCAACGTTCGGTCGTATCATAGCTGAACAGGTAGGATCCAGATTTGCCCAAAAAGGCTATAAGATCATTGAAATGAAGCTTCGTCAAAAGTCAGTATATATTGAAGAAGGTAAGGGGGAATTTTTATTAAGTCGTAATCTTAAGGAGATCGGCTTAGCCCACAACGCCAGTGCGGTGGTTGTCGGCACATATGGACGCAGTAGAGACAGGATATATACCTCTACTCGGATCGTAAATCCTTCCGATAGCGTAGTTTTATCATCATGTGACCATGCGATGCCTGCTGGCCCAGAGTTGCAGAAGTCTTTATTTTAGTGAAAAATTAATACACACCGAGTCTGAGGTCTGGTGAGGGGATCGATATTGGGTTACACCTCTTGCCAGCCGAGCAAACTACGAGGGAGCTGGATAGTGGATTGATACTTTTTTTGTGAGACAGTTCGATATAATCAACTATATAAGGGTGTTGATAAGTATCGGCAAAATAACAAAGCACAGTTGTTAGGGGCGCCTAAGTCTGGGTTTTTTTGTAAGTTTTTGCTTCCTGAAATCCCTCTCACTCTTGCCTAAGGTTTTTTTAGCTCTTTAAAGTTCCCTTTCAAAGGCAGCTACAGATAAATGGCAAGTGAGTAGACGTAATTCGGCAATAGATTACAAAAGTTATAGTTTCAAAATGTTGTTTTGGCTTTTTTATGCCGCCATTGGTAGTTCCAATTGTTTTGACTTCTGTTTTTTCTTCCTGTGTCTTTTTCCTGCCATTTCAATTAGTAAAACAGCAATATTGCTTATGGTAATCCTCGTTAGTGTTGCATGTTGGCTACGTACACGCACTTGTTCCATGCCAACTTGATTTTTTATCAGGTTGAAGGGGCGTTCAATATTTTTGCGAATATCATGTACCTCTTTGATGTTTTCAGTGGCATAAGGAATTTGTTGAAAATAGCCACGATCCAATGAAATATCACGATATAATGGGCATGTACCTTGTTTACTACATTCTCCATTTTGAGCGGCACATTTGTATTCGTGCACTTGATCGGCAAAACCTATATGAGCCATGGGAATGGTGCATTCATCATCTATAAAAACAGCTCCTGTTTCAGAGTTGACATATTTGGGTAGTTTAACTGTCGCCGAAGGTGGAGTCGAAACAAGAACACCGGTATTTTGAAACAGTGAACCGTCCTTATCGTGATATGCCTCATCAGCACTGATTATTTTCACATCAATTCCAATGCATTGAGACAGTTCAACGAGAAACGACAAGAAATGGCTATCGTGATGATTTGCAGGAGCCAATAGAGATATCAACGGAAAACTGTGTCCTGTTTCTGCATCGATAGCGGTAAGTGTATGTAAGCGATATCCAACCACATAAGTGGATTTATCTCGCTTATTACGGCGTTTCCCACAGTCACAATCTATGTCATTGTATATACGGATCTTTTTTCCTTTGACCGTAATGCTGGCAAGGGGATAATTACAATCATTTGCTAATTCCGTTGAATCAATTCCATGAAGCAGACAATCTCCAAGCCGCCCTGATTGATTGAAATGATGAAGGATATAGACCATAAGGTTAACCTGCTGAACAAAGGTCATATTTTTACGGAATTGGCACAATTGAGTATGGTCAATAATAGTCTTTTTATGCAAAGGTAAACCGATAAATTCTCGATTCTCCTTACGATTAAGACCCAAATATTCTTCGGTGCAATATTTACGGTAGCTGATCTCTGGATACTTGATTGCCTTCAATAATTCGGCACGGAAGAATTGAACAGGATAATAATCTCGCATCTGCGGACTATAACTGTCATTGGCAAGGATCCCGGTAAGTACGGTGTTGTCGAGAATTTTATTGATAAAACGAAGCTCTTCATTTGTTATATTGCCAGATACCCTTCTCACGTCACATAAGCTAAAAATATTATTCGAATTATGAGCTTCAATATATTGTGCCATTTTCGCAAGAGTCATCATACCTTTTGCTGGAACCTGCCCATCTACGCCGAACAAGCTTTTGTCGCTTGTTTCAAGTACTTGGCTGAAATCGTAATCAGCAACAACAGCCACCAAAACTTGATTGGCAATCGTTTTCTTTTCTTTTTTCTGTAATCTCCGCCAGTTAGGGAATTCCTTTTTCAGTTGTTTGTTTACCTGTTTTTTGATATTCTTTTCGAACATGAAAGCCTCCAGAATCGTAAGGTTTTTTTTAGTGAAATCTCCTCACATTATAGAGGCTTTTCATGTTTAATGATATGTTTTTATTGGTCAATTACCCAATCTCTTCAACACCCTTTATATCACGCTCTGGAAAATAATAATATCATCCACTCCTGCAATCCACCGCCAAACGTATTGCCCGATGCAAACAGCATCAGCACATGTTAAAGTATGCAAGAATGGACAGAGGAATAATGTAGAAGGTGTGTAGAATTTACCTCCTGAACAAAAAAAGCATCTAACTCATAATGAGCTAACACCGGTAAACGGTAAGTGAGGCCGGCATAAGTGCCTTGTTGGTATATCCAACTTGCTAATGTTAAACGAACTTTTCATTTTCTTGCTTTTTATGACAGCTTTTGAGGAGTAAGGCACTAACACCGGTAAACGGTAAGTGAGGCCGGCATAAGTGCCTTGGTTGTATGTTCAACTTGCTAACTTTAATAGAACTTTTCATTTTCTCGGAGTCTACGCTTACCTGTTTTTTTATACCCCTCAAGGGGGTACTGAAAAGAGTGACAGCTTTTCAGGAGTAAGGCACTAAATGCTTTTTTTTATTTTTTATTTTTTGTTATATGTTGTGGTGGGCCGTTGGGGAGTCGAACCCCGGATCTGCTGATTAAGAGTCAACCATGGTTGCCCTTTTCTGGGTACCTTTGAACAGTTCTGAAACATAGTAATGTTCCTTTTACTTTTTGATATTACATGATATATGCTGTTTGTAGTTGTTCAGTATGTTTCACTGTAAACCAAGATCAAGTGGGTACCTATGTGGGTACCTTTTGCGAGTTGAGGAGATATTATGCCTTCCACAAACATGAGTGCTTTATGGTTGAAAAAGCTAACACCGGTAAACGGTAAGTGAGGCCGGCACTCAGTTCAGTACCCCCTCGAGGGGTATAAGTACCTTGTTGGTATGTTTAACCCGCTAACTTTAATAGAACTTTCCATTTTCTTGTTTTTTATGACAGGAATTAACGAGTAAGGCACTAAAACCATCCCAAAGCAAGCAGATTGATTATTTTGACGAAAAGCAGCCGGGCTTATGTCTACGTTTGGGTAAAACCGGCACTAAGGAACGTACATTAAATAATCTGAACATCTTTCTTGCCCTTTGTTCCGCCAGCAATACTTTAAAAACCGTTACATACAGGGAGTATGCAAAGCTTTTTAAAGTGTCGCTGACGAAAAAATTGCGGCGAAATATGTTCAGGTTATTTAATTCCCGTTCCTAAATCATTTGTAGTTCTGTATCGAGTCAAAGGCAATAGAAAAAAAAGACGTGTCACTTTGGGGCGGTTTCCGTCAGTATCATTGGCAGAAGCTAGAAGGAAGGCACGGGAGATAATTATTAATGCCGAACGTGGTAAAGATGCCGGAAAGAAAAAACAGGAACTCTTACAAGCCCCAACTTTTAAGCAGCTTTGTGAAGTGTATCTTGAAAAACATGCAATCCACAAGAGATCTATTAGTATCTTAATTATTATTTTCGTGTTTTTTGTGGCAAAACTTTCCTACAAAGCTTGCACAGCAAGGTTTGGGATAATAACCATTTCTTTAAGTTTAAGACCCATAGTGATAACTTGCTGACCAAATTTTGAAAGATAATATTTGTATGTATGAGCAAC
>JAYEOK010000156.1:0-12505 GCA_034722915.1 Thermodesulfobacteriota bacterium | reverse complement strand
TTCACAATAAGCGGCCTCAAAGTCTTGCCGCTTGACGTGATAGTGATTTTTCCCATAATACCTTCAAAGTCTTTAGTCAGCCGGATCATTTCATTGACACATATACTGTCAGCTGGGTCATGACAACGATTCATAGCGTCTGTTAAAAGAACAACTCCTTCAAATCCTACCCCTGTATAGGGCGTCGTTTTATGTTTAAAGAGTGCAGCATATTGCCTCTGTGCTTTTTCCCCTAGTGATGACTCGTCCAGGTTGCTGGCGTAGAGATCAATCGTGAGAAGTCCTTCAACCTTCTTGAGGTTTCGTCCTAATTTATGCCTGAGTTTTGCAAAGACTCCATCGCTGGACATCATTTGAGGGGCCCATTTCATTTGTCTCAAGGTTTTAGCGATTGCAATAATATTATCTGCCGCCACCGGCATATAAAGCAACTCGACATTCTGACCACGCAGACGTTCCAGTATCTCTTTGTAATCTGTTGTTTCAGCTGTGATTGAAGTTAATTCTACAACCTGACCTTGTATGGACTGAAATGTGTTTATAAACTCATCGGCCAGCGAGGTTGAGTGAAAACTATCAGGGTTATTAAAAACAGCCACCCGCTCAATCAACAATTCATCCCTGATAAAAAGGGCCGCAACTTTTCCTTGAACACTGTTATCAAAGCAGAATTGATTAGTAAATTTTTTGTTTATACTGATTTCAGGATGACTTGCTATCAGGGTGAGTACAGGAATCTCATAGGTATCAGCAATGCTATTCACAGCAAGGGCTGAACCACTGGTAGACAGAAGAAGTATTGCCGATATGTTTTCTGAGTGGATAATTTTTTTAAAGGCTTTAATGGTGAGCTCGGGTTGGTTTTGATCATCTTCCACGATGAGTTGTATCTTGTCTCCATTCTCGAGATAGGGATACATGTGAAGTGCTGTTTGTATTCCCCCCAGTGCGGCTTCTCCTATTATTTTTTGCGGACCGCTCATTGGACCGATCACCCCGATTTTTACAGTGCTGCCGCTTGGTGCAATTGCCTGCTCTTCACTACAGGCCGGTAAGAAGAGAAGGAGGAGAAGGACAAGGAAAATTTGAATTGATTTTTTCATGATTATTATGGAATATATAGAACCTGTACCCTGATAGACAGGGCTTCAGTGAAATTGGATTGGAGTTTTTTCCTTAGTTGATTCAAGTCACTTCTAGTCAACGGTTCTCGAACCAGAACTCTAACAAAAAGCAGGTCTTGTCCTTTTTGTTGAAAAAGCTGAGCCTTCTGAACAATAAGATATTTGTCTCCAATCAGGAAACGTTCGTGTCTCCAGTTCTCCTCAAGTATTGTGGTTTCGACAATATGTTGATAAGAAAAATAGAGCGGTATTGAAATAACAAGGAGAAGCAGGGCTACAATGACTAGCCCCTTTTTGTTACGAATTGCAGGGGAAAAACCCAGTATTCGAAAAGTCAGAGTGGCGGCCAGGATGATACCAACAAGGTTGGTGAAGAAAAGGAGAAAGGCCAGGTAGAAAAATTCGAAATCACCCATGCCAAGACCTATCCCTGCAACAGCCAGAGGAGGGACAAGGGCCACGGCAATGGAGACTCCGGCCAGGCTGCCAAGAATATCCCTGTTTGATTTAGTATAGGCTCCGGCTATTCCAGCAACAATGGCGACTCCAATATCAAGCAGACTTGGATTGATACGGGCCTGCATCTCCGGGGTGACAGGATTATGTGGAAAAAGCAGTGAGATAAGCATGGCTGCTACCAGGGCAATGATAATGCCGACAAAAATTGTCAGTAGCGAGGACGCCGCCAATTTTGTGTCATGACGCAGAAGTCCCATGGCCAGGGAGACAATGGGGGCCATTAAAGGGGCAAGGAGCATGGCACCGATAACCACAGCAGTGCTGCTCTGGTAGAGGCCGATGGCGGCAAGCATGGTACTGAGAACCATCAGCACCAGATAGCTGGCGTGTATTTCAGAATCTTTTCTAAGGGAACGGAAAAGGTCTTTAAATCGTTCTTCAGAGGCGTAGGAAAACAGGGCAATTCGTTTTTTAACGGCCTTGACAATTTCTTTACCTTGAGGCAGGTTTCGTGTATCCACCCGTTCACGGGTGGATGTTGTCTCAGCCGCTGATTCTCGTAGCCCACTGCCAATGTTGACCCGAATAGCCCTTGGCAGAGTTTCACAGTGGAGTGGGGTCTGGGTGGCCTTTTGGCCATCAATCTTAACATCAAAAGTCAAAGGTGTTTCAATGGTGATTTGTGAACTTTTGATATAGCCGATGGCAGTTGGAATTTTTCGGCGTTGGCCGGTGTGACGAATGGTCTGGAAGAGAAATTTTAAATAGTCAGCAATGGAGATAGGTGCGGTAATCACCATGGAAATCATGCCGTCGGTGAGAGATGAATCGTGTGCGATGAGCTTGGAGGCCAGAGTTCGTTCATGGTTTTGGAGGATCAGACAGCCACTGGCAGCAGTCTTGATTGTTTTTCCACCGGCAGTAAGGACCTCAAAAGGGAGGAGTTTCATACCGACAAAACTCTGCAAACCTTTCTTTACAGTCTGAAACAAATTTACATCAGTAGAAGAATCAATCACTGGCAGTCGGCCGATTGTTGCTTTAAAAATCAAAAGCTGTTTGTTACAGAGGATGACATCCATGACCTGAGCATCATTTTGCAGGGCAATTGCAAGGGCCTTGTCAAATTGTTTGGGCAATCCGTAGCAATTCCTCAGATTTTTTTGACTTGCGTCAGGGATAAGACCAACGCTGAAGTCATATTCCATAGCAAGGACTAACACTGACTTGAATAGTGCTAAAGGGGCTGCCACAATAACGTGAGAATTCTCCTTCAGGTACTGTTCCGGCTTGTCCAGAAACTTCTGCAGGGCAACAGGAGTGATGCTGCTGTTGTATGGATTCCCTGTGATTTTTCCAATTAACTTTTCGCTTTCCGGGGCAAAAAGAAAGAGTGCAGATTCTACATATCCTTCCATGATATTTTATTTCGGCAGATTGGATTTTGGTAAGAAACGGAGCGTTAATAACTTGAACAAAAATTAATAGGAGTTTTTTTGTATTCAAGGCGCGAGGCGGGAGCATAACGGGTTACGTGAGCAACGAGCAACACAGAAGACGGAAAAAAATATGCCCCGGAGGAAATGCCCTTGGGGTGCATTAATTTGTTCAAGTTATTTATTGTACGTTCCTAAGCTGTATATACAACTTATCTCGAAAATGAGAGTTTTAAAGAGCAAATCAAAATTTGTAGAGGACGGACAAAGTGGTTCCAACTACATCCGCAGTATAGAAATCGATGTTCGCATCTGACTTGTAACCCAGAATGGCGGCTGTCAGGCTCCATCCCTTGGGCAGGCCAAAAGGGCGGTGCCAAAAGCCGGTCAACGAGCCACCATAGATGTCATCTTCCCGGCTTTTGTTGTAGATGGGATTTGTGGTGTCGTAATCGGCATATGAATACATACCATTGGCAACCAGGCTGAATTTGTCACCAGAGTAGCCATACGAGAGTTGGATGCCATATTGATCATTTGCCATGGCATCGCCATCCAGATCAAATTTTTTGTATTCCAAGGAGGGAATCAGGTGGTGTCTGTCTCCAAAATTCCACCTGTACAAAAATTCCACCTGGTGAAAGTTACCTTCCCTGTCGAGCAATGCTATCTGGGCAGGGTTTAATTCCAGCCCCCCGAACGTCCCACTCCATTCATCGTCAAGTTCAATATTCTTCCATGTGTATTTAACATCCAGGTTTGTGTCTAGAATATTACCCCAGATAAAACGCACCCCCTGCGCTGATCGATCTGTTTTCTTACGGGACTGATTTGCCATATAGGGATCTTCCCACACCTCTGCGGGTAAGGTAGTAAAGATAAAACTAGCACTCACAATACTTGAGTCAGCCATCTCCTGCCTGACACCGACCGAATTTACAGCGTCGAAGCGCAAGAAATCTTCAAAAGAATTACCGACATATATTTGAGTCCGAGTCTCACCAAATGTGTATGCAAATTCAAAATTAAGTAAGGGCAGCAACGTTGAGTCAGAGTCTGGGGTCTCATAAATAGAATCGATTTCCTTATTGTCAATGTCACCAAGGGAGTTGCCTGCAATCATATTACTTTTTACATCAAGGTATGCTCCGCCAACGTTTATGAAACCGTTGAATCCGGCTTCCTTCGGCATAGGTTGAATGGCGAAAGCTGCACTTGCCCCCACACTCAATGTGCAGACCAAAAAAGATCTCCAGATTAACGATATAGTCTTCATTGCTTTTCCTGTAATAGTTGAGTTTGCGATGCCTGTCAGGTAAAGAAGATATTTTGTTTTTCACCCCTGGTACCATATGAGCTGAGTAGCAAATGTGACATAAGTTTGGGATGGTGCAATGCTCAAATGTGAGATAGTAAACAAATGAACATCGAGCATCGAATTTTGAATAAAAAAATATCCCTTCCACTGAAGAAAACTGATAACAGCATGGAATGGCATTGTTATTTTATCCATTCGACGTTCGATTATGTTATTTGAACATAAAACAACTCTATTGAAAAGCTTTTTACTGTTTTATGGTGCACCAGTTTGAGAGAGGCTAATCAGTTTGAAAAATAATATTTATCATTCTTTCAACACATTATTTATGAGTCTAGGAGGCTGTCCGAGAATAGGCATTTCTTCTCAAATCGAGGCATTTTGAAAAAATAAGCACAAGCATATAGTTGATATTCTGAGCATTATTTTTTCAAAATAACGAAGAGTTGGGGAGAAAGGGCACTTGTACCCGTAATTTGGGTGTTCTCGGACAGCCTCCTAGGGTGCTTACCTGTTTTTTATTACAGCTTTTCAGGAGTAAGGTACTAACCATCTGAAAGATTGGATTGGGGATATGATATGTTATTGCTGCTATGAATTCTTCAGCAGTGCATATTGAAAAATTCTTTTTATTTTTACCATGTACCATCTTAGCACAATAAGTTACCATTCCGTTATTTTCATTGTAATTAATTTTACCGATGGAGAATGGACTGCGATAATATACAAGATTTTATAAAAACGTAGAGACGCACTCCAGCTTAATAAGGTATCTCAATCCACGGATTAATAATTATCACTCCAGTATCTGCAAAATCAGTCACATTTCTGGTAACGACATGCATTCCATGCACCAAAGCAGTGGCAGCAATGAGAGCATCTCGGTCTGATCGTCTGTCAGGGACATGCAGGGCAGCACAACGAAGTGCTACATTATGATCAATATTCAGGATGCGATCTTTGAAAGTGGGCAGAACATGGTTTTGAAACCATCCCCGCAAGGTTTCTCCCTGGATGCGATCCTTTCGTTCAATGAGTAATACTCCCATCTCCAGTTCCAGGATTGTTATAACCGATAAAAAAAGAGCTGAGCCCGTTGTCAGCTTTGCCCACCTTTCTACATTGGGATCAATTTTACTGCTGCCCGCTTTACGCAGCTCTGAGATAACGTTGGTGTCAAGTAGATAGGTCATGTCATATCGGCAGGTTGAATAAACGACTTATCGAGTTGAGGAGGATCAAACTCAATATCAGCCACTGATGGCATGGCCAGCATATCCAGAATATTCTTTTCACTTCCGGTGATTTGCTGGTATTGTTCGATGCTTAATAGTACATGAGCCGGTTTGCCACGATCTGTGATAATAACGGTATTATCCATGGCATTTTTTTTTGCTTTGCCAACATCCTGATTAAACTCTCTGCTGGAAATTGTTACGATGGACATTAGAGAACCTCCTTTTTTGTATCTATGTAGAAACGTTACTACATGGAAGGCGTCTTGTCAATGAAGGCAGTGGTTACTATCAAGTTGGAATAGATGTCGTTTTGATATAGCTTAGGTTCGGCAATCTTAATCCATGACATGATGCTGGTCTGAGTTAACGGTGGCAAGTTGATAAGGTACTGAAAGGTAAAGGCTTTAATGGGAAACAGGGTAAATATTCGGGTTGAAGGAAAACTAGGAGGCTGTCCGAGAATAGGCATTTCTTCTCAAATCGAGGCATTTTGAAAAAATAAGCACAAGCATATAGTTGATATTCTGAGCATTATTTTTTCAAAATAACGAAGAGTTGGGGAGAAAGGACACTTGTACCCGTAATTTGGGTGTTCTCGGACAGCCTCCTAGTACATTTGCATACATCAAAGATTCTGATACATCGGCCGGCTATGCGCGAAATTTACGTCTCTTATTGGAGGCTATTGCAGAGCAGACGGATGTTGATCAGATTCATTTGATTGGTTACAGCAATGGTACCCGTTTGGTGACACGAGCCTTGGAGCAGCTGTCATTGATTTATCAAGGAAAAAGTGCGGAGGAAATCTACGCAAAATTGCGAATTCACAACGTCATCCTGGTCGGAAGTGACCTGGATAGGGGTGTGTTTACTTCCTATCTGTCAGACGGATTGTTGAATGTACAGAGGCACATGACAATTTATATGTCGGAAACTGATAAGGCATTGGGGGTATCCTATTTTTTGACAAGGCGTCAACGGCTGGGCCAAATGTTTGGTAGTGCAGGGGGAGAGATGACCCCCTGGAGCCGCAAAGCATTGGTTGAACTCGCAGATCAAATAAGTCTAATCAATGTGACGAGTGCAGAAGGTGCTGGTAGTTCTAACACCGGTAAACGGTAAGTGAGGCCGGCATAAGTGCCTTGGTTGTACCAAGTAACTTATTCATTTTAAAATACTCTCAAGTTTTCTTGTTTTTTATTACAGCTTTTCAGGAGTAAGGCACTAATGGACATGGTTATTTTCGCTCCAGTCCGTGGGTAAGCAGCGACATTTTGATGACATTATCCTATGGACTGAAACCTAAACAACGAGGTCTTGCCGACGAAGAAAGTCTCCCTGTCTACACTTTCCCCCCTGATTTTATTAACCGCTTATGGGATACACTTGAAAAAGTGGACCCTGAATTTGCCAGAGGTTATCAACAACTTAAATCAGTAAATGTTAAGCAATCCGTACCTCAGTAAATTTTTTTTTCTGCATCCGCCGGACATTTTCACCCCATAGGATACAAAATATCATTATGCACTGCATCGCATTTGCGTAACATATCCTCGGACAATTCAATGTCAATGGCTGCCAGAGAATCGTCAAGCTGTTCTGCAGTTGTTACGCCGATAATTGTTGAGGCAACAAAGTCAAACTGTTTGCTCCAGGAAACAGCAAGAGTTGCAGGTGTTATTCCCTCTTCTTCAGCTATCGTCATGTAACGAGCAGTGGAGGCAAGGGTTTTTTTATTTAAAAATCGGTCAGCCATAGCTTGTATTCTGGGATCATCCGACTGGGCATATCTACTGAAGCGACCAACAACTTTTGGATCCGTGTTGTACTTACCGGTCAAAACACCTCCTGCCATTGGGGAATAAGGGAGCAGGGAGATTTTTTCAAGCCTGCACATCTCAGTCATTTCATCGAGGAATCTGCGATTCAGCAGAGAAAAATTGTTCTGAATGGACTCAAATCGTTTATAGCCTTTATATTTTGAGATCATATTTGATTTGGTTGTACCGTAGGCAGTATCATTGGAGGTTCCAAGATACCGAACCTTCCCTGAACGTACCAGGCTGTCAAAGGCCTCCATGGATTCTTCTCTGGGGACAACAGTGTCTGGCCAGTGCATTTGATACAGGTCGATATAATCACACTTCAGACGGCGGAGACTTCCCTCCACGCCTTTTATTATATGGTGGGCGTCAATTGCGGTAAGGCCTGCGCGTACCGGTGGAACAAACCAGCCAGACGCTGCACCGGCGACTTTTGTGGCAAGGATCAGAGAATCCCTGTTTTTCCCCTGCAGCCATTCTCCGACAATTTTTTCTGTGATACCATAGGATTCAGTTCGTGGTGGAACCGGGTATACTTCAGCGGTATCAAAGAAATTAATGCCGGCATCATAGGCCTTGTCCATAATTGCAAAGGCTGTTTTTTTGTCACATATGGAGCCAAACATCATTGTTCCGAGACAAACAGGGCTCACTCGGAGGCCGCTTTGACCGATATATCTATACTCCATTTTCAGACTCCTTTGTTTGAAAATTAAGATGATGTTTATATAAATTCAGACGATTATGTTGTTATCTCCCTGGGAGAGATCATCTCCTCTGGAACGATGAACTGATCAAATTGTTCACTGGTTAAAAGGCCAAGCTTCATAGCTGCATCTTTTAAAGAACATTGTTCATTGTGGGCAGTTTTCGCTATTTTTGCACTATTCTCATAGCCTATATGCGGATTTAATGCTGTGACCAGCATGAGTGAATTTGTAAGGTTCTCTTTGATCTTTTCCTCTTCCGCTTCAATCCCCACAGCACAGTTGTCGTTGAAGGAACGTATAGTATCGCTGAGAAGAGTGGTGGACTGCAGAAAATTATAGATGATAACCGGCTTGAAAACGTTTAATTGAAAATTTCCCTGGCTGGCTGCAAAAGCAATAGTGGTGTCGTTGCCGAATACCTGGCAGGCAACCATGGTCATGGCTTCGGCCTGGGTCGGGTTCACTTTACCTGGCATGATTGAACTACCCGGTTCGTTTGCCGGTATTGTTATCTCACCGATTCCACAGCGTGGACCACTGGCAAGCCAGCGAATATCATTGGCTATCTTCATCAGGTTTGCTGCAAGCGCTTTTAACGCGCCACTTGCAGCAACAAGTGCATCATGAGAGGTGAGTGCCTGGAATTTGTTACGCGCAGAAAAAAAGTGTTTTCCTGTATAAAGGGCAATTGTTGCAGCTACTCGATCACCAAACTCTGGATGGGCATTGATTCCTGTCCCGACAGCAGTACCACCGATTGCGAGCGCGCGTATATATTCAAGCGTATCTTTCAACTGACTGTGATTGCTGTCGAGCATGGCAACCCAGCCACTGATTTCCTGACCTAGTGAAAGGGGCGTTGCATCCATCAGATGAGTACGGCCAATTTTGACAATATCTTTATACTGCTGTGCCTTCTCATCAAGGGTATCACGTAAAAGGGAGAGTGCAGGAAAGAGTGTGTTTTCCATTTCAACAACAGCAGCGATGTGCATGGCTGTGGGGAAAGTGTCGTTGGAACTTTGCGACATATTGACATCATCATTTGGGTGAATCAGCTTTTTGTTGGTGAGATCACCACCAAGAAGGAGTGTCGCACGATTGGCGATCACTTCATTGCAGTTCATGTTAGTCTGAGTACCACTGCCAGTCTGCCAGACAGAAAGAGGAAATTCGTCGCCATGCTTTCCTGCGAGAATTTCATCACAGGCTCGAACAATACTTTCTTTTTTAGAACCATTAAGCTCACCAAGGTCATGATTTACAGATGCACAAGCCTTTTTTAACTGCGCGAAGGCATAAAGGAGAGCAGGTGGCATTTTCTCCGTTCCTATCCGGAAATTTTGCAGGCTACGTTCAGTCTGAGCTCCCCACAGGCGGTTCGCAGGAACCTGTACTTCACCCATGGTATCGTATTCAGTTCTGTAATTCATGTAGTCTCCTTAATTGAGTCATATTGGTCAGCGAGCAATGAATTGCCTCTACCACCAGGGCCCTAAAGAAAAGTCCACAGATTTTCCGCATTAATCTGGATTAGCTGGTAATTTTCCGGGATTTGTTCGATTTTGCGACGCAGAGAATCACTGATTTGATGGGAATCTTCTATCAGGTTATAAAAAGATGAGTCTATCCCGATAAAACCATCAAGAAGATGGACGAGAATGTGCAGAACTTTTGATTCATATCCCTGCTTCATTTCGGCAAGTTCTACAATCTTACTGTAGCCATTTTTTTGCAGCTCATCGATCAGGCCAACCACACTCTGCCTGTTTTTTTTAAGGCCACTGTCAACTGTTTCCCAAAACTTGTAAGTCGAAGCAGAGCAGGACAAATCAGGGCTAAATTCGATACGGTCATATTTTACCAGAGCGGTTTCATCCAGGAAATGAATGACCTTTTTGCAGCCTTTCGGGTAACTTTCAGCTTCAACCAGAAAAGCTGGTACCACTATTTTTTTAGTGCTGTCAATATTCAATGGACTTGAACTCCCCGGCTATAGGCATAAGAATTTTTTCTGATCAATTTGTAAACCACGCCACATCTTTCTTCTCAATCTTAAGGATCTCACAAACAGGCTGAAGAATAGTATCGTTTGATTAAGGAAGACATGCAATAGAAAAATAGAAGCCGCCGACATGGCGTCGGCGGCTGGTTCGGTCAGTGAACGACATCCATACGCTGGACTTCGTTGTCGGTTAGCGACAGTTCCCATTTTGCGTCATCGTCTTCAAAGAATTTGAGAGTACGATTGAACAGTGACTCGGAAAGGATATTTTCCTCCATAAATTCTCCAAGTTCTACATTGTTGAGGACATGGTTGTCATGGATGTCTTTTTCCGCTTCGTTTTTGTGCCCAAGAGAGTTATGGGCAAGTCCACGAGCCAGCTGAGTATCCCCTCGATCAGGTTTCAGGGCTAGAGCTCTGTCCAGATCAAGGATTGACTCTTCGTTTTCCTCCAGGTTAAGTTTGGCAATACCCCGATAAAAGAGGGCTCGTTCGTGACTATTATCTTTGTTAATAATTATATCAAAGTCTTCAATAGCCCGAGCAAACTGACAGGTTTTAAAATAGGCAATGCCACGATTGAGGTGGGAATGGACGGGATGTACTCCCTGTTCCAACGCATCAGAAAAAGCTTTTATACTCTCTTCTAAATTTCCACCCAAAAATGCCTTTTGTGCTTGCAGATATGTATTTGTAGTTGTCATGATGCACCTCCATATGAAATGTTTGTGGTGATGCTACCTGTATTAAATAATAATCATTCCTATAGTTGTTGCAAGTAGGATAAAGCAATACGTTTGTGGAACATCTGCTGCCAGGGTTTTGACAGAAGAAATAAAAGAAATATAGTTTATAAAGACAGACAATGCCTGTCATAGGAGCATATAATGAAAGAGAAGTATTCCATTGTAAATAAATTGAGGGTTAGCCATGACAAAAATTAAAAATATCATAGCCAGACAGATTATCGATTCTCGTGGAAATCCAACAGTGGAGGCCGATTGTTTTCTTACTGACGGCTCCATGGGGCGTGCTGCTGTTCCTTCCGGTGCCTCAACTGGATCTCGTGAAGCAATTGAACTCCGCGACAATGACCCCATTCGTTTTCTAGGTAAGGGCGTGCTTAAGGCCGTGGCCCATGTCAATGGAGAGTTGAAAGAGGCACTTCTCGGTAAGGATGCAGCAGATCAGGTGGCTATTGATCAACTGATGATTGATCTTGACGGTACGCTGAATAAGGGGCGTTTTGGTGCCAACGCCATACTCAGTGTGTCCATGTCCGTTGCTCATGCCGTTGCCGTTAGTCGTAAACAACCACTCTTCCAATACCTGGCAACTGATCCGCCTCTTTTACCAATCCCCATGATGAATATCATTAATGGCGGTGCCCATGCCGATAACAATGTGGACTTTCAGGAGTTTATGATCATGCCTGTTGGTGCACCTACTATTGCAGAGGCGATCAGGTATGGAGCTGAAATTTTTCATCATCTGAAGAAAGTCCTTGCAGGACGTGGCTTGAACACAGCAGTGGGCGATGAAGGTGGGTTTGCACCGGATCTTCAATCCAACGAGGATGCGATTCTGGTAATTCTTGAGGCCATTGACAAGGCTGGATATAAGGCAGGAACTGATATCATGATCGCCATGGACGTGGCAGCTTCAGAATTTTTTGAAGAAGGACGATATAATCTGGCATCAGAAAAAAGACAACTCACGGCCACAGAGATGGTTGATTTATTTGAAGACTGGTGTTCGAAATATCCAATTATTTCCATTGAGGATGGTTGTGCTGAAGACGATTGGGACGGTTGGAAAATTATGAGCGACAGACTGTCTGACAAGGTTCAACTGGTGGGTGATGATCTCTTTGTCACCAACACTGCTATTTTCAAACAGGGAATAGAAAAGGGGATTGCCAACTCCATTTTAATCAAGGTAAATCAGATAGGCACTCTTACCGAGACTTTGGCTGCCATCAGGATGGCAAAAGACGCAGATTATACTTCAGTGATTTCTCATCGTTCAGGTGAAACAGAAGACGCCACTATTGCCGATCTGGCGGTGGCTACAGCAGTGGGACAGATTAAAACCGGCTCCATGTCACGTTCTGACCGGGTAGCAAAGTATAACCAGTTACTGCGGATTGAAGAGGCATTGGGAGAACGGGCGCAGCTGGCCACCTTGAAAAGCTGGAAATAAAATAAATCATTATTTCCCTCGAGATAGTGTAGATTAGGGGAGGACTATACTTTGTGTCTGGCTGGTCACAGCGAAAATTATACCGCTGTGGCCAGCCTGCAATGATGGACTTTTAGTGCCTTACAGAATATTTTCTCGGAGTCGGAGTTTATACCCTGGCTCTTTAGGGTGCTTACCTGTTTTTTTTGAA
>JAYEOK010000155.1:0-2989 GCA_034722915.1 Thermodesulfobacteriota bacterium | reverse complement strand
CGACCATAGTCACTGCCCAGTTTGTTATTGCAGCATTGTTGACCATTTTTGTGGTTTTCAAAATAATGGGCTGGAGCTATGAAGCAGCTGTTCTCTGCTCAGGTTTCGGCGGTCTTTCACTTGAATCCTGGATTTGTTGTAAGTTGAATGATTTGTTCCTGGTCTTGGCTATATGTTGTTGGGTGTGAAAAATGTTTTTGAAATTCTGCGATACTGATCATAACAAGAAACTTCTGATACGTAGTGCAGCGCAAACAAAAAAAAAGGGTTTACGATTTTACTCGTAAACCCTTTTTATATTTGGTGGAGCTATGGGGGATCGAACCCCAGACCTCATGACTGCCAGTCATGCGCTCTCCCAGCTGAGCTACAGCCCCAAATATTCAATCCAGATTGATATATGATGTGCTTCTTTACCAGCCTTTTCAGGAGGTGTCAACTTTTTTCAGACCCTTTCTTCTGAATCGCCTTCCCATATTTCTTGATAATGGAAGAGAGGTTTGGTAGAATTAAAAGTTTAGTATGTCGATGGTGTCAGGGGCTTTTGTTCCTCGCTTCTTTTCTGTTTTTTTTGAGCCGGATTGTCTGGCGAATTTGTTTGAATATTAACGTCAAGAGTACATTAATTTCTTGATATGAAGGGAAAAATTTATGTTTTCACCGTTTAATTTTTTGTTCGGTTGGTTGTCTAATGACCTGGCAATTGATCTTGGAACAGCCAACACCGTACTCTATGTTAAGGGCAAGGGAATTGTCCTGCGCGAACCTTCTGTGGTGGCAGTGCGTCAGGACTCCAGAGGATATAAAGTTCTTGCAGTCGGCCAGGAAGCAAAAATGATGCTTGGCAAGACTCCTGGCACAATCAATGCCATCCGTCCCATTAAGGATGGAGTTATCGCTGACTTTGAGGTGACGGAGGCCATGCTTCGTTATTTCATTAATAAAGTACATAACAGACGCACCTTAGTACATCCCCGGATTATGATTTCTGTTCCTTCCGGCATTACTCAGGTTGAAAAACGGGCTGTAAGGGAATCTGCTGAGTCTGCCGGAGCGCGTGAAGTGTATCTCATAGAAGAACCCATGGCAGCAGCCATTGGTGCCAATCTTCCCATTACCGAGCCTACGGCCAATATGATTATCGATATCGGTGGTGGTACCACTGAAGTTGCTGTGATTTCACTTGCCGGGATTGTTTATGCCAAATCTGTTCGGGTGGCAGGCGATAAAATGGATGAATCCATTCTACAATATATTAAGCGTAAACATAATCTTGCTATTGGCGAACGTACAGCCGAGCTTATCAAGACGACCATCGGAAATGTCAAGCCGGAAGAACCCTATGAGACCATGGATATCAAAGGGCGTGATCTTGTCTCCGGTGTTCCTAAAACCCTGACAATTTCTGCTGATGAAATTCAATCAGCTATACAGGAACAGGTGGATGTTATAATTGAGGCTGTACGGGTTGCCCTTGAAGTGACGCCTCCTGAGTTGTCTGCAGACATTGTCGATCAGGGAATTGTGTTGACTGGCGGCGGGGCACTCCTGAAAAATCTTGATGAAATTCTTAAGGACGAAACCGGGATGCCAATTATTGTGGCTGATGATCCACTCTCTTCAGTTGTTCTCGGTTCCGGGCAGGCTCTTGATAATATTGATATTTTGAGAGAAGTTACCATCGAATAATGACACTGGTAAACCAGGAGGCTGCCCGGGAATAAATAAAATTACTATTCTCGGACAAACTTTTGGTACATTATGGCGGTCGAAAACTGAAAATGCTGCAGTGCGGTGAACTCGTCTGGTTTCTTGCCCTTTGGGTGGGCCTTATTTGTCGATGAAAAAGATAGTGAGAAAAAAGAGTAACGACAGAAAGAAACTCTCCCGTTTCAGGTTTACCCGTGTTTTCCTGCTCATTTTTCTCTTTGCTCTGTTTCTCCTGATGCTGCTTGGCTCTGCCACAGGCGGTCGTTTCGGCATTTTCCATCAGATGACTTTGGAGGCACTGGGGCCTTTTCAGACATTTTTTACCAAAGTTTCCCTCAGCGCTACTCGTTTTACTGACAAGTATGTAGCTCTCTCGAATTTACAGGAAGAAAACGATCAACTGCGTCAGGAACTTAACACCTACCACTCCCTTCTTGATGAGTATCGTGAAGCGTATTCCAGAAATCGATATCTTGAGACTGAGCTTGAGTTTAAGAACCAGGAAAGCTTTCCCGCTCTTATGGCTCGGGTGGTTGGTAAAGACCCTTCGTTCTGGTTTCAGACACTCATCATTGACCGCGGAGAAAATGATGGTGTTGTTACAGGAATGGTTGCCAGAAATTCCCGCGGGGTTGTGGGTCAGGTAGTACAGGTATCTGATAATTATTCAAAAATACTTCTTGCCAATGCCCCTTCAAGTGCTATCGATGCAATTGTCCAGAAAAACAGGGTGCGCGGGATTCTTAAAGGGGCCGGAAAACAGGGCTATGTCCTCCAGTATGTCCTGAAAAGTGGAGATGTTAAAGAGGGGGATGTTGTTGTAACTGCTGGAATTGGTGGTATGTTCCCACCTGGAATCACCTTGGGCACTGTTTCAACAGTTCGTTCTAAACAGCGGGGCATGTTTTTGGAAATTGCAGTTGATCCAGCGGTTGATTTTAGCCGTCTGGAGTTTTTTTATATCAATCTGTCCGAGGAGCAGTTAGAGATTGATCAACTCAATCGATCGTCCTCTTCCTGGAGAGAGTAGAAATGCTGGCGCTTGCTTTTGTTCTACTTGGGTTTCTGCTTATTACGATCCAGACGACTTTTTTTCACCATTTTCCGCACTGGCTTGGCAGGCCTGATCTTGCCTTTATCCTGGTCGTTTTTTCAGCCTATAAATTCAGCTGGTTTCCCGGTTTTCTTCTTGCTTTTCTCCTTGGATGGTTGATGGATGTAACTTCAGGCATCTTCCTGGGCACGTATCCACTTCTGGTGCTTCTTGTTTTTGCAATTG
>JAYEOK010000154.1:0-3029 GCA_034722915.1 Thermodesulfobacteriota bacterium | reverse complement strand
GCTTGATTTCCTTATTACGTGCGATGTCTCTCTTGCGTGCTTTCACGATAGCTTTAATCTGGTTGGACATGGGGTCCTCCTTGTAAGTGGTTAATATCCTTACAAAAAGGAAAAATCCCTATCTCATCGATATGTCAAGGAAAATTTTTAAATTTAACAAAATATTTACGAAACCAAATTTAGCAAACGCTGCTATTGCAGGGTTTCAGGTGGCTCCGGGAATTGCTGCTCTTGAATTAACATAAAAAAACAGACCAACATACGCTTTTTTGAAAATGTATTCTAAGTACGCACCATCAATTTTCTTATTTTGGCGAAGGTATTGATGATGAAGCTGGATTTTAATCAACTTGATGGGGTCATAAAAGATTTATTGTAGGTGCTGGTCGAACTGGACCATAAATATAAGGATGTTTTTGCTTTTCTGCCCGCAGGGCATTATGTTCTAGAAATTGTGATGATATAATGGCAATGATAGACAATGAGAGATTTTGGGAGTTTGACCTCTCATATGCATTCCTGTGGAGGATGGCAGGAACGAGAAAAAAATGATAAGTCAATAGACTCCTAAAAAATAAAAGGAGTGTTCATGAGCGCAAAGTCACAGGGGAAATCAGATCAAAGCATGAAATCAATTGAAGTTTCTTCAGCTAAAAATAATAGTCTCCTGCTCTTTTTCTATATTTTCAGTCTTTATATTTTTATATCTGTTCTAAATACGACCGACCTGATGCTTTTGCTTCCAACACATACGTTCAAGATGCCGTTTATTGGTTTCGACCTCAATCTTATCTTTTTTTATGTACTTGCTCCGTTATTATTATTGTTATTGCATTTCAATATTCTGTTCAACTATTATGTGCATCTTAAAAAGCTCAATGCCTATAAAGATCAGATCAAACTGGAAAATATCGATCCCTCTGTTTATAGTTATGCTTATGTTCTGGTCAATCGTGGATTCACAAAAGGTACAGTGATCAGCGTCATTTTGTGGTTACTGATCTATTTGTTGCCACTGCTTGTACTTGTTTCTATCTATCAGAGGTTCGCAGACTACCATCATACATTTATCGCAGTACTTCATCTTGCTATTGTCTTTCTGGATATTATACTGATCTGCTGTTCTATTGTCTCCAATAGGGCATATTTAAAACACTCACAGAACAGTACTACATTATTTTCTTATTTGTTTATCGTACTAGTGCTTTTTATAGGGCTTGCAGAAGCGGCTTATTTCGGGGCTTTTTACTATCCACTTACTTATGATGACTATGACTCAAAACTTATGGAACCTTATAATAAAGGTGAAGCAGGCTGGTTTCCCAGCTTGGTCTGCAAGATTCATCATCCATTTCTCACCTATGCCAAAAATGCTTCAATAGAATGTTTTCCAAGGCTGGTCGTAACAGAAGAGGAGATGGCAAAAATATCACCTGCTGCTCTGTACATCCCTCGCTATCTGGCTATGGAGGGCACAACAGAAAAAACAGATAAAGAAAAAATAGATAAAGAAAAAAAACTGATCCTTAACTACGGCACGCGGATCAATCTAGCAAACCGTAATCTTCGCTATTCCAATCTTGAAAAATGTATTTTAACACGAGCAGATATGCAAGAGAGTCAACTTCAGGCTGCCAACTTGAAGAGTAGCCACCTACAGGCGGCGGATTTAAGTGATACTAAACTTCAGGATGCCGATCTTCAAGAAGCAAAACTTCAATCTGCTACGTTAATAGGTACCCAATTGCAGGGTGCATCTTTTGTTGGAGCAAATATGCAAAAAGCACAATTATGGGATAGCGATTTATCAAACTCTAATCTACAGAAAGTCCAACTACAACAGGCTAAATTTGTGGGGGGGGTGTAAGCTAGGCAATACCGATTTTAGAGGTGCCAAGCTCAATAATACAAGCTTTATAGGATCCATTCTTATAGGTGCTTCATTGCATGGTGTCGACATAACCGGTGCAGCTTTTGACGATGCAAATCTGACGGCTGCTGACCTTTCAGGCGCATTTTTTGTTAAAGGTGATTGGACAACTGCCACATTTAAAGAAGCGGAGATGTTTGGTGTCAATATTTCTCAAAATATACTGCTCGAGTGCAATTTAACTGCTTGCCAAAAGCAGTTTGTCTTTGATGGTAATGTCTCCAAAGATATACTTACTTTTGATGGAAGAAGAGTCAAATATCTACATACGGCTGTTCGGCAGATCGATACTCAAAAGTCTATGGCAAATTGTAAATCGCAGAAAACAAAGGAAAAGCTCACCAAACAACTTCAAAATTTACTCAATACATCCTGCATACAACTCGAAACTGAAAAGGATATCTATAAAGGAACTAAGGATATAGAGAATATGTATGATGAACTAATAACACTATGCAACCATTGAAGATTTTATCCGGACAAAAGGTAGCATAATATACAATAAAGTAGATTTTTAAAAGGAGTAATAATGCGGAAAGTAATGTTTGTCATCACAATGCTGTTGGTTTTGGGAAGTGTTAGTTATGCTGATTGTGTCCATGAAGGTCAAACCTACTCAGAGGGAACAGTAATGGGTCCCTTTATTTGTGTAAATGGAGCATGGATTAGAAGGTAATAAATACGGACGCTAACACCGGAAGGAACCACTTGATCAACATAGAACTTATTCAAGCTGCACAGGGGATTGCATCTGGATCGAATATGGTGCAGATGTAAATTCTCTTCATCGTATACTTATCGATGGAGGTACACAAGCTACTTACAAGCATCTTAGAAAACGCATTGAAAAGTTACCATCGAATGAGCTGACACCCTTCTTCATTCTCCATGCCAATGATAACCGCAATGGTTGCACAATTAGGAAAACCTTGCAGCACAATATCTTACATGGTTTGCCGGAAATGCTCTTGGCTTCCTGTCCCTGCTTTGAGCAAATCTTCTGGATCACCTGATTTTAACCCCTCACTATCTTTGCTCAGAAAGCGATTTCTTGTCATCTGGTGCATATGAACCACCACTGGTGGTGTATATCAATCAA
>JAYEOK010000153.1:0-3061 GCA_034722915.1 Thermodesulfobacteriota bacterium | reverse complement strand
AGGTGCCCCGCAGGAAATGCCCTTGGGGTGCGTAGCCGAGCTACGTTGAGGATTAAATAATCGCATAGCGTTTTTCTAAATGTTTATATTGCGCCTCAGAGTACGAAGTTATTGTTGAATGCGCCCTTAGCATTTGATTGTCTGCTTTACTGTTGGCTGATTGTCAGCCAGCATAATCGTGCAATCGGGGTGCTGTCGGTAAATGTTACAGAGAGTTTGCCATCTGTAACGGTGATGCTTTTTGTTCTTTCAACCCATAGGGTATCATCTGATAATGAGACATTGTCAATAATGGTAGCACCCTCGATCTGAACATTTTCAGTGCCTTGAGGGAAAGAAGCGTCTCCAGCGCAGACAGTTACGGAGTAATCTCCATTGGGTATCTCAATTTCCCATATACTTTCCGGATCCACATGAATCATTGTGTCATAGGCTTGATCGGGTGAGGCCGGGTTGTCCCGTTCTCGTGTACTATCAGTCAGGGGAGCTGTTATCCACCCGTATCCACGTTCGGCATTAAATATATTTCCGTTGTCAGCCTGGTATCCGAATGGAATCTCTGTCATAGGAGGTTGAAAATTAATTGCATAATCAATACTTGAAGGGGAAACCTCAATAGTAACAGTTGCCTGATCCGAATTTTTTCCCTTATCATCTGTAACAATCAAAGATACCTGAAAAGATCCAACAGTAGAAAATGTATGATCAGGATTGTCAGATGTATCAGTCGGGCTGCCGTCTCCAAAATTCCAAAGGTAAGACTGTACAGTCCCATCAGTGTCCGTTGATTCAAAAGCATTAAAGGAAACTGTCAATGGTGCAATCCCTCCAGTATCACTTACTGATATTACAGCAACCGGTGCTATATTTTCAACAAGTATTTCAAGGTTGGAAGAGAATAGAAAGTAGCCCACTTTTTCCGAAGTATGTCTGGTCTCATCGTCAGCTGATTGTTCTTCCTCAACCAGGATTTGAATTTCACTGTTTGTTTTATTTGTGTAACGAAGAGTTGCAGTGTCAAGCCCATCCTGAGATTGCATTGTGCCAAGAAATATCGGACTATCTGGGAGTTGTTCACGGTATTTAACCGTGTACCAGCGGTTTCTCACTTTGTTTTTAGTTTTGTTTACAATAACATTTATGCTCTCAAGGCTGGTTTGAGTCGGTTCCCAGGCAATATAGCTGATTGTTTCATTACCGTGTCCTGCTACGAGTTGTTGCTCCTGGGTTTTGTGTTCAAAGGAGGTCGTGGAAATGTTGCGCAGTCGGGCTGTAACTGTATCTTCTTCATTACAAGTTGCAATTGAGGTCATGACAACAGGTTTAACTGTAAAGGCTGTGTTGAATTGGACTGTTTGGAAGTTGGTGTCATTAGAGTCAAATTTTCCTGCCTCTACCAGTGTTCCATTATCAAGGGTGAAGTTGCCCTGTTCCATAACAAGGTAACCTATTGTTTCTCTGGCATGGGTGCCATCCAGATAGTCCCATTCCTGAATGCGAATATCAAATCCGGTTGAAGTGATATTTCTCAGGCGAACAACACATGGATCACTGTCATTTCTGCTTGGAGCCCCGGCAACGACAACTGGATTTACAAATGGGTCGGAAAAGGTAATTCTTATCCAGTTATGGTCTGTTTCCACTTCACCTAATTCAATTTGGAATTCAGGTGTGCCTTCTTTAACATTTATTGTAGTTCCGGCACTGGAAGTGGCTCCCTTATCATCAGTTACTGTGAGAGTGGCAGTGAAAGAGCCGGGGCTTGTGTAGGTATGAACAGGTGCAATACCTTGTCCACTGTCTCCGTCACCAAAATTCCAGCTGTAAGTGAGTGAAGAATCATTAGAGGCGGTGGATGTTGATCCATCAAAGACAACTTTAAGAGGTACAGGTCCGTCAGTTATTGATGTTGTCAATCGGGCGGTTGGGACCAGATCTTCCTCTGATTCGCCAGTAATAATAACCGGAGTTGTTGTTGTGTCTTGGGCTCCATGCTCGTCAGTTACAGTGAGTGAGACACTGTAGGTTGCAGCTATGGTGTATTGGTGTTGGGCTGTTACTTCTGTTGTGGGTTGACTGCCATCCCCAAAGTTCCAGAGATAAGAGCTGATTGTCCCTTCTGTATCCTTTGAGGCGGTTCCATCAAAGAAGACAGTAAAAGGGGCATCACCAACAGCCTTTGATGAACTGATACTAGCTGTGGGTGGAGTGTTTTCGGCTTCAGCTTCGTTTACTGTAATGGTTGTGTGGGTTGAATGAGTTTGTCCAAGCGTATTGGTAACTGTAAGGGTGGTTGTATAGATACCAGCTGTGGTAAAAGTATGGTCTGTCCGACTTGAAGTCGCGGTTGTTCCATCACCGAAACCCCAGGCATAAGAAACAGCAGATGTGGAGGAAGAGCCGTTAAATGAAACGGTTAGAGGGGCATTTCCGCTGAATGTGGCCGGCGTTATAATAGCAACCGGTGGTGCAGTGGTTACAACAGTAACTGATTTCTGACTGGTTGTTCCATTTGTACCGGTAACTGTGAGTGTTGCATTGAATGTACCAGCTGTGGTGTATATGTGGCGATTTTGGATGCCGCTTCCTGAGTTGTTATCTCCAAAATTCCATGCATAAGTGCTAATATTTCCGGTTGAAGCTGATGCATCAAAAGAGACTGTGAAAGGAATGTTTCCTGATAGAGATGTTGGGAGGTTGCTAAAGTCAGCGAGCAATACAGGTTCGGAAGGAGAGTTTAAGGTTAAAGTATAAGGAGGAGAATGAGGGCTTTCGTGGCCATCGCTGCAGAATGCTGTAAGTGTAAAATCAAAAGTCCCATTTTCAGATTCAAAAGTAAAATCCATGTTTCTTTCATTTGGACTGTAGCTGGTATGAACTATTTCACCTTCCTGATACAGATAATAACCAACCTGAGTTCTCCCTTCTGCGGGCACATAATCATATGTCCATTCCATATGGATATTCTGAGTTGCAGCAAGGGAATATCCAGGAATAAAGAAACCGAAAGAGAGCAGGAGAAAAAAGAGTTTTTTCATGGGCGATCATCCTTGGTGTAATT
>JAYEOK010000152.1:0-3078 GCA_034722915.1 Thermodesulfobacteriota bacterium | reverse complement strand
TTATTTTGAATGGAGAAAAGTATATGAACAAAAAAAAGTCTATTGTCGGCGCAGGCTTGGTTTGGTTGCAACTTGGTCTCTTTCTGTTGATTGTCGGGGGAGCGTCATCAGTATGTGCGCTCATGGATTCAGATGATTTTTTGGACAATAAGAAGTGGACAGGTGACTATGATGCGATGGCGGAAAGAAGGGGGATCCGTGTTCTGATTCCCTACAGTAAAACGTTTTATTTTCTGGATGGTGGAAAAGAGAGGGGGCTGGCCTATGAAAGCGTAAAAAGTTTTGAAAAGTTTCTCAATGCCAGTCAGAAAACAAAACATCTAAAGATTCACGTGGTGCTCATCCCCACTGATCGAAGTATTTTATTGTCACACCTGACTGAAGGACTGGGGGATATTGCCATTGGTAATTTGACTATCACTGAAGAACGACGGAAGACTGTAGATTTTTCAGATCCTTTTTTGACAAATGTTAAGGAGATAGTCGTCACTGGAAAAAAAGGACCTGAGTTGAAAAACACCTTTGATCTGGCTGGAAAAGAAATCTACGTCCGTAAATCCAGCAGCTATTATGAGAGCCTTGTTAAATTAAACGAGGTGTTGAGTGCCACCGGGAAGAGTCCAGTAAAAATCACTCCTGCTGATGAGCAGTTGGAGGATGAAGACCTACTGGCAATGCTGGATGCCGGGGTTGTGCCCATGCTCATAGTCGATAACCATAAGGCCGAGTTCTGGGCAAAGATATTAAAAAATATACGATTGCATCCGGACGTGGCCGTTCACACAGAAGGAAAGATTGGCTGGGCGTTCAGGAAAAACAGTCCAAAATTGAAAACAGTCATTGATGCATTTGTTAAGAAGAATAAGAAGGGCACCCTGCATGGCAATATGCTGTTCGATCGATATCTGAAGAATGTGACATATGTCACAAATTCGACTGCCAGCAAAGATCGAAAGCGTTTCAAACAGACGGTGAAGTATTTTAAAAAGTATGGGGAAAAATATGATTTTGATTATCTCATGCTCACCGCCCTTGCCTATCAGGAGTCGGGACTGAATAACAAAGCTAAAAGTCATGTCGGTGCAGTGGGAGTTATGCAGATTCTTCCCTCTACAGCAAAAGATAAGAATGTGAACATTTCCAATATTCAAGAGGTTGAGGCAAATATCCATGCCGGTACCAAATACCTGCGATTTATGACGGATCGCTATTTTAATGATGAGGGCATAGACAAGTTAAACAGAAGTTTATTGGCCTTTGCATCGTACAATGCCGGACCGGCTAAAATAGCAAAATTGCGGAAAGAGGCCAGAGAAAAGGGCTTGAATCCCAATATTTGGTTTAACAATGTGGAAGTGGTGGCAGCTAAGCGGATCGGCAGGGAAACAGTTCAATATGTGAGTAATATTTATAAATATTTTGTGGTCTACTCACTTCTTGAAAAAAAGGGTAAGCTTTAAAAACCAACACCGGTAAACGGTAAGTGAGGCAGGCACTAACCCGGTTCAACCGGAAACAGTTCAGTTCACTGGATAAGTGCCTTATCAGAATATGTTCAAAAAAAACAAGAAAATATTCTGTAAGGCACTAACGATCAGGTTTTTGGACCAAAGCTCTGCTGAGTCGCCACTTCAATGGCCAGTTCAGTTCTTGCATGCATGTCCATCTCTTTTCCCTTTTCTTTGCACCAGGCAGGAAATGTTTCCGGATCAATGAAGACTTTCATTACTATATCACCGCTACCTTCTATTTTTTTTACCATCTCTTCAGCCCTTGGCAGCCAGTCGGAATAAGCCTTGGGCAGCAGGTGGCTGTCGGTGAAAAGTTTCATGAGCGTGTCCCAGTCTTCCTCTCTGTACCAGACCATTGCCTGGATAGATGGTGCTTGAGTTTCAGAATCGTTATTATTTTCCATAAGCTTATCTTTTAATGTACTGGTTGATACCGGCTTACCTTACCTTACCGTTTACCGGTGTTAGTCCCACTTCTTTGAAGTATTTCATGGCACCGGGATGAATCGGCGCAGAAAGATGTGTCAGCATAGCTTCTCTTGTCAGGCTGGTGAAGGCAGGATGCAGCTTTTTGAACTCTTCCAGATTATCAAATACTTCCTTTGTGATAGCATACACAATGTCATCGGGTACCCTGGCAGAGGTAACCAGTGTTGCCTTCACATTAAAGGTCTCCACATTTTTTTTATTCCGGGCACCGTGATAATATTTCATCGGAATACTTGCATGAGTATAGTAGGGAAATTTCTTCAGCAGGCTGTCAATATTAGTGATGTCGGCAATTATGACTTTACGGGCACCTGTGGTGGCCATTTTGATGGCGCCTGCAGGATGGCCTACTGTGTAAAAAAAAGCATCAATACGATTGTCCTGCAGTAATCCGGCTGCATCAGAAGCTTTGATGGATTTTGCTTCGATATCTTTTGTATAGTCAATGCCTGCCGCAGTAAGAGCATCAATGGCATTTTGTCGATTTCCGGAACCCCGGTTACCAATGTTGACTTTTTTTCCTTTGAGATCTCTGATATTTTTGATTCCGGCATCAGCAGCAGCAACCAGTGTGACAGCTTCGGGGTAGATGGAAAATACTGCCCGTAAATCTTCTTGAGGTCCCTGGTCTTGCCACTCTGCCATACCGTTTATGGCCTGAAATTGACGGTCGGATTGAACTATAGCAAACTCAAAATCACCGGCTATGATAGCATTTACGTTAACAACAGAGCCTCCGGTTGATTCCACCATTGCATGAATATTATGTTCTTTATGCTTTTTATTCACCATTTTGGCTATTGCAGCACCGGTAGGATAGTAAACACCGGTAATACCACCTGTGCCAATGGTAACAAAGAGAGATTTAGCCTGCACAGCTCCCACATAGAGAACTACAGCCAGTGTGAGTAGGGCAGGTAATATGCGATAATTCATCATTGATACGAGACTGGATTTCATGAATGAGGCATTCTAACACCGGTAAACAGTAAGGAAAGCCGGCACTCAGTTCAGAGTACCCCCTTGAGGGTATAAACTCTGACTCCGAGGGGGTACTGAAAAGAGTAACAGGAATGAG
>JAYEOK010000151.1:0-12935 GCA_034722915.1 Thermodesulfobacteriota bacterium | reverse complement strand
TTTTAAAGTATTGCTGGCGGAACAAAGGGCAAGAAAGATGTTCAGGTTATTTAATGTACGTTCCTAAGCACCCTAAAGAGACAGGGTATAAACTCCGACTCCGAGAAAATGAAAAGTTCGTTTAACGTTAGCAAATTGGACATACCAACAAGGCACTTATACCCCTCGAGGGGGTACTGAACTGAGTGCCGGCCTCACTTACCGTTTACCGGTGTTAAAACCGTCTACTGCGCCAAGTATTTCTACTGCGTTTTTTAAACACAAAGAAATCCAGAACCGCATATAAAAGAAATCCCAGTACTAATCCAATAAAAAATTTGCTCCAGCCACCATCACCTGCTGCTGTTGATGGCGATTCTGATTGCTGATCAGGAACTATGGTCGTCTCTTTGGAAAGAGTTGGAGAATGACTTTTTTTGTTTTCCGGTTTTACTGGAAGGGCAGCCAGCTGTGTTTCAGGTTTGGCCGGAACCATTGCAAACCCTTTGGCTATAAGTTCTATAGCTTTGGCATCCCGAACTTTACGGTCTTTGCTGCCCATGACAATGGCGATAATCCGCACTCCGCCCCTTTTGGCAGTGGCAGCGATAGAAAACCCGGCTTTTGTGAAATACCCGGTTTTGAATCCATCACAGCCCTCCACCTGTTCAAGGAGATGATTGTGGGTACGCATTACAAACTCTCCTCCCCGAAAATCTCTTACTCTGATTCCAGTATATTTAAATACTTCCGGTTGGCTGCTTAAGTAGCGGCAGAGAGTCGCAAAATCCCGTGCTGTGGTTACGTCGACTTGTTGGCCCTTTGCAGGTGGCAGGCCATGCACGGAGTAGAACCTGGTATTCTTCATGCCCAGCTCGTCAGCCTTTTGATTCATCAAGGCCACAAACTCTTTCGTTGTACCGGCCACATGACTTGCCAATGCAACAGCTGCATCATTGGCAGACTGGATCATCAGGGCATAGAGTAATTCTTCCAGGGGGAACTGTTCTTTAGGGTCAAGGTATACCTGCGACCCACCCATTTTGTATGCTTCTACTGTGATCTGAACTGTTTCGTCGAGTTGTAAAGTTCCCTGCTCAATCCGGTCGAGAATTACTGCCAGGACCATAAGTTTCAGGGTGCTGGCCGGGTAGACGGATGCGTCAGGATTTCTGGAAAACAGGGTTTCTCCTGTGTCTGCGTCCAGCACAAAGGCAGACGCGTAGGGAGCTGTGGCAACGTCTTTTATCTGGGCACGTCCAGCCCATGCGATTTGCCCGGCTAGGAGAAAGACAAGCACGCTGATGAAACATTGTTTTGTTTTCATAATTCATCCAATGAATTGATGTGTTTGTGATGTGCCAACATCTCACGGCTAAGTACCCTGAAGAATCAGAGTATAAACTCCGATTCCGGAAGGATACTGAAAAGAGAGATAGGAACCAGGAAGCAAGGCCCCCGGGAAACCAGCACATTCGATCCTCCCTTGCCATTACATATGGGGCTGCCCAAGTATCTTAAGGGCTCATTCAAAAATAAGTTCGTAATTATGAGGTGTAAGATGAATGTTTAGAGAAACGATCTGTGATTATTTAACCGCAGGTGCCCCGCAGGAAATGCCCTTGGGGTGCGTAGCCGAGCTACGTTGAGGATTAAATAATCGCATAGCGTTTTTCTAAATGTTTATATTGCGCCTCAGAGTACGAAGTTATTGTTGAATGCGCCCTAAGAGTGCAGGATGATAACCTCAACCGACATACAACTCAAGTCTGTTTTTACGTTTCCGGCATGGTACTTCTCGGAGGGATGCTAAGTGATAAGATATTTCTTCACCTTCCTCTCTGGTTGGAAAAAATGAAGGTTCCTAGGAGCTTGTCCGAGAATAGGCATTTCTTCTCAAATCGAGGCATTTTGAAAAAATAAGCACAGGCATATAGTTAATATTCCGAGCATTATTTTTTTAAAATAACGAAGAGTTGGGGGGAAGGGCATTCTCGGACAGCCTCCTATGGCGATTGATCACGGTATGTTTTACTTGATTTCGGTTTATTTACCAGCACTGCAGTATGCAGTAGTAATCGTTCAACAGAAGTCATGGCTTCATTTTTGTTGAACGCCTCACGGGCCAGGGCCGGTTCATCAGTAATGAGTCCATCTACACCCAGTGCCATCATTCGGGCCATGGAGGCCTGGTCATTCACTGTCCAGACGTACACTTGTCTACCTGATGACTGTATGCGACGGATGAAGGCGGGTTTTGCTGTGGCCATATTGATTGCTAGAAAATTTACATCGAGATCAGATATTTTCCCGATGGCTTTGGAGGACAGTAAGCCAACAGGCCAGTCCGGGCGCAGTGTGCGAAATTTTTTAATGCCTTCATATTTTAAAGACATGATGGCAACATCTTCAACCATATCGGCCTGTTCAACGATGTCGACTACCCGTTGTTCCAGTTGCTGGTCATGGCCGTAGTATTTCAGTTCAATGAGAACACGGCATTTACCTCTTGCCTCCTCCAGTACCTCGGTGAGTGTCGGAACCCGTTCAGCTGAGAATTCTCCATTGAACCAGCTGCCCACGTCAATTTCCTTTGCCTGTTGCAGGGTTGCGTCCCGGATTTTCAGGTTCATGCCGGCAAGTTTCATAAAATCACTATCATGAAGAACTACAACTTCTCCGTCAGCAGTTTCCTGAACATCTATTTCAAGCCAGTCAGTGGTATCATTTATGGCATGGCGCATGGCGGCCATTGTGTTCTCCGGTGCTTTTCCGGCTGCACCGCGATGGGCAATGACCATGGTGGTGTTGTCTGCGGGAAGGGATTTTAAGAGGAACCCACCGACAAGTACAGCTGCTGTGACACCTGAAATAAGGAGTATGATAAACAGGGATACTGTCATCTGCTTTTTTTGACTTTGCTGATTCACTGTAAAGGCAGCGATTTTAATTGGTGAGCCGGAACGACCATGACATAACATCAGGAGCGCCGCAAAGCTCCCTGAAGTGAATGTTGTAATCAGGAAGTTGGAAAACACCCACAGGGCCACCAGTCCTCCCAGCGCAGGAACCAGTAAGGTAATGGAATTCAGGAAAAAGGGCGCCAGGATTGAGCCAAGTAATTGAATACCACCAAGGAGAACAGTACCAAGCAGAGTTGCAGCCAGTGCCCAGCTTCCAAACGTCAGCAGCAGGAAATGTTTATGTCCCTTGGTAAGGTCTTCACTTGTTGTAAAGGAATCGCCAGGAGCGACATCACTGAACAGGATCAATGGTAATGCCAGTGTCCAGCTTAAAAGATGCTTGAAAAGTACTTTAAACATGGTCAGCAGGATCAGGCCAATGGAGGCTGCGGCAATGAAAAAAATGGGTGGTTTTTCCGCCAGGTAATAGTTGATGTCATAGTCAGTAAGCATGACCCAGGCAATAGCTACGCTGATGGCCAGAAATGGCAGAGTAATGAACAGTACCCGAATGACCAGCCGGATAGCGAACAGGAAGATTTTTTTTGTACGTCGGATTGTAAAATACAAAGTAGACATGAAGGTAATACGCATGCCCAAAAGCGTAGCACCACAAACAGCCATCATGGAAGCCTGTTCAAATACAAGGATGGTAATCATCAGGGCAGCAAACAGTATCGCTGCCAGCATCCCGAATGGTGTCAGGAAGAAATAGGCTATGTCAAGATCTGAGAGTACAGATTGTCCGGATAAGCCAAGCAGGGACCGACCGACAATACCAGCCAATGGAGTGAACACGGCGATACCAAGTGCCACATAGGCAAGATGTGTTGCAAAGATCTGGCGGATGTCTTTTTGCAGAACTGTTAAAATCTCTTTCCAGGTGTTTTGTATGTTGGTTTTCATTATTTGTGTATTATAACATGTTAAAGAAAAACGAAAAATAAATAACTCTCATTGCAAAATTCTATCTATGTCTTTACAATAAAAAAGCATAACCTCTTAACCGAGATAAATATTCGGCTTGCACCTGAAAACAGCCAAAACCACTAAGGAACGGGAGATAAATAACTTGAACAAAAATTAATAGGAGTTTTTTTCGTATTCAAGGCGCGAGGCGGGAGCATAACGGGTTACGTGAGCAACGAGCAACACAGAAGACGGAAAAAAAATACATTAATTTGTTCAAGTTATTTATTGTACGTTCCTAAATTGTAAATGTTTGGATAGTGCCTCAGGTTCGTTCAATCCGGCGTGTGAACTATATTGACTCATATGTGAACACGCTGGATTGGACGAAGATGGGGTGCTAGGCGAATATTTACTAACCGAGGTAGAGATTTTTTATCCTTACAAAGGAGGATCGTATGGCTAAGCAAACATGTTGTGGAAAAGACTTTGAGAAGTTGGGTAAAAAGATTCATAAAATGGCAAAAGAAGAGGGACTTATTGCCATCACTAACCGTTTGAAATTGTTTATACATGGGAAACCATGCAGAAGGTGGTGGTTTGCCTATAAGAAACAAAATATTTTGATCTCTGCTGAATATGGTCTGGTTGACGCGGAAGCTGTGGAATTTCTGGAAAGAGGTTTGGAAAAGGATTGAATGGAAGGCGATCTGCAAACGCTTTGTCATGCTACTTCTCAGTAGGATTTCTCTGGTCGATAAGTGAACAGGTTGCCTGATCCGCTGTAAGCTTCATCCCGGTATGTTTGCCAGGATGAAGCTTTATTGCTTGTCGAGCCCTTACGATGTCATCATTGTTGCTTTCTAACGTCTGTATCTGGCAGTAATGCTGCAAACCCAATGAGGGCGGCACCAATAGTAATGGCAACAGCCCAACCCGGGACAGTCGTAAGAATAGCCTGGTACTCGCCAGTCTGAACAAGTGTTGTTTTTCCCCCAAAGAGTGAATTCATTAGAAATGTAGACTTCAATGCATTGAACATCAGGGTATATACACCGGCACCGACAAGACCACCGAGCAGGAAGAAAAATGCATCTATTCTGCCGCTGCCGGCAGCCACCATCCCGGTACCAGGGCAAAAACCGGCCATGCCCCAGCCAATTCCGAGCAGAGCCCCACCAATCACCACTCCCCAGTACATGGATTTTACACTGAGATGACCGCTATCCAGTAGTCCTGTGGCCATTCCAGCAAATAGCAAAATTGACGAGATACCTATACCGGTGAGAATGGTTTTCATCAGGTGCAGATCTTTGAGGCGCAGCATATTGATGATTTTGTCAGGATCTGCAGCACCGATTCGTTGCAGTACAAAGCCGAACAGAGTGCCAAGAAAAATTGCAAGTATACTATTATTCATTACCAACCCCCTGACTTTTATAGATGAGTAAAGCCGTTGGTATGGCTACCAGAAAAGTTGCTCCGGCAAAAATATAGCCGCTGATCGAGGTCTGCATGATGCCACTCATCATGTGACCACTGGTGCAGCCACCAGCCAGGCGGGCACCCCAGAGCACAATGATCCCTCCTGTAAAGGCCAGGGTGTAACGCAGCATTGCGTTGTTACCAAAACGGCGGGTATGAACATCGGGCATCTGACGTACAGCAGGGGCGTTCTGTTTATTTTTGGTCAAGAGTCGGCCAATAAAGCCGCCTAAAAACATACTCAGGACAAAAATGAAACTATAGTTTAAAGGTTTGGCAACAGATTTTGCATACTTGCCGCCTGATTTGTTTAAATAGGCGTTGGTACTGCTGTAGCCGGATTTGGCCTTTTCGTCTTTCTGCACAAGGGACGGATTGACTGCTGCCGCCATGATTCCATCGGCAATAACGAATTGGGTTGAAACCCCAATTGGTTTAATCAGGGCAACCGCAAGAAAAAAACTGAGGCCAAGCATTGCTCCGCCCATTTTCCAATTCCAATACATCTTACATTTCCTTATTTATGGTAGGTTCCAGTTTTTTTTGTCGACTGTTAGAAAAGTTTACGAATACGTTCGTAACCTGCCTTTAATTCATCGGCGGCAATTCTTAGGGCTGCACCTGCATTTCCAGCAGCCTTACCGGCTTCCTCGGCAACATCTTCGGCGACTGGTTTGTATTGCTCCAGAAAAGAGTTCCATTTCTTGTCAAGTTTTTCCCATTCATCGATGGCGTCTTCCTTGCCGAGGTGAGCTTTCAGCTTGATCTCATCACGAAGTTGTTCAATTGAAGCCTTCATCTCATCAAGTTTACTGGTTTCGTCCGTCATTGTTTTTCTCCTTGGTTGTTGATGCTTTTTCAGGGATATATTACCTCCCATTCTTTTTTCATATCCACAATAATCCAGCCATTACTCTTTGCCTCAATGAGTGTTTTGTCAAGGCGACCCACATGGGATTCTTTGTCATAGGCGAACTCACGGTCTCCATCTTTATGCTGACTTTTTCACCATGTTGCTCCTGGCAGTATATAGCCAAGAGCAAATAGGTGATAAGACCAGTTAAGATCCGAACCATTACACCATACTCACTCCGGGCAATCAGGTGATATACATGCCGATGCTGTTTCCACCATTTAAAATTTTTTTCAACTTGCCAGCGAAGTTTATATATTAATGCGATTTCTTCGCCAGTTAGGTCGAAACGATAGGTCGCAATCCAATATTTTACGTCATCTACAATATAACCAACAAGGCGCAATTTAGTTTTTGGTGTCCTGTAACCTCTTGAACTTAAAGCCCTTTGGGCGGGTTTTAAAAAGAGAATGTCGAATATCGAACAGGTAAGCGAAGACTCCGAGGAATATCGAATATCGATCGGAATAAAAGACGACGGATCAAGGGCTTTTCCCCTTCTGCAGTTTGACATTCCTTGTTCGATATTCGATATTCGTCCTTTAATGTTTGGCATTCATTTTTTAAACTTCGTAAAAAATGAAAATTCCTATGCTATTAAATTATAGGGTATATAGGAAAATCTTCAAAAATTTATCTTTCTTGGTTTGTCAAGAAAAAAACGACATTTATTCTAAAGAAATATTTATGAATTTTAACATCTTATGCAATTCTCTAACTGGAAATCACTGAATCATAACTAATAGCATTTGACTAATCATAAGAACCAAACTAGCATCCCATAGTCAGGAGTAATTGTTATTTTCCACAAAAGAAAAGGAGGTTTTAATGAAGTTGAAACAAAAAAGGTTAGCTGGTTTTGCCGTATCCGCAGTAATTGCCTTGTCTGCCGGATTCGTGCAAGCTGCAACTGGTGACAAACCTAACATACTGGTTATCTGGGGTGATGATATCGGTCTATCCAATATCAGCGCTTATACCCATGGTATGATGGGGTATAAAACCCCCAATATCGATCGTGTCTCAGAAGAAGGCATGACTTTTACCGATTATTACGGAGAACAATCCTGTACCGCTGGTCGCTCCACCTTTATCATGGGGCAGTCTGTTTTTCGTACCGGACTTTCTAAAGTAGGAATGCCCGGTGCCAAAGAGGGCATGCAGATAGAAGATCCCACCATTGCCGGTCTGCTCAAGGCTCAAGGTTATGCAACCGGTCAGTTCGGCAAAAACCACCTGGGTGATCAGGATGAAATGCTTCCCACGAATCACGGTTTTGATGAGTTTTTCGGAAACCTTTACCACCTTAACGCCGAGGAAGAGCCGGAAAATGAGGACTACCCGAAAGACCCTGAGTTTCGGAAACGATTCGGTCCCCGTGGCGTAATTAAATCTTTTGCTGATGGTAAAATTGAGGACACCGGTCCTCTGACCAAAAAACGCATGGAGACAGTGGATGACGAGAGTTCTGATGCGGCCATTGATTTCATTCAACGTCAAGCCAAGGCTGGAAAACCTTTTTTCTGCTGGTGGAGTGGTACCCGGATGCATTTTCGCACTCATGTCAAACCGGAGCTTCTAGGTATCTCCGGTCAGGATGAGTATTCCGATGGCATGGTCGAGCATGATATGCACATAGGAAAATTTCTAAAAGTGCTGGATGAACTCGGCATTGCAGATAATACCCTTGTTTTCTATTCCACCGACAACGGCCCGCACATGAACACCTGGCCTGATGCGGCCATGACTCCCTTTCGTGGTGAAAAAAATACCAACTGGGAAGGCGGGTGGCGTGTACCTGCCATGGTTCGCTGGCCAGGAAAAATTAAAGCCGGAGCCTGGTCCAATGAAATCATGCACCACATGGACTGGCTGCCAACTTTTCTGGCCATGGCAGGTGAACCTGATATTAAGGAAAAACTTAAAGCAGGCGGTGTTTCTGCAATCAATAGAACCTATAAGGTACACTTGGACGGTTACAATTTTCTGCCCTACCTCACCGGCCAGGAAGAACATGGCCCCCGGCATGAAATCTTTTACTTCTCAGATGACGGTGATTTGACTGCGCTGCGCTATGATGACTGGAAAGCAGTTTTCATGGAACAACGGGCCACTGGCACCCTGGAGTTGTGGGCTAACCCCTTTACTCCTCTACGGGTTCCCCTTATCTTCAACCTGCGACGAGATCCTTACGAGCGTTCGCAGCTCACCTCCAATACCTACTATGACTGGTTGCTGGATCGAGTGTATCTGTTGCTTCCGGCAAGTGACTATGTCGGAAAATTCCTGGAAACCTTCAAGGAATTTCCGCCACGCCAAAAGCCTGGCAGCTTTAATTTGGAACAGGTTATGGAAAAGTTGACTGATCCAGGTGCTCATTAATCCCTAGGAGGCTGTCCGAGAACACCCAAACTACGGGTACAAGTGTCCTTTCTCCCCAACTCTTCGTTATTTTGAAAAAATAATGCTCGGAATATTGAAACTGTATGCACCCCAAGGGTATTTCTTGCAGGCACCTGTGCTTATTTTTTCAAAATGCCTCGATTTGAGAAGAAATGTCTATTCTCGGACAAGCTCCTAGTACCTTACAGTTTATTTTCTTGTTTTATCCGCCACACCCGGATGTATGTAAGATCGGGTGTGGCGTTTTATTTTTCAGCACAGGACATAATTTATGAATAATCCTCGACGGATTTTGCATTTCCTGCTTTATTTCACCACTTTTTTTCTCTTTATTCTGCATCCAGTCCATGCAGAGGAGAAAATGGTAACGGCGGTAAAATTTGATTATGACATTATTGCTGGTCTATGGCAGCGTACAGACGGTGGCTATCTCATTAAAATCAATGATGTTCAGGGTGACGGTCAGGCAAAGGTGGAATATTTTAATCCCAGGCCAATTCATGTTGCCGAGTCTACAATTTCAACGAAAAAAGAATTAATTAAACTTTTTGTTGAGTTTCAGGACAAGGGCTATGAGGGGTCAACTTACACACTGTTCTACTATGCCGAAAAAGATGCTTTGGCGGGCTTTTATTATCAGGCTGCCATGGACAGAACGTATGAAGTGATTTTTTTAAGAAAGAGCGACTGATAGCAATAGTTGTTCCTGGCAACCCTGAGAATTATATTTACAAAATCAAGCTCATGTCTGATAGGAGAGAATGACTTGTTTTCCCTCTGATGTCTCAAAAATAGTATATAATACATTGCTCTTGAGTAGACTCAACATTAACCGCGGAGAAAAAAATGTTTCGATTCATGCAAATTATCTCTTTAAACTTGAGTCTTCTGTTTTTCCTTCTGACAACGTCGGCACTGGCCATAACCGACCCTTTACCATCCTGGAATGATGGCGCAAGCAAGAATGCTATTACCACTTTTGTTAAGGCAGTAACGGACAAATCCAGTCCTGATTATGTTCAGCCCGGTGATCGTATCGCAGTCTTTGACAACGATGGAACCCTCTGGGCGGAACAGCCTGCCTATTTCCAGCTCTTTTTTGCAATGGATCGGGTCAAAGAACTGGCAGCAGATCATCCGGAGTGGAAAACTCAACAACCCTTTCAGGCAGTTCTTGAAGAGGATATGAAGAGTGTTGCTGCTTCAGGTGAAAAAGGCTTGATCGAATTGGTAATGGCCACTCATGCAGGAATGACAACCGATGAATTCTCATATATTGTTAAGAATTGGCTGCAAACCGTTAAGCACCCCACCCTGAAAAAGCCATATACCGAGCTGATCTATCAACCTATGCTTGAGTTGCTTAGTTATCTGCGTGAGAATGGTTTCAAGACTTTCATTGTATCCGGTGGAGGAATAGAGTTCATGCGCCCCTGGACTGAAGGTGTTTATGGGATTCCACCGGAACAGGTGGTGGGAAGCTCCATTCTGACGAAATTTGAAATGCGGGACGGAAAACCGGTACTGTTACGGGAGCCGAAGCTCAATTTTATTGATGATAAAGCAGGAAAACCAGTAGGCATCAACCAGCATATTGGACGTCGCCCGATATTTGCCTTCGGTAATTCCGATGGTGATCTGCAGATGCTGCAGTACACTACCCTTGGAGCCACTGGAAAACGCTTTGCAGGAATTGTCCATCATACAGATGGTAAACGTGAGTTTGCCTATGACCGTGATTCCCACATTGGTCGGCTTGACAAAGCACTTATTGAGGCAAAAAATAATGACTGGGTGGTTGTGGATATGGAAAAAGAGTGGAAGGTGATTTTTCCTTAATTCAAACCTGTTAAGGAACGGGAGATAAATAACTTGAACAAAAATTAATAGGAGTTTTTTTCGTATTCAAGGCGCGAGGCGGGAGCATAACGGGTTACGTGAGCAACGAGCAACACAGAAGACGGAAAAAAATATGCCCCGGAGGAAATACCCTTGGGGTGCATTAATTTGTTCAAGTTATTTATTGTACGTTCCTAAGCTCTCAAGGCAGGGGCAGGTCATTGCCTCTGCCTTGAGAGCGACTCCTCACTCCATAGCTTATCCAGGTGAATTATCATTTCTTGAGCGGAGATTTTAGCGCTGTCTCCGAAATCAGGCGACTCAACAACGAATTTTAAGTATTTTTTCAGTTCGTCTTTTCCGATTTTGGAAGATATCAACCCGAGTAATATTTCAATCTGTCCTTTTTGGATAAGCAGCATTGCTTCTATAGTTACAAGTCTTTCATTTATGTCCGACAACTGTTTTATTTCCTTCTTGTCTAATGACAACTTTTCAGGAGTAAGGTACTAACACCGGTGATGAACGGTAAGCCGGCATAAGTACCTTCACCAAATTCTTTTCAAAAAAACACGAGATAAGCGTAGACTTCGAAAGAATTTATAAGGTACTAACCCGGTTCAACCGGAAACAATTCAGTTCACTGGATAAGTGCCTTCTCAGAATATGTTCAAAAAAAACAAGAAAACATTCTGTAAGGCACTAAAACTTCCAGATCAGATTAGCAGCAAGAAAGTGAATTGCATTGGTGTCGTATTCACCCTTGAGTTCCCCTTGGAGATTGATGGGTGGTCCGCCTGCCTGGTCGATTTCCGCTTCGCCGGCATCTAAATATTCGTAGGCCACGCCTACTGTTATATCTTTATTCCAGTCGTATTGAACACCTGTGCCAAGGCGAATCTGACGATCCAGGGGCAGATCTGGGGTGCGGGTGTCCTCATCGACGGGGGAGGTGTCGTAGGCAACACCTACCGACCATAACCAGCTATCGGCAAACTGGTACTGAGCACCTAAAGCAAAGTGCCAGGTGTCATCGTAATCAAGCTTCTTGGTAAATGTTGTGGAGGTTGTTGAGCGCAGCGTCAGATCTTGATTGCCGAACTCGCTCCAGTCCTGCCAGCCGATATTGCCCATGATGGACCAGCGCCGGTGCAGCTGGTGGTAACCACTCAACATCAGGGCCTGGGGAATTGTCATGTCAATATCAACTTTGCTGCCAGCAACCCCGGATAAGCCCAGCAGGCCCTGAAGAACATTGCCTATATTGTTCAGGGATGCCGCATCTTCAAATCCAAGATCCATTTCGGAACGATAGGTAAGGCCAAATCGAGTACCTGCCTGAGCCTCAAGCATTACGCCTAAGTTAAAGCCGTATGCCATATCATTCTCATCAATTTTGAGCTGCCCATCAGACATTCCAGCCTGCTCCGGCACGGCGCTATTGTTGATGCCTACCTTCTGGGTGAGTTCGGCATAGCCCAGGCTGACCCCCGCCCCTATGGACAGCCAGTCGTTGACCTGGTAACCCACAGCCGGATTAACAAGGAAAGTCAACATCTCTGCTTCGGTTGCATAATAGCGGCCAGCCCAGTCGTCTCCGTAATCGACACCGAGACCAAAATAGGATCCGGTACTTACCCCAATTTTCAAATCAGGAGTAACACTGTGGACATAATGAAAGCCGCCAGCGGGCACGAATCCCCCGGCATTGCCTCCATCACCACCGCCGAACCCGGACACATCGGTGTCAAATCGGCTATTGACATAGAGCCCTTCCACAGCTGCCACCATTTGAGAGCGTTCAAGGCGGGTCATGCCAGCTGGATTAGCACCGGCTATGGAAGCGTCGGTTGCCATGGCTGCACGTCCGGCACCGGCTGTGCCAAGATCCGGGGTGCCTAGTTCATAAAGCCAGAGCCCCGCACCAAGGCAGGATGTACAGGTCGCCACCAATAGACCAAATAGAAAAACCGTTACTGGGATAAAAAAATTCATGTGCAGAATCTCCTAAGTTTAATAGCTCAAAAAAGTAACAAATCCCGACCTCAGACCTTCTCTCTAGGAGCTTGTCCGAGAATAGGCATTTTGTTCAAAATCGAGAAATTTTTGACAATTTTGAAGAGTTTGGGCAAAAGGGCACTTGTGCCCGTAGTTTGGGTGTTCTCGGACAGCCTCCTAGACCGCTATTTTGGAAGCGGTAACATATTTCACATTGTTTTTCAATGGTTAGCGAATAATTACTGGGAAAACAAGTTGCTATATCTGGAAACTGGCTACCCCCACCAGGTAAAGGATAGTGAAAAAATAGAATATAAAGACTTAGGGTTCGGTAAAAAATAACTTGGCATTTTCCGGTCATAAATGTGCTACAGGTTCAGTCGATTTTATATATTCACAACCGCAGCGTAGCTGGCTACGTGAGGATTGTGAATATATAAAATCGG
>JAYEOK010000150.1:0-3127 GCA_034722915.1 Thermodesulfobacteriota bacterium | reverse complement strand
TACGTTCCTAAAAGGCTTCAAACAGAATAAAGTTGATGGTCAGCGATATACTTACAGACTTCTTTGGGAGTGAGTTGGCTGGCAGAATGCCCCTGAGCAATTTGGGCGCGCACTTCGGATGAAGAAACAGTTGGCAGGGACAATGAAGAACTGAAGATAGATTTTTGAGATGCATCATGATGCCAGTACCCGTCACGTTTCGTGTATTCCAAACGTTTAAAGAGTTTATGCAGTTTTCTTTTCCTGCTCCCTGACCTTGAAAACACTATAAAATGGCTGGCTGCCAGAACTTCCTGATACTTCTTCCATGAAAGAATATCAAGAAATGCATCTGCTCCAATAATAAAAAACAACTCAATATCAACTCCAGAGTGAAGTGTAATATATTGCAGAGTATCGATGGTAAAAGAAGGAGAAGGAAGAAGCTGTTCAATGGTGGAGACATGCAATGTCGGTCTTTCCTTCACTGCAATTTCGAGCATGGCCGCTCTATGGGAAAAATCTGTGATTTGTCTATTTTGTTTATGGGGTGGAACAGCTGCAGGAATCAAAACAATCTCAGAAAGATCACACAGTTTTCCTGCAGCTTCAGCAAGTGCAAGGTGGCCGTTATGGACAGGATCAAAAGTACCACCAAGAATGCCTGTTTTCTGTTTCAACTCCGAACCTGGCCCTGCCCGTACACAATAAACTTTTTCGTGGTTAACTCTTCAAGCCCCATTGGCCCATACGCATGAAGCTTGGTGGTGCTTATTCCTATCTCCGCTCCAAGGCCAAGCTCACCACCATCATTAAATCGTGTAGAGGCGTTTACCATCACGGCAGAGGCATCAACTTCACTTAAAAATCTCTGGGCATTGGAATAATTTTCTGTAAGTATATTTTCTGTATGCTGTGATCCATATTCATCAATATAGGAAAAGGCTTCTTCCATAGTATTCACAACTTTTACGCAGAGAATAAGATCAAGAAACTCTGTGCCCCAATCGCTGTCCATGGCAGGTGTGATCTCCGGAACTATTCTTACAGATTCACTGCAACCTAGCATGCGGACACCACTTTTCTGAAGCTCCACAGCCAGAGCAGGAAGATATTCTTCTGCAATGTCTTTATGAATAAGTAAACCTTCCAGAGCATTGCAAACCCCGGGTCTCTGTGCTTTGGAGTTTATAATGATGGGAGTTGCCTTTGTAAGATCAGCATCACGATCAACGTAAATATGACATACCCCCTTGTAATGTTTCAAAACAGGAATACGGGACGTTTCGGAAACAAAACGAATAAGCCCTTCACCACCGCGAGGAATGATGAGATCGATATACTCATCCTGACTGAGCATGAGATTTACGGCCTCACGATCAGTTACAGGGATAACCTGAATGGCATCGGCACTGATGCCCTGACTTTCAAGGGCTTCCTGAAGTACAGAAGCCAGTGCCCTGTTGGAATGAATAGCCTCTGACCCTCCACGTAAGACAATCGCATTCCCGGCCTTCAGGCACAGCGCAGCAGCATCAACTGTCACATTTGGACGCGACTCATATATCATGCCGATAACACCTAAAGGAACACGCATGCGACCAACCATGAGTCCGTTTGGCCGTTTTACCATTTTTTCAATTTCGCCAACAGGATCAGGTAAAGCCGCGACCTCTGCAAGACCGTTCATCATGGATTCTATAACCTTGTCTGAAAGCTCCAGGCGATCAAGCATGGCAGCAGACAATCCCTTTTCTTTGCCTGCAGCAAGATCCTTTTTATTCTCTGCCTGGATAAAATCACGTTTGTCATCAATGGCGGAAGACATGTGGAGAAGTACATTATTCTTGGCCTCTGTTGATAAGGCAACCAGTGATCTGGCTGCTTTTTTTGCACGACTTGCTATACGTTCGATATCCTGTGCAAGATTACTCATGTTAGCTCCTCAATTTTTATAGCAACACGAGGTTATCACGATGAATAACCTCGTCATAATCTTTTGTTCCCAACAGATCGACAATGTCATGGGAATGGTGCTGTTTAATAGTATCGACATCACTGGAGCTGTAATTAATCAGTCCGGCAGCAATGACATTTCCATCTTCATCAAGACAATGAATCGGATCACCAACACCAAAGTCACCATTAACTTCGAGGATTCCTGATGGGAGAAGACTGCAGCCACGATTGGAAATAGCCCCACATGCACCTTTGTCCAGCACAAGAAAACCTTTGGGTTGAAGTACGTGGGCAATCCACTGTTTTCTGGGTTTGATTTTATCAGGTGCAGGAAGAAAAAAAGTGCCTATCATTTCACCGCTAAAGAGTTGCTGCAAGATTGTTTTTTCCCGGCCTGGACCGATAAAAGAACATCCACCACCTGCGGCAACCATCTTCGCAGCACGTATCTTTGACTGCATTCCACCGGTTCCAAGAGCGCTTGCCACATTCCCTGCCATTTCCTCAATCTCTTTGGTAACGGTTGAAACAGTATAAATCGGTTCAGCATATGGGTCAAACTGCGGGTTTCCAGTATAAAGGCCGACCACATCGGTAAGACAGATAAACATATCCGCCTCAATAAGGTTGGCGATGAGGGCTGCAAGGGTATCATTATCACCAAAACGAAGTTCATCCACAGCAACAGTATCATTTTCATTGAGAATGGGGATCGTATCAAAGCGAAAAAGAGCAAGAATGGTATTTCTGACACAGAGATAACGCTTCCTGTCAGCAAGATCCGAATGGGTCAGCAGAACCTGAGCCACAGTCTGCCCGCATTTTTCAAAAGCTGCTTCATAGGACTGCATAAGCCTTGGTTGGCCTATGGCAGCCAGAGCCTGTTTTTCATCAAGCCCCATCTCTGCATCATCTGAAAGCGTAATTTTCCGTTTCCCTGCAGCGACAGCACCGGAACTGACAAGGATAACTTCCCTTCCACTTTTCTTTAAAAAACTTAACTCATTCGCGATATTTGCAATGACACTGGAATCAATTCCACTTGTATTAGTCAGAACCGCAGACCCGACCTTGACAACAATACGCCTGGCCTTGTCAAAATAGGTTTGTCGAAGATATAAGCCCTCTTTCAGGCTGATATCCTTTCTTTTAATATCCATGATTCACTAACCCGGTTCAACCGGAAACA
>JAYEOK010000149.1:0-3140 GCA_034722915.1 Thermodesulfobacteriota bacterium | reverse complement strand
TTTTTTATGACAGCTTTTGAGGAGTAAGGCACTAAATCAAAAAACAGCAAAAGATTCAAGCGGATATTTCCATGGAATTCATCATTAACAACGACTACCACGACGTCAGACTGGATAAATTTCTTCAAAAGACTTATCAACAGATCCCCATATCCGGCATCTTCAAAATGATACGTAAAGGCAACGTCAAGGTAAACAAAAAAAAGAAAAAACAGAATTATCGGCTACAGGTTGGGGACATTGTTCGTGTATGGAACCCATCACCACCTACTGCGGCAAAATCTCTCCTGCAACTGTCCGACAATGAAACAAACCTCATTCGCAACTGTATCGTTTACCAAAATGACACCATCCTTCTCTGCAACAAACCCTCAGGTATGGTGATGCATGTTGGCAGCAGTCATGAACATGGGCTGAGTGAACTGGTACAGGCATACACAAACAACCGGCAATTCTGTTTTGTTCATCGAATCGACAAGATGACTTCAGGACTTGTCCTTGGGGCAAAGAATCTTCCAACAGCGAGAAAACTCTCAGAACTGATTCGTGAGCGGACAATTGAAAAAAAATATGTGGTTCTTGTTGAGGGAAGAGTGAAAAAAAATCATTTTACACTCACCAGTTTTTTAAAAAAAGAGCATAATCGGGTAATGGTGCACCCTGATGGAAAGAATGGAGCAAAAGAGGCTCACAGTGAATTCTCAGTCCTGCAACGCGGTCAGCACAGAACACTACTGCAAGCAACATTACATACCGGCAGGACACACCAGCTTAGAGTACAACTTGCACACATCAGCCACCCCATTGCAGGAGATCAGAAATATGGCAACAAGAAAAAGCAGGAGCAGATGTATCTTTTCTCACAATGCCTCATCATACCAAGTCTGAATATTGATTTTTCCCTGCCGATACCGGAGAGCTTCCACGCTGCCCTGGAATAGTTGCCAACAAAAAAAGGCTGCTCCGAAACCGGAGCAGCCTTCCACACAACACTTCTTTTACAATAAATATTACAACAGTGCCTTACGGCTCAGTCGGATACGGCCACGCGAGTCGACCTCAAGAACTTTCACTTCAAGCTCTTGTCCTTCTTTAAGCACATCAGTCACCTTGCCAACCCGTTCATTGGCCAGCTCTGAAATATGAACAAGACCATCAGTACCAGGAAGAATCTCTACAAACGCGCCAAAATCCTTAATGGTTTTGACAATACCTTTATAGACTTTTCCAACTTCAGCAGTGGCGGTCATCTCTTTAATTTTCTGCAAAAGAGCATCGGCTTTGCTTCCATCTTTGGTAAACATTTTCACGAGCCCTGAATCATCAACCTCAATGGTCGCATCATAGTAGGCAGACATCTCCTTGATGATCTTCCCACCAGGCCCAATGATATCCCGAATCTTATCGGTATTGATCTTATGGCTGAAATATTTGGGAGCATGTTCAGCCACTTCAGTCCTTGAAGATTCGATCCCTTTGGCCATCTCGCCAAGAATATGAATACGTCCTTCTTTTGCCTGTGCAAGAGCACGTCCCATGATATCACGATCAACTCCATCAATCTTAATATCCATCTGCAATGAAGTAATACCGGCTTCAGTTCCAACGACCTTAAAATCCATGTCACCAAGATGATCTTCATCACCAAGAATATCAGAAAGGATAACTACCTTATCACCTTCTTTGATAAGTCCCATGGCAATACCGGAGACAGGGGCCTTAAGCGGGACGCCGGCATCCATCATAGCCATACTTCCACCGCATACGGTTGCCATGGAAGAGGATCCGTTTGATTCCATAATGTCAGAAACCACACGAATGGAATACGGAAAATCCTCTTCACTGGGAAGTACTCCTGCTAAACCACGAAGAGCAAGTGTTCCATGTCCAACATCACGACGTGATGGCCCACGAAGGAACCGAGCCTCACCAACACAGTATGGAGGGAAGTTATAATGAACCATGAAACGGCGATTATCTTCACCCTGCAGGGTCTCAACACGTTGTGAATCACGCTGACTGCCAAGTGTTGCAGTTACCATTGCCTGGGTCTCGCCACGGGTAAACAGTGCTGAGCCATGGGTTTGAGGAAGATAGGTCACTTCACCGCTGATGGGACGAACCTGATCAAAAGAACGGCCATCGAGGCGCACCGCCTCATCAACAATTTTGGCACGCATGGTTTTCTTTTTGTATCCTGAAAGCAGATTACCAATCTCTTTGGAGTTCTCCCCCTCAGGATCAAGGTCTGCGATAACACTCTTTTTCAAGTCGTCATACACGCGACCACGTTCCATTTTGTCAGCAGTTGAGATGACTTCAGCCATTCCTTCAGCTGCAATCTCCTGGACTTTGGCCAGTAGTTCCTCATTCACAGGAATAGGCTCTACAACACGTTTTTCTTTACCATTTGAGCCTTGCAGATCAATCTGCATATCGATAAGAGGCTGTACCTGCTCAAAAACGAAAAAGATGCCATTGAGTACATCTTCTTCACTCATGGCATCAACTTTTCCTTCAACCATGGTAACCGCTTCACTGGTACAGGCAACAATCACATCCATGCGGGAATTTTCAAGTTCCGCCTTGGTAGGGTTTAAAACATATTCGCCATCAATATAGCCAACTCGAGCTCCAGCAATGGGGCCTTCAAAAGGAATATCTGAAATACTGAGTGCACAGGATGCACCGTTTAATGCGAGGATATCAGGATCATTCTGCTGATCAGCTGAAAGGACGGTGGCAATGATTTGAGTTTCTGAAAAATAGCCATCAGCGAACAGTGGACGCAGAGGACGATCGATAATGCGGCAGGTAAGAACTTCCTGATCGCTGGGACGTCCAATCTCACGACGAAAATAGTTACCTGGAATACGGCCAACAGCTGCCATTCTTTCCTGATACTCAATAGTGAGTGGCAGAAAACCCAACTCCGGTTTATTTTCTTTTCCAGCCACAGCAGTGACAAGTACAACGGTGTCACCATACTGCATCATAACTGAGCCATCTGCCTGTTTGGCTACTTTTCCGGTTTCCACGGAAATGGTTTTGCCGCCAATTTCAACTTCAACTTTTTTAAACATAACTTTTTCTCCAGCTGCCTTATTGCAGCATGGTTGATTGATCAAAAAAAACAGGTG
>JAYEOK010000148.1:0-13020 GCA_034722915.1 Thermodesulfobacteriota bacterium | reverse complement strand
AACAGAGGAAAAGGACAGCGATATTGAGCAGGAGGTGGCTGACTCTCTGCCCGGCATGGAAGAACGTATCGAAGTTGCTGAGCTCGAATGCATGTTTTCCGGAGAACATGATGCCTCCAATGTAATTATATCCATTCACGCAGGAGCTGGCGGTACCGAAGCTCAGGACTGGGTAGGGATTCTGTTGCGAATGTATCTGCGCTGGGCTGAGGCGAAGGGGTTTAAGGCTTCTATCCTGGATATTCTTGCGGGCGATGAGGCTGGAACAAAGAGTGTAACTTTTATAGTCAAGGGGCATTTCGCTTACGGTTATATGCGCTCGGAACTTGGTATTCATCGTCTGGTTCGTATTTCGCCCTTTGATGCAAGTGGCAGGCGTCACACCTCTTTTGCTTCAGTGATGGTAATGCCTGAGCTTGAGGATAATATTGATGTGGAAATAGACGATAAGGATTTGCGTATCGATACCTATCGCGCCAGCGGAGCAGGTGGGCAGCATGTTAATAAAACCGACTCTGCTATCCGTATCACTCATGTCCCAACCGGGGTAGTGGTTCAGTGCCAGAACGAGCGTTCTCAGCATAGAAATAAAGATATGGCCATGAAGATGCTGGCTGCCCGTTTATATGAGCTTGAAAAGGAAAAACAGGCAGCACAGCAGGAAGGGCTGCATGGAGATAAAAAAGGTATTTCCTGGGGCAGCCAGATTCGTTCGTATGTCCTTCAGCCGTATAGGATGATAAAAGATCACAGGACGGAAGTGGAAGTTGGAAACGTGGATGCGGTGCTTGATGGTGGGGTTGATCCTTTTATTAAGGCATACTTACTCTGGGCTAAATAAAAGGCGGGAATAGACGTTTGTCATCTTGCGCAAAATGTGGAGCATGCTCTGTCGTCTGTCCGGTTTTTCGGACAAGTGGCAGAGAATCGCATACTGCAAGAGGAAAACTGCATCTCCTTGATACCCTGGGGCTTGCAGAGAGCAGTAGTGTTTTTGTGGATATTTTTTCTGCCTGTCTGCTCTGTGGTGCATGTATGGCTGTGTGTCCACGACACATTGATATCAGTAAAGAACTGGTTTCTGCCAGAAATAGTTTTTCCTCTTTTGCCGGCCCCCATGCCTATGAAAAATATTTGACCCGTAAACTTCTGGATTACCCCGGGAGTTTAACGGGTTTTCGTGTTTTGGGCCATGCCGGGGAAAAACTACTTGGTGAGCGACTTCCTGACGGGTCAGGACTGAGAAGGCGACTGGCCTTGTTCAGGGATGATGTCCTGGCAGTGTCTTTCAATAAACGGCGTAAGCAAAATGTGGCTGATGGAACTCGTCTTACCTGGTTTCCCGGGTGCGCGTCACGCTATCTTTTCCCTGATATCCTTGCCTCTTGCAGGTCACTTCTGGCCAATTATTTTTTTTCTCTGGATCTTCCTGATGATCTTGTCTGTTGTGGTCTTGCTGACTGGGCAGCAGGAGATTTAGAAGGAGCCAGAAAAAATGGACGAAAAAATATTGAAATATTGGAGGCAGGGGATGGGCCAATACTGGTCTCCTGTGCTTCCTGTTTTGCACAGTTAAAGAAATATCCGGAGCTTTTTGCAGATAATAAAAAATGGCAGATTCGTGCTGAGCAGATGGTAGCACGTGTGGTGGAATTGAGTGATTTTTTGGAGGATCTGGACGAAGGTAAGCAGAACAAAGCTGCTGATAGCACAAAAAAAAATCGTGTGTTTTATCATGATCCCTGTCACATGCGTTATGGATCTACAACTGTTGACAAGGCGCGTGAGCAATTGCAAAGAATTACCGGCATTGAAGTCCTTGAACTCCCGGATGGCCCACGTTGTTGCGGGCAAGGCGGCCTTTTCCATGTGGCGCACCCTGAAATATCAGCACGTATTCGTGATGAGTTGGTAAAGGATGTTCTGGCTCTGCGGCCGGATGTGGTTACTTCAACCTGTTCCGGATGTCTTATGCAATGGCAGCAGGGACTGGCTGCAGCAGGGAGTGAGGTACAAGTTCTTCATCTTGCACAGGTTCTGGAACAGGGGTAGGAGAGAGTGTGGGAAGTTGCTATTCATAAAGAAGCCACATGAAAAATCATGCGGCTTCTTTATGACAGGAATTAAGGAGTAAGGCACTAACACCGGTTCAACCGGAAACAATTTAGTTCACTGGATAAGTGCCTTATCAGAATATGTTCACAAAAAACAGGTAAGCGTAGATTCCGAGAAAATATTCTGTAAGGCACTAACCCCGGTGATGAAAGGGTAAGCCGGGATAAGTACCGTCACCAAATTCTTTTCAAAAAAAACCGAAAAGAATTTATACGGTACTAAAAAGCGTAAGTAAATTTAGCCCACAAATTATATCCTTCAGTCTTGTTTTTTGCAGCCATTTCCCATTGATTGCGCAGGGAAAAGAACATATTTTTATGATTGTACCAGATACCGGGGCCAACAGCCAAAACCTTGCTGTGATTTCCTTCATCCTCCTTTAACAGAGCCTGAACAACTCCAGGAACGGAAGAATCAATGTCGTAAGAATCATCGGTGGTCTGGGTATAGAAGTAGCCGTTCACACCGAGACGTAAGGATGGTGTCAGGGCGTAAGATGCAGAATAGTCAAAGTGGAATTCCTGACCCGGATCCCGGTCAACTTCAAAACCGTATACAGTAGCGTAGTCATCCTGGGTTGTATTGAAATCATACATGAATTTTGCGGAAAATTCCCATTCATTCAGCATATAGGTGATTCCAATTACTGGCTCAATGGTCCAGAAATTGTGGCCTACACCAGCCATGTTGCCATCATCCTGTCCAGTGGGGATATAGATGTCGGCCAGCGAGGTTACGATGTGCAGTTTACCTTCCTGCAGATGCCAGGCCAATAAAAAGGGGCTGAAAATTACATAAGGAACAGAGGTGTCTGAATAGGATTGTTTAGCCTCCGGGCCAGCTGGAACATTAAAATCCAGGTCTACATCGAGGATGGGCACGAAGGTATGCATACCATAGCTTCCACCCAGAATCTGTTTGTCAGTCATCCACAGAAAACGAAAGACGTTGGCAAATACTGAAACATCATCAAAAGCATCGATGTCATCACCACTATTATTTTTCATGGTGTCTGCACTGTAGTAATACATATAATCAAGAAAATAAAAGCCGGGAGGAGGAGCTGCGCCAGCCATAAAAGCTTCAGCACCATTTGGGTAACTCTGGCCGCCACCAGCCATAGCCTGACTGCTGAACGTCATTAGAAAAGCAGCAAAAATCAAGGGTAGTATCTTCCGTCTCATCTATTCCTCCATTGTTTAAAGACATGCAGAAGGCTCTGCTAAGTAAAATTTATGGAAAAGTATCATTTTTTCAGTGGAATAGCAATGCGGAGAAAAAAATATTGCAATGGCATGTGTTAACTTATAGAAATACGCAAGGTAAAGTAAAATTGATTGAAAAGTTGTGATCTGTTTTTCATAGGGCAGGGCAATCTAACCCGGTTCAACCGGAAACAATTCAGTTCACTGGATAAGTGCCTTATCAGAATATGTTCAAAAAAAACAAGAAAATATTCTGTAAGGCACTAATATCTTCAAATGGGAAGAAAAAATGAATAATAAATATGCTTTTGAAAAGGAGCGGAAAGAAGGTGTGTATCAGGCAATCATGCAGCGCCGTGATATTCGAGCGCAGTTTATCAGCGATCCTGTTTCTGAGGAGATGGTCGACAAATTGCTTCGGGCAGCCCATCATGCGCCATCTGTTGGTTTCATGCAGCCGTGGAATTTTTTGGTGGTAAGAGACCATGATACTAAAGAGCGGGTTCATCAGGGTTTTCAAAAAGCGCATGATGAGTCTGCAGAGATGTTTTCCGGAGATCAAAAAGAGAAGTATCAGAGTTTTAAGCTTGAAGGCATCCTCGAGGCTCCGGTCAACCTGTTGATTACCTGTGACAGGGAACGAACCGGGCCGGTTGTGATTGGTCGTACCGTACAGCCTGAGATGGATCTTTATTCAACGGTTTGTGCTGTTCAAAATTTGTGGCTTGCAGCAAGGGCGGAAGGGATTGGTGTGGGCTGGGTCTCTATCATCCATGAGCAGGAGCTGCGTAATATTTTTAAGCTGCCGGATTCTGTGGTGGTGGTCGCGTATCTCTGTGTCGGCCATGTCAGCCATTTTCCCGAAATGCCGGAACTGGAGAAAGCCGGATGGTTGCCACGATTGAATCTGGATGAATTGGTTTTCTATGAAGAATGGGGAAAGACTGGACAGTGAAAGCCCAACTAGTGCTTGCAGAGAGTGAACAGGGCGTGTAAAAAACAGGAATTCATTGTGAACCTTACAGTCTTAGTACCTTATAAATTCTTTTCGTGATTTTTTGAAAAGAATTTGGTGAAGGTACTTATGCCGGCTTACCGTTCATCACCGGTGTTAGTGCCTTACAGAATATTTTCTCGGAATCTACGCTTACCTGTTTTTTTTGAACATATTCTGCTAAGGCACTTATCCAGTGAACTGAACTGTTTCCGGTTGAACCGGGTTAGTACCTTATACCCCCTTGTGGGGTGCTTGATAATTACTGGACGAAATTATGGCATATATACCGGTTGTAGGAACTTCTATCCGGCGACAGCTGGAAGAGAGAGAAGAGGAGATCCTCTCCCCCCATGCATGCCTGAATAAAAATACGAAAGGCCGCATGCGCACAGAGAAAGATGATGATTGCGATATCCGTATGCCCTTTGAGCGGGATAGGGATCGTATCACTCATTCAAAAACATTTCGTCGTTTGAAGCATAAAACACAGGTGTTTCTGGCTCCGGCAGGAGATCATTACCGTACGCGCCTCACCCATGTTCTGGAGGTTTCACAAATTGCCAGAACCATGTCTTCAGCCCTGTGTCTGAACAGTCCTTTGACTGAAGCCATTGCTCTTGGACACGATCTTGGTCATACTCCTTTTGGCCATGCTGGAGAGGCAACTCTGAACGAATTGCATCCGGGCGGGTTCCGACATTATGTTCACAGTCTGCGGGTCGTGGATTTTCTTGAGAATAAAAGGCGTGGCTTAAATCTCACCTTTGAGGTTCGTAACGGGATTGTCAAACATTCCAAGGGCCGCAATGATATATTTCCCAAGGATGACGCAGAGCTTCCGGCGACCCTTGAGGGGCAGGTCGTACGGGTGGCAGATATCGTCGCTTATGTCAATCATGATATGGATGATGCGCTGCGTGCAGGTATTCTGGGAGAAGATGATTTGCCTGCAGATATCAAGGCTGTGGTTGGGGAGCGACATTCCAAACGAACCGGAGCCATGGTGCGTGACCTGATTGTTGAAACTCTGGAAGCAGCAGATGGCAGGTTGCATATCAGTAAAAAAATGCTTCAGGCCATTAGCGACCTCAGGATGTTTTTGTACGAGAATGTGTACAGATATTATAGAGTACACAATGAATTTGAAAAGGCTCAGCGCATTATCCGTGATCTGTACAGTTATTTTATGGAAAATGGTCTTGGGCGTTTTGATGGCAGTGAGTGGCAATCTATGGGACGAGAGTCGTGGGATGACGAGCAACAGGCTCATCGTCGTGTCTGTGATTTTATTGCCGGAATGACAGATCGATATGCCATGCGGATTTATGAGCAGATTTTTTTGCCAAAACCTTGGAATGCAATAGTTTAATAGCATAGGAATTTTCATTTTTTACGAAGCTTAAAAAATGACTACCGAACATTAAAGGACGAATATCGAATATCGAACAGGTAAGCGCAGACTCCGAGGAATGTCGAACCGCAGAAGGGGAAAAGCCCTTGATCCGTTGTTTTTTATTCCGATCGATATTCGATATTCCTTGTTCGACATTCGACATTCTCTTTTTAAAACCCGCCCGCAGGGCGATAAGTTCACTGGAAAAACGAACGTATACCGCTCAGGTAAGCACCTTGGGTAAACAGGGTATCAACTCCGACTCCGACATAGAAAAATAATAAAAGTTTTATGAAAAATAACGATGAAAAAAAGACTCTGGCCAAGAGCTATGAGTTTGATAATGTAGAAGAAAAATGGCTGCAACGCTGGACAGACAGCGGATCTTTCCGGGCTGCTATGGAAGAGGGAAAACCCTCATTTTCCGTTGTTATCCCACCACCAAACGTGACAGGTGTCCTGCATGTAGGGCATGCCTTAAATAATACCATGCAGGATGTCCTGGTGCGTTATCATCGCATGTGCGGTGATAACACTCTTTGGGTGCCGGGTACTGATCATGCGGGTATCGCCACCCAAAACGTTGTTGAACGTCAGCTTGCTACTGAAGGCAAGAGTCGGCACGATCTTGGTCGTGATGCCTTTATTGAACGGGTCTGGGACTGGCGCAAAGAAAAGGGCGGCACCATTGTCAACCAGCTTAAACGAATGGGCGCGTCCTGTGATTGGGAACGGGAACGTTTTACCATGGATGAGGGCTTGTCCAAGTCTGTGCGTGAAGTGTTTGTTCGTCTTTACAAGGAAGGGTTGATCTACAAAGGCGACTATATTGTCAACTGGTGTCCACGTTGTCATACTGCACTTGCTGACGATGAAGTCGAACATGAGGACAAAAAGGGCAAGCTCTATCATATTCGGTATCCCTTTGCCGATGGCTCCGGTGATGTCGTGGTGGCCACCACACGTCCTGAAACCATGCTGGGCGATACAGGGGTGGCTGTGCATCCTGACGATGAACGCTATTCGCATCTTGCGGATGTGGGGATTAAATTGCCGCTTACAGATCGTACAATTCCCGTGGTTTTTGATCATCATGTACAGAAAGATTTTGGCACCGGGGCGTTGAAAGTGACCCCGGCCCATGATCGTGATGACTACGAGATTGGCCTCCGTCATTCTCTTCCTATCATGAAGGTCATGGATGACCATGGAGTAATGAATGACAAGGCCGGAAAATATGCTGGCCTTGATCGTTTTGACTGCCGCAAAAAGGTTGTGGCAGATCTGGAATCCCAGGGATTCCTGGTGGAAATTGAAGACTATGACCATGCAGTAGGGCAGTGCTATCGCTGTGCAACGGTGGTGGAGCCCACCACTTCTCTGCAGTGGTTTGTTTCTGTTCGTCCTCTTGCTGACAAGGCTGTTGAAGCGGTACGTGACGGGCGTATCAATATTTACCCTAAAACCTGGTACAATACATTTTATTCCTGGATGGATAATATCCGGGACTGGTGTATTTCCCGTCAGATCTGGTGGGGACATCGTATTCCGGCCTGGACCTGTAAAGATTGCGGTGAATTGATGGTGGAATCCGTTGATCCTGATACCTGTTCCAAATGTGGCTCAAGCAATATTGAGCAGGAAACTGACGTGCTCGACACCTGGTTTTCTTCTGCTCTCTGGCCGTTTTCCACCATGGGCTGGCCTGAAAATACAAAAGAGTTACAGACTTTTTATCCCACTTCAGTACTCATCACCTCCTTTGATATTCTTTTTTTCTGGGTAGCCAGAATGATGATGATGGGCCTTCATTTTATGGATGAAGTGCCGTTTAAAGATGTGTATCTCCATGCTCTGGTACGCGACAAGCATGGGAAGAAGATGTCTAAATCCACTGGCAATGTTATTGATCCACTGGTGATCATGTCACAGTATGGCACTGATGCCATGCGTTTTACTCTCACCGCTTTTGCGGCCCAGGGACGTGAGATCAAGCTTGATGAAGAACGGATCGAAGGCTATCGGTTTTTTATTAACAAGCTGTGGAATGCGGCCCGTTTTGCCATGATGCATGTTGAAGAATGTGATGCATCCATAACCGATGTGGTGAACAGTCCTGAAAAACTGCCTCTCATTCATCAGTGGATTTTAAGCAGGACAGCAAAGACCATAACAGATGTTCGTCGGGCACTGGATGAGTATCGTTTTAATGATGCTGCTTCTGTGATTTACCAGTTTGTCTGGCATGAGTTCTGCGACTGGTATCTGGAGTGGATCAAAGCGGATTTGTTCAGCAAGGATGAAATGCTGCGGGATCAGGCCAGAGGCGTTCTGCTGTTTGTGCTGGAAACCATCCTTAAACTCATCCACCCCATTACTCCTTTTGTCACTGAAGAGATCTGGAGTGTGCTGCCGGGAGATCGTCTCATGCTCGTGACCAGCGAGTACCCTGTGGCTGAGGATTGGCAGGATGACGACGTGGAAAAACAGGTGGAATTGCTCATGGGAGTGATCACCGGTATCCGCAATATTCGTTCTGAAGCGGATGTTCATCCATCTGCCAAAATTGCTGCTTTTATACTTTGCACTGACATGGAGAAGACCGGGTTGGTTCAGGCTTTTTCAGCTGCGATCTCTTCAATGACCAGGCTCGAATCCCTCACTGTTGCTGCAGAGGGTGAAAAACCGAGCGATGCCGCAACGTATATTTATCAGGATCTTGAGATATATGTACCACTCAAGGGGCTGGTTGATGTGGAAAAGGAGCGGGCAAAGCTCGAGAGGGAACGGAATAAAATTGAAAAATCTCTCAAACAGATCAATGGAAAATTGGGAAATAAAAAATTCCTGGCAAATGCTCCGCCTGAAATTGTAGAAAAAGAAAAAGGAAAGCAGGCCGAACTGGAAGCTAAACTGGCCAAAGTTGCAGAAGCTGAAAGGAGGCTTGCAGAGATTGGATAAAGCCCGACTTGATAACCTGCTCCGTTCTTTTCTTCAGGAAGATATTGGTCATGGAGATTTGAGTAGTGAACCGCTTTTTGAAAACGGTGAAAAGGGATCTGCGCATCTTGTGGCACGGGAATCTTTTGTGGTCGCAGGGGCTGAGAGGGTTGCAGCGCAGGTCTTTTATCTGCAGAATTCTGCTATTCAATGCAGTGCTGCTGCCCCGGATGGAACCTCAGTTGTCCCTGGAGACTTTCTGCTTACAGTGAGCGGTCCTGTGGTTGATCTGTTAAAGGCTGAGCGAGTGGCGCTGAACCTTTTACAGCGACTTTCCGGTATTACCACACTCACCGCGCGCTTTGTTGAAAAAACAAAGCTCTATCCTGTCCGCATCACTGATACGCGTAAAACCACTCCAGGTCTACGGATGCTTGAAAAATACGCGGTTCGGGCAGGAGGCGGATATAACCATCGTTTTAATCTGAGTGATGGTGTGCTCATCAAGGATAATCATATTGCTGCCTGCGGTTCGCTGACAAGAGCTGTCGAAATTCTGCGTGAAAAAGTGCCTCATACCATAAAAATTGAAGTGGAAACAGACACTTTAGAGCAGGTCCGCGAATGTTTAGATTCTGGTGTTGATATCATCATGCTTGATAATATGAACCTGGCAACCATGAAAAAGGCCGTGGCTTTGATTGGTGGTAAGGCACTGGTTGAAGCATCCGGTGGCGTCAATCTGGAAACGGTGGCAGGTATTGCAGCAACCGGTGTCGATATTATTTCAGTGGGGGCGCTTACCCATTCCGCACCTTCTTGTGATATCGGAATGGACTGGAAAATATGACAGAAATTTAAGGTGTTGTCAGAAGCGCTCTGCATAAAAGAAATTTTCTTGATTCTTTGTTGAACAATGTGCAATAATAAAATGATCCAGTTGAAAATACGTATTGTAACTTCTCTGTCTCCATAGAGAGAATGAGAAGGGAATCCCACAGTCCAGAGAAAGGTGTCAGAATATGCGCTGTCCTAAGTGTGGTTATATATCTTTTGATCATATGGAAACTTGTCTGAAATGTAAGAAAGACATTTCAGGGAGTACAGATGTCGAAGGTACAACTTATCATGCAATACCTCCTTCGTTTCTTCAGGTGCCGAAAAAAAATGACCCTGTGGAGGATGAAACCTCATCAGTTGAATCATCTGTTGAGGTGACTGAGGATTTTACTGAAGATAAGTATGACTTTTCTGATCCTGATCTGGATGTTTTTCTTGATGACGACGATATCACCATTGAAGAAACAGGTGAGGATGAGAAGAGCATCGGTTTTGCTGATCCTGACAGTGCTGATTTTCAGCTTGAGGCTGACGATGAAGAAGACGATGAAGAAATCGACTTTGATTTTGAACTGGACGGGGATGATGATCTGGGTTTTTCTGATGACGAGCAGAGAACACCACCAACGCTAAATATTTCTGATGAATTAGCTGATATCTCTGATCTGGCCCCACCAGTGCAAAAGGAGGTTCCTGTAGTTTCTGACGCGAACGAAATGAGTCTCTCTCTGGATGAAGATTTGGATTTAGATGTACTTGATCTCGATCTTGATCTTGGTTTTGGAGCTGACAGCAATGATGGAGATGCTGAATTGGCACTGTCATTGGATGATATTGATTTGTCAGCAGGAGACACTGCAAAGGGGAGCAGTGCCCTGGACGGTTTAAGTCTGGATTTGGATCTCGATGGACTTGATTTGTCTCCTGTAGCGGAAAAAGAAAAGTCACCTGGGAGCCTGGATGGTATCTCTCTTTCTCTGGATTGATTTATATAACGAGAAAATCTGTTGACACATACAAGAATGTTCAGTAAATAGCACTGCACATAAGGTGCCGGGATAGCTCAGTCGGTAGAGCAACGGACTGAAAATCCGTGTGTCCCTGGTTCGATTCCTGGTCCCGGCACCAACAATTTAAGGCACTTAGCTCATTTCTGAGTTGAGTGCCTTTTTTGTTGTGTGATATTCTGTGTGAGACTTTTCTCTCGCAGCCTCATAATCACGGATTGCCTGTTTCTCGGTTTCATTAAAAGTATGTAAGTAAATTTCTGTTGTTTTACGATTCTCATGACCGAGTATTTTCTGGATTGTACCAATGGGTGTGTTGATACTATCCATTAATGAAGCACCTGCGTGCCGCAGAGCGTGGAACGGTAAGTGAGGCCGGCATAAGTGCCTTGTTGGTATATCCAACTTGCTAACGTTAAACGAACTTTTCATTTTCTCGGAGTTTACGCTTACCTGTTTTTTTATGACAGCTTTTGAGGAGTAAGGCACTAATTGAGTTCATCGAGGTGGCAGAGATGAAGGAAGAAGGTTTCTAAAAGACATGCAAACAGTGGAGAACTTCTAATGGCACATCCATTGGATAAGTTGACAATAAAAGGATTCAAATCGATACGGACTCTTAAGAAGTTTGAACTAACGAATCTGAATATTCTCATTGGTGGTAATGGAGCGGGAAAAAGTAATTTTGTTGATTTCTTTCGCATGATATCCGCCATGATGAAACAGGATGGCCTTAAGGAGTTTATTGCCGGGAATTGTGACTCTTTCCTCTTCGGAGGTGCAAAGCAGACTAAAAAAATCTCTGTTAAACTCATTTTTGGCCAGAATGGTTACGACTTTGAACTGACTCCCACAGAAGATGGGTTCTTCCTGATTAACAACGAGCAAAGACATTACCTTCCCAAGGGAACAACCCGCAATCTTGGGAGTGGTAATTTCAATCCCCAATTAATAATCGATAAGAATAGTAGTGGATTTGATGGCCCCCATGGTGCCTCCTGGTACACCTACGATGCCATCTGTTCCTGGAAGATTTACCATTTCCACGACACTACCAAAGAAGCAGGAATAAGACGTTACCATGACATGGGCCATAACGAAGTATTGTTTGGTGACGGCTCCAATATCGCCCCTTTCCTGTTCCGCCTCATGTCTGATGAAAATGCAATCTATCAGGAGATAGTCGATGCTGTCAGGCTGGTAACTCCTTTTTTTGATGATTTTCTTCTAAAGCCCGATAAACAGGAAAGAATACGCCTGAACTGGCGTCAAAAAGGAATGCATGATTACCCCATGCGGCCTAACCAGTTGTCAGACGGATCGATCCGCTTTATCTGTCTGGCAGTGGCTCTTTTACAACCGAACCCTCCAGCCACCATTATTATTGATGAGCCGGAATTAGGATTGCACCCATCGGCAATCTCCATTCTTGCCGAGCTGATCCACAATGCGGCAAAACGGACCCAGTTAATTGTCGCCACCCAGTCACCAGCTCTTATTGATAACTTTGCTGTAGAAAATGTGGTTGTGCTTAACCGGAAAGATGGTGCAACCACCTTTGAAAGGCTAAAGGAAGAAGATTTCACATCCTGGTTGGAAAACTACTCAGTTGGTGAACTCTGGAGTAAGAACGTGATTTCCGGAGGCCCGGTCTATGAGTAACTGTGTAAATATTGTTGCCATTGTTGAAGGCAAGACCGAAGAAATTTTCATTAAAGACATCCTTTATCCTTACCTGGCAACCAAAAATATCTTTATCATCCCAATTCTCGTTTCAAAGCCCGGTCAGAAAGGTGGTGATGTTAAGTTTATAAGAGTGAAAAAAGATATTGAACGACACCTGAAGCAACGGCCAGATACATATTTGACGATCTTTGTTGATTTCTACGGTATTCAATCAGATTGGCCGGGTATTGGAGATGCAGAGAGTATTTCACTCCCTAAAGATAAAGCTGAGTGCGTTAACCAGGCGACAATGGAAAAGGTTGTCGAGCATTTTGGTGAGCAGAACGCAGATAGAAGATTTATCCCCTATATTGCCATGTACGAATTTGAGGCATTGCTGTTCAGTGATCCAGCTATTCTTGCCGGAAAACTACAAATTGATGAATCTCAAGTTGTTTCCATCCTGGAGGAATGTGGGGAGCCGGAAAACATAGACAACTCCCCGGTAACTGCCCCATCAAAAAGGCTGGAGTCTCTCTCCAGCAGGTTCAAGAAAACCACAACAGGTATTGCCGTCCTTAAAGAGATAGGCCTGACAGCTATTCGGGAAAAGTGCCCCATTTTTGATAACTGGGTAACAACGCTGGAAAGCATACCAGGGTAATTGGTCCACTATGCAGATCGGTGACAAGGTAACCAGTAAACTCTATGCAGACAAAGGTACAGGGACCATTCTGGGATTCACAGATCTCTTTGGCGAGAGTTATGTGGAGTTACTCTTTTTAAATGGTGAAAAGGGTTCTACGTCTGTAGACGATATTGTTGTTGTTGACACCCTGGTCTCCAAATTACAGGCAG
>JAYEOK010000147.1:0-13044 GCA_034722915.1 Thermodesulfobacteriota bacterium | reverse complement strand
GCCCTTAACCATATCGGTTTCTGTGATGATACCGACACAACGGCCGCTGCTGTTGGTCACCACCAGGCGGCGCAGTTTATTGCTCATGAAAATTTTTGCTGCTTCATGGCTGGAAACATCTGAGAAAACAGTTTGTACCGGTGTGCTCATTACCTCTTGAAGAGTAATGGATTCCAGATTTATTTTTGATCGGATAAGGCGAAGGAGGTCTCGCTCTGTAATAATGCCTTCCGGGTAGCCGTTGTCTTCAATGACCAGTGAACTGATGCGGCGATCATTCATTAATCTCATTGCCGTAAAGGCAGGTGATGAAGCTTTCAGGGTAATGACATCCCTGATCATAACCTGGCCCACATTTTTAAATTCCATGAAATATTCAAGGCCCAGGTGGGAAAGAAAATCTGTGCCGGTGACAATGCCGACAAGGTAGCCATCATGGTTTGTCACGACCAGATGACGGAAGCGATGCTGCAGGAGAAGCTGATACGCCTCCCGGTAATCCATAGCAACTGAAGCAGTTAGCGGGGGGCTGCTCATGACCTGATGAATGGGCGAGGAATAATCGATTTCTCCACCAACACGGATCTGGATCAGTGCCCGCTCAGTGAATATGCCCACAGGTTTTTTATCTTTGGCAACAATCAAGGCACTGAGTTTGTTTTGCTCCATGAGACCAAGAGCATGGCTTACAGATTTGTCCGGTGCAATACTGATAACAGGTGAGGTCATTACTTCCTGGAGTGTTTTAATCATGTTATATTGTTAACATGAAGTACTCGTCTAAGGCAATATTTACTCCTTCCCGGTTGCCAGGATGAGAGTAAATGTAGAACCTTCTCCGATTTGGCTAGTGAGTTCCACTGTACCGTTATGGCAGTCTGCAATGTGTTTGACAATGGCAAGTCCCAGGCCTGTGCCACCGTATTCCCGACTTCTGGCCTTGTCACATCGATAAAACCGTTCAAAGATACGTTTTTGATGTTCGCTGCTGATACCGGGGCCCTGATCCTGAACACTGATGTTGATGATCTTGCTGCCCGCAGAATTCAACTGTTGCCTGGCTGTCACATTGATTGTTGATTGTTCCGGACTGTAGGCCACAGCATTGGTGAGCAGGTTAATGATTGCCTGTTCAAGCATGGGGCGGTTGGCTTCTGCCATAATATCTGAATCACAATTTACGTTGATGGTGATTTGTTTCTGCTCTGCCTTGATAATACAGGTTTGCACTGCTGTTTCAAGAACGGGACATACTTTTTCCTGCCGCAGCTCCATTACATTTTTTTCTGCGGTATCTTCAATATGGGCAAGTGTTAACAGATCATCGACAATGGCATCAAGCCTGATTCCCTGCTTGTGAATGATTTTCAGGAAATATATCGCTTCTTCACGATTGTCAATGGCACCATCAAGTAGAGTTTCCACGTAGCCGCGGATAACCGTAATCGGAGTTTTTAACTCATGGGAGACATTGGCCACAAAATCCTGCCTGATGTTTTCCAGCTGATTGATTCGCGTCAGGTTATTCAGCACTACAATACTGCCAATTCGTTTGTTTTCTCCATCATAGAGTGGATGTGTATGGCTGTGCAGAGACATCTGCTCTCCGTTTTCCATCAGGCTGAGATCTTTGCTTATGCTGACATCACTTTCTAAAGATTTACCGAGGAATTCCTGCAGAACTCTGTTGCGGATAATTCCTTCAAATATCATTCCCTGAACGGCTGGCCCATCTATATGAAAGAGTTCGGCTGCCGCACGATTTATGCGGATGATTGTGTGATCAGGGGCGATGGCCAGGACACCATCGGTCATGCTGCAGAAGACCGCTTCAAGTTCATTGCGCTGTTGACTGATTATTTTAATGCGGCCATTAAGCTGCTCAGCCATATTGTTGAGCGAATGGGACAACTCTGTCATTTCTCTTGGAACATTGTTATCGCTAATGACAAGGGGCTGATCGATGTCGCCTCGGGTCAGTCGTTCTGCTCCTTGTCTCATCTCTTCCAGGGGACTGCTGATACGGCGTGCAAAATAATAGGATAGTCCGGCTGCAATAAGAGCAATGAACAGAAGACCCAAAAGAAGTTTTTTACGGGTGGAAGAGAGGACGGCATCGAGTGCCTCAGCAGAGACTGAAAGACGGAGCACCCCATCCCGGGGCTTGTCGGTGGTGAGCGGGATGGCAATGTACAGCATATTTCGGCCCAGTGTTTTGCTGAAACGCAGTGATGCACCGATAGCTCCAGTGGCAGCTTTTTGAATTTCCGGACGATTATCATGTCTGTCCATCTGGGCAGGATTTTCATTGGAATCAGCCAGCACTATACCGTCTCCGGAAATAACAGTAACCCGGGTAGCAGCTGCACGCCCGACCTGCCGGCAGAATTCCTGAAGCTGATCTACGTTATTGTCGAGCAGCTGGTTAATATGGGGCCGCAGGAGAATGGCCCTGTCTTTAATATCTTCTTCCATCTCCTGATAGTAAAACGTCTGAATAATCTGTGTTCCGTACCAGCTCAGAGCAGAAACTGAGATGACGATGATAAGAAGGGCAGCAGGAAAAAGCTGCCAGAAAAATCGTCTGTTGTTCATTATATTATCCTTCTTCCTTTAGGCGGTAACCAATCCCGCGCACAGTTTCTATAAAGTTTCCCATATCACCAAGTTTTTTACGCAGACCAAAGATTTGAACATCAATGGCACGTGGAGTAATGAGATAATCATATCCACGGATTTTGTCGATGATCTGTTGTCGACTATAAACCCATCCGGGACGTCCGGCAAGCTGTTCAAGTATGGTAAACTCAGTGGCCGTAAGGTGAACCTGTTTCCCTTCCACCAGAACTTCATGACGACCTGCATGAATGACCATGGAGTGGATACGAATGGTTTCTTTGTCCGGTCGTTGCTGCCGGGTGATCTTTTCCTGTTTTCTCCTCAGCATCGCCTGTACCCGGGCGATGAGTACTCGTGGGCTGAATGGTTTAGTTACATAGTCATCAGCACCGCAGCTGAGACCGGTGACAATGTCATCCTCTTCACTTTTTGCCGTGAGCATGATGATCGGCGGTTGAATCATATCTGTTTTTTCGCGGATTATGGTGCATACTTCCATTCCATCTTTTCCGGGCAGCATGAGGTCAAGGAGAATCAGGTCAACAGGCTCTTGTTCGAGGATCTGTAGCGCCTCCTCTCCGGAGTCGGCACAGGTGACATTAAAGCCTGACTTAATCAGGTTATAACTGACAAGTTGTTGGATATCGGCATCGTCTTCTACAAGGAGGATACTTGCTTTTCCCACACGGTTTCTCCTGGTTACCCGGGTTTCAGTGGTTTACCCCGGGGGAAATGAATGGTTTGTGGATGTCTGAATTTGATATAATCCTACATAGCAAATTATAGCTTGCAAGGAAAAATAACCTCCTAACGAAATCTTAACAAAACTCTAACCAAAACCTAAAACACAATGAGTCTATTATTGAACAGAATATTTATTATAGAACATTTAAGGAGGCTCCTTTGACTCACCAGATAACCTTTCAACGCGAAATAGATAACGTAAAAAAGAAATTTATGATTCTTGGCTCCATGGTTGAAGACCGGCTGCAGAAGACCAGCCTTGCCATGCAGACAAAAGATCACGAGTTGTTACAGGAGATCATTGTTTCGGATTGGGAGATTGACGAGATGGAAATTGAGGTGGAGGAAGAGTGTCTTAAGATTCTTGCCCTCCATCAGCCGGTTGCCAGAGATCTGCGCTTACTCATCGCCATTATCAAGATAAACAATGAATTGGAACGTATTGCCGATATCGCGGCGAATATCGCCCAGAGGATGCAGATTATCAGCAGAAATACGACCCAGGTTGTTACCATTGATTTCCAGCCAATGTTTGGCAAGGTGCTGGCTATGTTTAAGCTGGGCCTGGATGCCCTTGTTACCGAGGATGCTGATCTGGCGCGCAGGATCTTTCTTAAAGATAAAGAGGTGAATGAACTCCGTAACCATGCCTACAGGCGTGTGACAAAGGCACTTGATGCAGAGCCGGGCCATGCCAAATGTCTGGTGAATCTCTATTTGCTGGCTCGTCATCTTGAGCGGATTGGTGATCGTGTCAAGAATATCGCCGAAGAGGTTATTTATCTCGTTGAAGGGACAATCGTACGGGGAGAGACCAGGTAATGTCATTTGCAATCTTTTTGCCCATTTTGCTGGCCCTGGCTTCATTGGCCTATATGCAGGGAAAACGGCGGGCCTTTTCTTTAAGCGGGCCGGGAAGCGATTCTGGTGGGCTCCATTCGCGGCCCGGTTATTACGGAATGCTGACAGCACTCTGGTGTGTTTTGCCGGCAGTGATCATTTTTGCTTTCTGGATGGCTTTTTCCGATTCCATATTGACTGCAATGGCAATGAAAACTCTGCCCGGTTCTTTTCAGGATCTTTCTGCTGATCAGAGCAATCTTCTGGTGAATGATCTGCGTAACCTGGTTGCCGGTCATGTTGCAGCCCGGGACATTGATCCGGTGCTGCAGCAGGCTGCAGAGCAGTATCTTGGCATGGAACGAATCAGTCGCATTGCTTTGGGACTGGTTATGCTGTCCACTGCACTGTTCTCTGTATCACTTGTGTATACTCGTATTCGCCCTGATATGCGTGCCAGAAACCATGTGGAGCGGATTATTCAGCTTGGTCTTATGCTTTGCTCCACCATTGCCATCCTTACCACACTCGGTATTGTTCTTTCTGTTCTTTTTGAATCAATTCGATTTTTTCAACAGGTTCCGGTAACGGATTTTCTCTTTGGCATGAAGTGGAGTCCGCAGATGGCCATGCGTGCTGACCAGGCAGGGAGTTCAGGAAGTTTTGGCGCGATTCCCGTGCTTGCCGGTACTTTTATGATTTCAGGGATTGCCCTGACTGTGGCGGTACCCATTGGCCTCATGGCAGCTATCTACTTATCAGAATATGCAAGCGCTCGCGTTCGGGCATGGGCCAAACCGGTTATGGAAATTCTGGCAGGTATCCCCACAGTGGTCTACGGATTTTTTGCAGCCCTGGTGATTGCCCCTTTTATTCGTAACAGCGGGGAGATGTTTGGCCTGAATGTTTCATCGGAAAGTGCGTTGGCAGCCGGGCTGGTCATGGGAATTATGATTATTCCTTTTGTTTCCTCGCTTTCCGATGATGTGATCAATGCGGTGCCGCAGGCCATGCGGGATGGCTCATACGGACTTGGCGCAACCAGGAGCGAGACCATTGTTAATGTTATTATTCCTGCTGCCCTGCCCGGTATTGTTGGTGGTGTACTGCTGGCAGCATCAAGGGCAATTGGGGAAACCATGATTGTGGTGATGGCAGCCGGTCTTTCCGCTAATCTAACGGCAAATCCCCTGCAGGCAGTGACAACAGTAACTGTACAGATTGTGACCCTGCTGGTTGGGGATCAGGAATTTGACAGTCCCAAGACTCTGGTGGCCTTTGCGCTTGCAATGTTGCTTTTTATTGTGACGTTGGTTTTGAATGTGGTCGCCCTTTATGTTGTACGCAAGTATCGCGAGGAATATGAATGATGGAGTCGTGAAAATTCGAATATCGAAATACGAAACAGGTAAGCGAAGACTCCGATAAAAGAAAAAATGACAAAGAAAAAAAATGACAAAAACAACCTGCTATCATGCCGTTTTGGCGGTTTTTTGTCGTTTTTTTTGTTTGAGTTTTGTTTCGTATTTCGTGCTTTGTATTTCGAATTTGTTTTCGACCATAAGAGGTTTTCGTTCAAGCACTATTTAAGATCCTAGAAAGGGACAATATGACAGCTTCAAAAAAAGAATCCACCATGGATAGAGTCAATAAGGGACTGGCAAAGCGATACCAACGGGAGAAATGGTTCCGTTGGTTTGGACTGAGCGCAATTGTTGTGAGTGTCAGTTTCCTCAGTCTGCTTTTTGTTTCCATTGGAGCCAATGGCTGGACTGCTTTCCAACAGACCGAAATCCTGCTTGATGTTGATTTTGATGCTGAGCATTTTGATGTGGATAATCTGTCTGCGGCAAATTACGGAGCTCTGGTCAAAAATTCCATGCGTAAGCTGTTTCCGGAAGTCAAGGGGCGCAGTGACAAGCGAAAGCTTTATAAGCTGGTCAGTTCCGGTGCCTCCTATGCTCTGCAGAAGATAGTGATGAAGGATACCGGTATCATCGGCTCTACCCGGAAAATCTGGCTCCCGGCTGACGATGAAGTGGATATGTTTTTGAAAGGCTACATTTCCAGGGATGTGGCAGAAAGTGACAGACGGTTGAATGATAAACAGATCAGCTGGCTTGATCAGTTGAAAGCTGAGGGACGTCTTGAAAAGAAGTTTAACACTGTTTTTTTTACTGCAGGAGATTCGAGAGAACCGGAGCTTGCAGGAATTCGAGGGGCTGCGGTGGGTTCTCTTTTTACCCTTGCTGTTACCCTGCTCCTTGCTTTTCCCGTTGGCGTTGCAACTGCAGTGTATCTTGAGGAATTTGCACCCCGAAATAAATGGACGGATCTTGTTGAAGTAAATATCAATAACCTGGCCGCGGTTCCTTCAATTGTTTTTGGCTTGCTGGGGCTTGCTGTCTTTCTCAATGTCTTTGGGATGCCACGATCCGCCCCGTTGGTTGGTGGACTGGTTTTGACCCTGATGACTCTGCCCACCATCATCATTGCTTCCCGGGCTTCTCTTAAATCCGTGCCCCCATCCATTCGGGAAGCGGCACTGGGTGTTGGCGCATCAAAGATGCAGGCCATAACCCACCATATTCTTCCCCTTGCCCTGCCCGGCATGATGACCGGAACCATCATCGGCATGGCCCAGGCTCTGGGAGAAACCGCACCACTGCTGATGATCGGTATGGTCGCCTTTATTGTTGATGTCCCGGGTGCTGTAACAGATCCTGCGACAGTATTGCCTGTACAGATTTACCTCTGGGCGGATTCTCCGGAACGTGCCTTTGTGGAGCGAACTTCGGCTGCCATCATGGTTCTTCTTGCTTTTCTTATTTCAATGAATGCGTTTGCGGTCTTTCTTCGCAGGAAATTTGAGCGCCGTTGGTAAGCAGAGAGAGCCATAACAGTTTTTTAATGAAATCCTAACAAAAACCTAATAATCGGTGGGTATCTTGTGCATTGTAAAATCTGGACACAAGAGTAGTAATTAAACGAAATAATCGAAATTAGATAAGGAGAATTACAATGTGGAAGAAAGGAATAACATTTGCTGCGGCATCACTTTTTGCTGTTTCAGCTGTTTCAAGTGCCAGTGCAGCTGCTGGTCGTGATTATATCTCAATTGTTGGATCCTCAACAGTTTATCCATTTGCCACCACCGTGGCGGAAACGTTTGGAAAAACCACTAAGTTTAAAACACCAAAAATTGAATCTACCGGTTCCGGTGGTGGTATGAAGCTCTTTTGCGCTGGATCCGGCATAGAGACTCCTGATGTCACCAACTCTTCCCGGCGCATCAAATTTTCTGAGTATGAAAAGTGTCAAAAGAATGGTGTGAAAGAGATTGTTGAAGTGAAGATCGGCTATGACGGTATTGTGCTGGCAAATTCTAAAAACGCCGGACAGATGACACTCACTAAAAAAGATATCTTTCTCGCTTTGGCAAAAGATGTTCCAGATCCTAAAGGTGGAGAAACACTGGTTGCCAATCCCTATAAAACCTGGAAAGAGGTGAACGCTGCTCTGCCCGATAGCAAAATTGAAGTGCTGGGCCCTCCTCCAACATCCGGTACCCGTGATGCTTTTGTTGAGCTTGCCATGGAAGGCGGCTGTAAAGAGATCGGCTGGATCAAAGCCTTAAAGAAAAAAGATAAAAAACATTTTAAGGCTGTGTGCCATACGGTTCGTGAAGATGGCGCATACATTGAAGCGGGTGAAAATGACAATCTGATCGTGCAGAAGCTTGATGCTAATCCTAAAGCTCTTGGTATCTTTGGTTTTAGTTTCCTGGATCAGAACGGAGACAAAATTCAAGGATCTCTTATTGATGGGCAATCACCGACCTTTGAAAATATTGCAGCCGGCAAATATCCTGTTTCCCGTCCGCTCTATTTTTACGTGAAGAACTCCCATGTTGGTGTTATTCCAGGAATGGTTGAATTTTTGAATGAATTCACCAGTGACAAGGCCTGGGGTGAGGAAGGATACCTCTCGGATAAGGGTCTTATTCCCATGCCTGAAGAGGAACGTAAGCAATTTGCAGATGATGTTAAAGCGCTTAAGCCATTGGTGATGAGTAAGTAATTTTGTTTGAACAGAGCCGGAGCAGGTACTGCCCCGGCTCTGAAGGATATGAATATGGAATCGATGAGTGCAGTGCTCAATGCAGGTGATCTTCCTTTTTCAGGGACAGCAGATATGACTCGGGAAGAGGTGCAGGAAGAAAAAGTCGAGCGGGAAAATAGAAAGACCGTTGGTAATCAGTTCGTTGATGATGCCCGCATGACATGCAGGGATGTGAATGTCTATTATGGTGATAAACATGCCATCAGGGATGTTTCCATTGATGTAGGTCGTAACGAAGTTCTGGCCATGATAGGTCCTTCCGGATGTGGCAAGTCAACGTTTCTGCGCTGTTTAAATCGAATGAATGATACTGTGGACAGTTGCAGGGTATATGGCGATATACTGCTTGATAATCTTAATATCTATGATAAATCCGTAGATGTGGTTCCCCTGCGTGCCCAGGTTGGTATGGTTTTTCAGAAACCCAACCCTTTCCCTAAATCCATCTATGACAATGTTGCCTACGGGCCTAAAATTCATGGGCTGGCTTCATCACGGGCAGAACTTGAGCATGTGGTGGAAAGTTCTTTGAAAAAAGCAGGATTATGGAAAGAGGTGAGTGATCGCCTGGATCAGCCGGGAACCGGTCTTTCCGGTGGTCAGCAACAGCGACTCTGCATTGCAAGGGCCATTGCAGTTCGACCGGAAGTCATTCTTATGGATGAACCCTGCTCAGCACTTGATCCCATTGCCACTGCAACTGTGGAAGATCTTATTGCCGAGCTGCAGGAACAGTATACCATTGTCATTGTCACCCATAATATGCAGCAGGCAGCCCGGGTTTCACAGCGAACCGCTTATTTTCATCTTGGAGATTTAATAGAAGTGGGGAGTACCGACAGGGTTTTCACCAATCCCCGTCACAGGTTGACAGAGGACTATATTACCGGTCGTTTTGGCTGATCCGGCCTCTGCTGACATTCCTGACACTGTTCTGGTTACACCGCTCTGCGGTGTAACCAATCCATAGGCGCTCTGCGCCAGGCTCCTCACAGCTGAGCAACACCGGCATCCCCCGTTCATTATTCTTCAGTTTCTTCCCGCCCGATGAGTTTTTCAAGATAACTGCCATCGATTTTTTCTTTCTCAAGCAGCTCCACAGCAGCCTCTTCAAGAATCTCCCGTTTTTCACCCAGAAGCTTCAGCGCGATCGTATACTGGTCGTCTATGATAGTACGCACCTCCTGGTCAATGATTCGCGCTGTTTCGTCACTGTATTCGCCTTTTGCGCTTCGGTTTATTCCCTGCTGCAGAAACATGGCCTGCGGTTCACTCTTGTAGTAGACCTGTCCTGCTTTTTCGCTCATACCATATTCAGTGACCATACTGCGGGCAATATCAGTAGCCTTGGCCAGATCATTATGGGCACCGGTGGAGATATCTTTAAAAACCATTTCTTCGGCAGCCCGGCCGCCAAGGAGTGAGGCTATTTTTCCGAGCAGCTCAGTTTTTGTCATCAGAAAGCGATCTTCAATGGGAACCTGCATGGTGTAACCCAGAGCTGCAATGCCGCGGGGGACAATTGTTATTTTCTTAACCGGATCAGTGCCTGGCAAAGAGAGGGCAACCAGTGCGTGGCCCAGCTCGTGGTAGGCAACTATTTTTCGTTCCCTGGGGTTGATCAGCCGGTTCTTTTTTTCAAGCCCGGCAATGATACGCTCAATAGCCTCTTCAAAGTGCTCTTTTCCCACGGTTTTTTTGCGATTCCGCACTGCCAGGAGAGTCGCCTCATTGACCAGGCTGGCGAGATCTGCACCAACCATACCTGGAGTCATGTTGGCAAGTTCTTCCACATCAATATCACCAAGCTTTTGTATTTTTTTGAGATGCACCTTCAGGATTGCAATGCGGCCCTGTTTGTCAGGTCGATCCACGAGAACCTGGCGGTCAAAGCGGCCCGGCCTCAAAAGTGCCGGGTCAAGAACTTCGGGACGGTTGGTTGCAGCCATCAGGACAACACCTATATTTGGATCAAAGCCATCCATCTCAACAAGGAGTTGATTTAAGGTCTGCTCCCGTTCGTCATGGCCCCCGACGCCACCAAATCCCCGGGCCTTGCCCAGGGCATCCATTTCATCAATAAAGATGATGCAGGGTGCATGGGCCTTGGCCTGCTCAAAGAGGTCGCGCACTCGGGCAGCCCCCATACCGACAAAGAGTTCAACAAATTCAGAGCCACTGATGCTGTAAAAGGGAACATGGCTTTCACCGGCAACAGCCTGGGCGAGAAGTGTTTTACCGGTGCCCGGAGGACCAACAAGGAGAAGGCCTTTGGGCAGAGAGGCACCGAATTCAATGTATTTATCAGGGTTTTTCAGAAAATCGATGACTTCCACAAGTTCGGCAACTGCTTCGTCCACACCAGCGACATCTTCAAAGCTGACATCTATGTCCTCCTGTTTATGCACTTTGGCCTTGTTTTTACCAAGGCTCATAAAACCTGGTTGCTGTGCACTCAACCGTTTCATAAGAAAGAACCAGATTCCCACAAAAAGAAGAACCGGCAGTATCCAGGATAAGAGATCCCGGAAAAATGTTGATTCGATGGTGGCAGAATATTTGACCTGGTATTTATCCAGGAGCTCTGAGGTGTCAGGATCAACCCGAACCGTACGAAAAGAGCTTGTCTGGTCAGCGGCTGTTTCCGATTTCATTAAGCCCTGGATTTGTTTTTCGGTAATGGAGACCTCAACAATGTCTCCCTGCGTCAGTTTTTGGACAAACTGACTGTAAGGAATTGTTTGTATGGCGTATGTAGACGCAAGGTAATTTTGGAGGATTAAAACGATCCAGACGCCGATGATAAAATACCAGATTGAAACTTTATGATGCTGTTCCATATTCATTGTTTGCTCCGGAAGTTAGTGACTATTGTTGCTTTTCACCCTTTTTTTAAGATACAATTTCAAGATACATTTATGGCATTTTACCACATTTTTTTGGTAATGGAGAGAATTTGGGAGAAATTTCGCTTACAGGCAGACGCAGTTAAATATCAGTGCCGACAAAGCCCGCAGAGAATGGGGATGGATCTAACCCGGTTCAACCGGAAACAATTCAGTTCACTGGATAAGTGCCTTATCAGAATATGTTCAAAAAAAACAGGTAAGCACCCTAAAGAGACAGGGTATAAACTCCGACTCCGAGAAAATATTCTGTAAGGCACTAAATGATAATTACATTAGCCGGACTTTTGGAACAGAAATACTCAGTTCTATGGTTTGTCGCAGCTTCCCTCTGCAAGAAAACGACCCGAGACCCAGCCCTTGATTCCCTGATACTCAATTTGACACCATCTCGGATGGTCTTTTATTGCTGCAGTCTGCTCCCGGCGGGATCTCCCCCTGATTTTTCTGAGTGTGGATCAGTCTGGCTGCGTATGTTCAATACATCATTGGCGGCAACACCATGCACGCGGTAGTAATCAGGGCCGTCTGCTTCTGCCAGAGCTAAAGCTGAAGCAAAAATCGATAAAAGGGAAATCAGGTTTATTATTGTTTTCCCCTTGATTGCTCCTCTTGCCACGGGGCTTTGTCAAAAGCCCGGCGTTCCTCTTGGCTCCCATGTTCGTAAAAACAGTGTTTGTTTTCGTTGGCAAAATATTCCCAGAAAAATTCATCAAAACTCTTGTTAAGAATTTTGAATGCTTCCTTTTTCTGTTGCTCTTTCAGGAAATCGTATACGGCATCGATAGGATCCGGTCCCGTCTGTTGATGAATAATGCGACCACCATATTGATGATAGAGCGCCTTGTTGATCATCCATTGTTCGATAATGGATTTGGCCGTAGCCTGCTGTACCTTAAGTATTTCTTCTTTTTCCTGTTTACTTCCACTATCCTCCGCAAGTGCCTCCTTGTGGAGATCCTCCAGAGTAGCGAGTTCAGATTGAAGGTGCTTTGTCCGCTCTGCAGGCAGTGATCCGGTTTTGAGCTGCTGCTGAATCTCAACTCTTCTTGCGTCTCTCTTCTTTCTGTCATCACGCATAAACTTGGCTATCAGGGCCATATAGCGATCGATATCTTTTTGGCTGGCTACTATTTTGTTTTGCTTTGCATACTCATGAAAAATCTTTGCTCCGATCACAGACTGCATCTCTGCAGGATCTTTTGTCCTGATTTGCATGCCAAGTACCTCGGCGACCACAGGGTCTTCCGGATTGCCGTAACTTTCCACTGCATGAGTTGGCACGGCTGCCACTGACAGCATTACAGAAACACAAAAAATATAAAATAAATTTTGCATAGTCATTTCTCCTCTTGATTATTGATAATGTCTGTCCAAAAGTAGATAATTGGAACGTTTAACAAATTTGCCTACCATTATATGTTCTTACCAGTGTATTGCAAGATGCTTGACAAGACAATGATAATTATTTACAGTAGGGAGTGTTTCGCGGACACGGGTAGTTCCGTTTTGTCCTGCTGACGTCTTGCAGGTGACTGAATTACTGGGGCCAGAGTGAATAGTAAATGCACTCTTCGAAAAAGATATTGATGGCCTTATTTGAAAGATGAATACGGCCATGAAACAATCAACACCTTTCTTGCCCGGATGGACACTTGAACGTACTATTATTACAAAAATAACTGGAGAAATAACGTAAATATTCGGCTAGCACCCCATCTTCGCCCGATCCAGCTTTTTCGCATATGAACCAATATAGCTCTCAAGCCGGCTTGAGCGAACCTGGGGTACTATCCAAACATTTACAATTGAT
>JAYEOK010000146.1:7372-13101 GCA_034722915.1 Thermodesulfobacteriota bacterium | reverse complement strand
GAAAAAAATCTGCCGGATCTGGACGGCCTATACATTGGTGGTGGATTTCCTGAAACCAGTGCAAAAGAACTTGCAGCCAACAGATCTTTTCGAGAATCAGTGAAAGCTGCTGCTGAAAATGGATTGCCGATCTATGCAGAGTGCGGCGGCCTGATTTATCTTGGGACGTCCATTGAGTTTGATGGAGAAGTGTATCCACTGGCAGGTGTTTTTCCTGTTCGGTTCGGAATGTCTAAAAAACCACAGGCCCATGGATATTCAATTTTTGAGGCAGATGGAGATAATCCATTTTATCAAAAGGGTATTGAGGTGAAAGGGCATGAGTTTCGCTATTCAACCATTCTTGAGTGGCCGGGGAAGTCAGAAAAGTTGGCGTTGAAAATGAAAAGAGGAGTGGGATTTACTGATGGTCGGGATGGATTGAACACGAAAAATGTCCTGGCACTGTATACCCATGTTCATGCCCTGGGAACACCGGAATGGGCGGAAGGCTTTTTGAAGCGTTGTCGCGAAGTAAAGGCTGATCAACGCTCAGGACAGCGGTGAATCCTGAAAAATAAATAATATATTAAGATAGGAGATGTCCCATCCCGTTGACATGATTAAAAGATAAATTGCAAAGAGAAGAAAAAAAGCTATTTGAATAATGCGATACCGCCATTCGGCGATTAATCCGGCAAAGTCTACTTCAACGAATTTTTCAAGTATGTACAGGCCGGCCAGCTCAGCGACAAACATTATGGTTATACCATAGATGGGATAAAACCATACCGGAACAGTAAAGCTTAGATGTGTTAACGGTTCCCAGCCGAATTGCCTTCCAATTGTAGGCAGAAAATCAGGAGAGTTATGGATTGTGTAGTTCATTCTGCTCACTACCTCACCAGCAAACGCCAGTGGTAGAAAAACAGGAACCATGGGAGAAAAACTTCCTAATAATTCATCATCGTACACTCCAAAAACAAGATCACCCAGGCTGATAATCATATAGACAACAGCAAACCCGAGTGCCAGGGGAATTGCATAAAGACCCATCTGACATACCCAGTCATGCATACAATTCTTCTCAATATGATCCATTATACTCAGAACATCATGGTCAAGAAAGCGGGCAAAATGTGAGCCAATGAGGAAAGGGATCATAAGGGTGCAGGTGATGAATTTTCCTTTCCGTATGATAATTTCATTCAGGGGGAAACGTATATTCAGTTGCGGGGAATCGTGGGGACAAAGTTGCATGCAACGGCCACAGACATGACACTCAAGATTGTTGGTGACCCTGATTGCCCCTAGAGAGACTGGACAGCCAGGCTTGTTGTCCAATCCATCGCGACAGGAAAAGGTAGTGCATTGTCGACATTTTTGATGATTTGGTCTGAACTCAAGCCAGGAAATGGATGAGCCGATACCCATGATTTTTCCCAATGGGCAAAAATATTGACACCATGCCTGTTTAGTAAAAATTAAAGAACAAAACAGAGCGCCACTGAAAATAATCAGTATTAAGTAGGCTGTTGCTTTAGGATTCTCTTTCATGCCCGTGGATTCTTCAACCCAGACAATGACCATAAAAAAGATAACTGCAATCGGTGTACTGTATTTAATCAACAGTTTTGGGACGGTTTTTCCAAGAGATATATGCCAGGACTGCAGGAAACGGCCAGGTATTGGAAAAGGACAGACCCCGCACCATACGCGACCAACAAACAGAAGGCTGAAGAGCACTGTAGGCCACCATAAGCCCCAGCACAGATAGAGGATGCAGTTGTATTCCGGATCTTGAGGGCCATAAATACCGACAAGAATTAAGGTAAGCAATATAAAGAGGAGGAATCCTCGCCAGATGAAATGAAGTCGCTGATTGTAAATGAGGCGCTTAAAACGAGGAAAGATTTCGAACAGATCTAATTTTGTCGCAGGGTTAGATAGGATTTTGATAATTTTTATGAGGAATCTCAAAACAGGTCCCTCATTGCGAAAATTCTGGAACAAGTGAAGAACAAGATGTGCACTGACCGGGGTTCATAGGTTTGTTCGGGGGAGCATGAGGTTGAAGGGGCAGCTACCTTACCCGGAAAACAAGTAAAACTGTAAGGAGGAACAAACAGATTGTCTTGTTTAATTTTTTTAAAAAAACCATTGAACTGCTGTGCAACATTATTGAGGCATCTGGGGTGATCTGTTATGTCCGTCAGGCCATGTAGACCAGATAGGTGACACAGAAAGGACGGTGTTTTTTTTTGTAACGTCTTTACCCGATCAGTCACATCTCTCCAGATGTCATGCATAAGTAATGCCAAATGTAAACGTAAAAGGTGGATATTTAGAATTCCCTGTTATACCGGATCAATAACCTGTAATTAGGTGACCATAAATATTTGAAAATAATATATGGGAAAAGATTTATGCCAAATAATGCAGTAAAAAGGTTTCGGTGCCACTTTTTTGCTGCAGGTAGCGACTATGGTGATGAACAGTGATATTTTTGTCAGTGTATAAAAAAAGTCAGTCAAACTCAAGTTAAGAGTTTAACTGACTTTAAAAAGAAGATAATAAACATCCCGGATTTCTCGCGGTTTACCGTAGTGAGAGTGTTATTCGCTTGAACCGGTTTGTTTTTTTGTCATTGGGACTGGGTTTATAGCTTGCGCAGTTCCACTCGTCGATTTTTGGCACGTCCCTCGTCGCTGGCGTTGTCTGCAATAGGATCGTCAGAGCCATACCCTTTGGCTTGCAGGCGGTCTTCAGCAACACCGGCAGCTACCAGAAAATTAAACACTGCTTTTGCACGAGTAGTTGAAAGTCTCATGTTTGCATTTGGGTCACCTATTGAATCAGTGTGTCCGGCAACTTCCATTTTGATGTCAGGATTGTTTGTCAGTATTACAGCGGCCTTATTTAATTCTGATTGGGCTTTTGCCGTCAGTTTTGCTGTACCGAACTGAAAACTGATTCCTTTCAGGACGATTGTTGTTTGCTCTGCTGAGCAACCTGCATTATCAATGTCCATACCTGATGGTGTGTCAGGACAAAGATCAAGACGATTTACAATGCCATCCTTATCACTATCTTCTTCGCATCCCTGTGTGTTAACGGTAACTCCCTGCATTGTGTCGGCACACTTGTCAAGGGAGTCGGATACACCATCATTATCAGAGTCAAGGGTGCTGAGCAGGGTGTTTTTCTGTTCTTCCTGAAGAGAGGCAATCGTTGATTTTAAAGCAGCGATTTCTTCCTGGCTACTGGTCAGATTGTTTTTATTTTCATTAAGAGTTGCTGCAAGGGTAGTTGCCTCTGCGGCTTTTTCTTCCAGGGCAACAATTTTTTTATTTGCATTGCCGGATTCTTCTGTCAACTCATTGTTGATCTGCCGGGCAGTTTGCAGTTTTTCGGTAAGTTCTTCTTTTTCTTTATTGAGCAGAGCAATTTGTTCCTCTGTCGTCTGCAGTGTGGCCATATGTTTATCAGAAATTTCTTTTGCAGCTGCAACTTCTTCAACAAGTCCGGCAATTTTTGCTTCCTGTTCTGCAGTAGTGTTTGAATTGTCAGATTTTTGAGTGTTTGCCTGCTCTATACTGGTTTTGAGTTCGGTAATTTGATTCGTACTTTCTGCCAGTTGTTTTTTAAGTTCTTCATATTGACTGTTCAGAGCATCATATTTTTCTTCTGACTGGGCAAGAGCTAGTTTGATGGGCTCAATATCAGTCTTAAGAGATTGACGTGTGTTTTCTACCTGGAGCAAGCTTGCTTTTGTCTCTTCAAGAGCATTGTTTGTTTCTGCTTTCTGTTGGAGGGCTTCCTCAATGGCAGTTTTAGCCGTGCTGAGTTCTGCGTTCAGAGTTTCCTTGTCTTTTTTGAGCTCGTCAATTTTTGTTGTGGCTGCATTGAGTTTTTCTTCTAATGCACTATTTTTAGTAGAAGCATTGTTGAGTTGCTGTTCAAGGCTTGTTACCTTTTCTGTGAGAGGAAGAGCAAGTTCATTTGACTGTTTTTTTACGGTCTCAATTTCATTTTGTTTAGCAGTGAGACTGGTCTTTAATTGGCTGATTTCCTCTTGACTGCCGGTTGCGCTGAGAGTCTGTTTTTTTGTTTCTTCCTGTAATTTCTGATTAGCAGCCTGAAGTTGCTCCAGTTCTGCCTGGGCAGCATTTATGAGGGCATCCTTTTTCTGGATTTGATCGTTCAGGTTTTGAATGAGAGTCTCTTTTTCTTTAATGCTAATATTGAATGTCTCATTAGTGCTGTTCAGTTCTTCAATTTTTGCTCTTGCATCAAAGAGAGGGGTAGCCATTGCATTTGACTGTTCTTTTACTGTGTTGATTTCATTTTGCTTGTCAGTGAGCTTGGATTTTAACTGAATAACTTCCTCTTGACTGGCTGCTTCACTGAGGCTTAATTCACTGAGTTTATCTTTTAAGCCTTGAATAGCCGCCTGAAGTTGTACAGTTTCTTCCTGCCCGGAGCTGATGATGGTGTCCTTTTTCTGGACATCATCCGTCATTTTTTTGATGAGAGTATCCTGCTCGTTAATTGTAATTTCCAGTGTCTCGTTTGTGGTGTGAAGTTTTTCGATTTTTGCTATTGCATCAAAGAGATTGGCCTGATGTGTTGTTTTATATTGAGTAAATTCTTCCTGGGCAGAAAGAAGCTCATTTTCCAGGTTGGTAAGCTCTTCGGCATATGCAGCTATTTCATCTTTTAACGCAACAGTACTATTGTCATCATTAAGTTGTCCGACCAATGCCGCCATCTCCTTAGTAGATGTAGGATCCTCTTCATCAATGGCACTGGATAGCTCTTCAGGTAAATCAGTGGAGCCACCAAGCCGCTTTAGCCTTCTGCCAAGCTCTTCGATAATCCGGCTTTTAAGAACCAATTCATCCAGAATCAGAGTGAGATTTAACAGTTCAGTGGCCGCATTGCTTTTCAGAAGAGTTATTTCCTCTGTTGTTTCCGTAAATTTTTCTTTATGGAATTTTATGGCTCTGTTTTTTTGTTCAACGGATGCAACAAGTTGAGATATTTTTTCATCCCGCTGGCTCAGCACTTCCTGTAACGATGATAGTTCTTCAGTTACTTGCCCTAACTGAGTGTCAGCAGCATTTTTTGATTTTTTTGTTTCTGCAAATTGTTTTTGTAAACTGGTTAATTCTGCTAAACGATCCTCCCCGGTTTTTAATTGCGTTTGCAGTCCAGCCTGTAATTCCTCAAGTTGTTCTCTATACGCTTGTTTTTCTTTCTCATGTTGTTGCATGTACGCTTGTTTTTCTTTTTCACGTTGTTCCATAAACGCAAGCTTTTCTTTCTCACCGGTATTAATTGCGGTTTTGAGTTCCGGAATTAATGAGTTTTTTGCTTTGGCACTTTCCGCTGCAGCAGCAGTCGTTTTAAGCTGCTGATGAAGAGCTTCTATTTCCTGAACCTTTTGCTGGACCAATTGTTCACTGTGTTGTGCATCAATTTTTAGCTGCTTACTGGTGGACATTGAAAAAAGTAGGAACATCAGTACGATAGCTAAAGCCAAAGCACTACCGCCTATGATTTTGGTTGTATTACCCATAACAGTTTCCCCCAAAAGGATGGTAAATATTTGTTTTTATGATGAGCGCCAAAGAGACAAATAAAGTGTCAAGTTTATAAATGTAATCAACTACAATACATAAAATTTCCTCTATAGGCAATCCTGACTTTCATAAAAATACAGGTTTATGGTTTGTTAAGAAATGATG
>JAYEOK010000146.1:0-7272 GCA_034722915.1 Thermodesulfobacteriota bacterium | reverse complement strand
GTGAAAACGCCTCATCGCCGGGGGCGAGTACGATGAAATGATAGTAAATCCATGTAGCCTACATATTTTCTTTTTAAGCATTTGTGAAATGAGGTTTGGGGGAGAGGTTCTGGAAGTTTTTTCACAAGGCCTTATTGCAGGAAAACGATATCAGTGCCTTACTCCTGAAAAGCTATCATAAAAAACAAGAAAACGAAAAATACATTAAAGTTAGGAGGTTGAATATACAACCAAGGCACTTATACCCCTCGAGGGGGTACTGAACTGAGTGCCGGCCTCACTTACCGTTTACCGGTGTTGTAATTTTTACTATATGCGTCCAGTAACATTTGTGGCCGGAATCAGGGGGATTCCTGCAGGGCATCTGCTGATATTCTTTCAAATGCCTATATTTGCAAAGAAAGGCCTGTTTTTTGCAAAAGGCATGACTGGATACTTTTTTATGGATTCTAAGCGCGATTGTTGCTATTTATATGGTTGCGGGTTTTGCGTTGAAAAGTGGCGACTTGTTACGATGCCATCAAATTTGCTAAATTACTTTTTTTGCCTAAATGTATCTGAGAGCTAACTAATGCCGGTAAACAATCTTTTTAAGTATTGGACATATAGAGTTTTTTCCCCTGGCGCAGTATTACGTTCAACATATGAATCTTTTCAGGAACTTCTTGAATACGATGGGCAGACTCATGAAGGAATGGCAGAGTTGGAAGCTCTGTATTATCAAGGGAAAAAAGTAGATTTCAGCTCCATTCGTAATCAATACGAAACTTTTTCGGCAAGTGTACTGGGAATGGTCGAGAGCCTGGAAAGCATGTCTCCTGGGACGTATGTTACAGTCAGAAATTATTATAAAAAGTTTGATTTTTACTCCAAATTTTTACTAGCCCCACCTCAAATGGACTTTGGGCCTCCTTTTGTCTGTCCTTTGCAGGGGGTTGCCGACAAGGATAGTCTTGTGGGAGGTAAAGCCGCGCAACTTGCTGCACTGAGTGAGACCTTCAATCTTCCCATCCCTGAAGGTTTTGTTATCACGGTAAACAGTTTTAACTATTTTATAACCTACAACGATCTTCGCCGACCCATTGATGCTATTCTCAGTTCCATTGACATCGAGAGCCCACAAAATTTGGTTGATGCATCGCAAAAGCTTACAAATTTAATCATGAATGGAGAGATTCCATCAGAAATCTGTGATGCGGTGTCAATAGCCTGGAATGATTTTTCACAAAGGGTTGAGAATCAACCTGTTATGGCTGTACGAAGTAGTGGTTTGAATGAGGATGGTGCCTGTTCATTTGCAGGACAGTATCTGACAATGCTTAATGTCCTCCCAGGTGATGAGCTCATTGATGCCTGGCGTAAAGTAGTTTGCAGTAAATATACACCTGAAGCTCTGGCATATCGTATTCATTCAGGCCTTGGTGACGAAGAAACCGGTATGGCAGCCCTGGTTCTTGAGATGGTAGATGCCAGGGCCAGTGGTGTTTTATACACAGCTGACCCATCAGGGATAAATAAAGAAAAGCAGGTGTCTATCCATGCTGTGCGGGGCTATGGAGACGCACTTGTCAGTGGTATGATTATTCCGGAATCTTACGGAACCGATGAAAGTGAAGGTGGAGACAATGACATATTATCAGGTCAGGAACTTGCCTATCTCAGGGAAAAGGGGCAGATACTCGCTGATCATTATGATTCTCCAAGAGATGTGGAATGGTCAATCAACAAACAGGGCAAACTTATGTTTTTGCAGTGCCGACCGCTGGATATCCAGGATTCCCTTTCAGCTCCCAAAAACGTTGAACCTCTTGCAGACAATGGAAGCCTGCTGTTCAAGGCAGGTGTGACAGCTGCGATGGGGCAGGCCAGTGGCCTGGCTTATGTGGTTGACCCTGAGCATCCTTTGGAAAAGATTCCTGAAGGGTCAATCCTGATACTGAGGGAAACCTTACCTTCTGCTGTTCGTGTCCTGAAACAGGTACGTGGCGTAGTGGCTGAACTTGGCTCTGTGGCAGGCCATTTCTCGACTGTATGCAGGGAATTTGGTGTTCCTCTGCTTCTGGCAGTCGGCAATCATATTGAAGATATTGCTCAAGGTGAAGAACTGAGCCTTTTTGCTGATATTCAGGAGGTGTGGCAGGGAAACTGTGTGCCTGCAGAAAAGCCTGTCCCTCAGCATGAGGCACAAAAGGCCCTCCCGTATTATCGCAGACTGAACGGTCTGCTGGGTTTTGTGACTCCCCTGAACCTTCTTGATCCTGAATCAAAGGATTTTGTTGCTGAGTCCTGTCGTTCTCTCCACGATATCATAAGGTTCTGTCATGAGCAGGCTGTGCGAACTATGTTTTCTCTCGGAGACAGAGGCAGTGGGAGAGCTAAGGGCAAGAGAAAGCTGATTTGCGACCTTCCTCTGGATATATTCTTTCTTGATGTGGGGGGCGGTCTGCAGGTAAAAGATGCTGCAAGTGAAGGTGTCCGTGTGGAAGAGATCAGCTCCAAGCCGTTTCTTGCTCTATGGGATGGGTTAACTCATCCCAGTGTAGAGTGGGAGGAGCGCTCCCATTTTGACTGGAAAAGTTTTGACGATATTGCGCTGGCTGGTGGAATCGCAAATAAGGATTCTTCTGAATTTGGAAGCTTTGCCGTTGTTAGTGATAATTACGTGAATCTTAATATGCGTTTTGGGTATCACTTTACACTGGTAGATGCTATGTGCTCAACTGATGCCGCAAAAAATTATTGTCAGTTTCGATTTGCAGGAGGAGGAGGCGATTTCTCCGGGCGTAGCCTCAGGATTGATTTTGTTCAGGCTGTTCTTCTGGCCCATGATTTTCAGGTTAGTCCCAAGGGGGATCTGCTCGATGCCAGGATACAACAACTGGATGCAGAGGAGATTATGACGCGGCTAAAGGTCGTGGGGCGCCTTCTTGGGATAACGAAATTAATGGACATGCGCCTCAAAGATGATGAAATGGTTGAACACCTGGTTAGAGACTTTCAAAGTCAAATTTGAGATGGCTGGAAGCAAAGCTAAAAAACGCCTTTTGATTGTTGATGATGAGCAGGCTTTACTCATCCTCCTGCGAAAGGTTCTTTCAAAAAAATGTGACTGTGAGGTGTATATTGCCCATTCTGCAATTGAGGCTTTGAGTCTTTTACCTTCCCTGCGGCCAGATGTGATCCTCACTGATATCATTATGCCTGATATGGATGGCTTGCAGCTTCTTGGAAAAGTACATGATTTAGATAGTAATATCAGTGTGGTTGCCATGTCAGCTTATGGAACCATTGAGATGGCAGTCAAGGCGCTGAAAAAAGGGGCCTATGATTTTCTGGAAAAACCTTTTGATAACACTAAAATCAGTCAGATCATTCTACGTGCTTTTGAGCGGACCCAGCTTCTCCGTGAAAATATTCAGTTACATGAAGAACTGGAAAAGAGTGATCGACCCACTGAATTTATCGGCCAGAGTCCTCCTCTGCAGCAGGCAATTGAGTTGTTAACCCGCTTTGGGCAAAGTGATGCAACAGTTCTAATCCGGGGGGAGTCCGGTACCGGAAAAGAGGTAGCTGCCAGAACTGTTCATGCCATGAGTAAACGCAGCAAGAAGAAGATGATTACTATCAATTGTCCTGCCTTGCCTGAGCATATTTTGGAAAGTGAACTTTTTGGTTATGTAAAAGGCGCTTTTACCGGAGCAGATCAGAACAAAGATGGGCTTTTTTTAGAGGCAGCCGGCTCTACCATCCTGCTTGATGAAATTGCCGACATCCCGGTTTCTTTGCAAACCAAGCTTTTAAGGGTGCTTCAGGAAAAGGAAATACAGCCTTTAGGGCAAACCAAAACTGTCAAAGTTGATGTTCGTGTTCTGGCCTCGACTAACCAGAATCTGGAAGCTAAAATGGCCAGCGGAGAATTTCGAGAGGATCTTTTTTATCGTTTAAATGTCATGACTGTGATGATGCCTTCTCTTGTTGACATAAGCGAAGATATCCCTCTGCTGGCCCTCCATTTTTTAAAAAGGTATTCTAAAGAGTATGAACGGGAAGGGATGGAGCTTTCCCCAAAGGCTTTGAAATGTCTTATGGGACGGGAATGGAAGGGGAATGTGCGTGAGCTCCAGAACAGGATTAACCGAGCTGTCCTTTTGGCGTCTACCAATATCATCACTCCTCCTGATTTTCTCAGTCCTGAGGAACTGGAAGAAGGCAAATCAAACAGTTCTAACGTAGAAGTCCCCCTATGCATTGATCAACCTTCCTATAAAGTGGCAAAAGAGGAAGTGATTACTGCTTTTACCTCCAGTTATCTGGCGAATGCCCTGACAAGAAGTAGTGGTAATGTGTCAACTGCTTCCCGGGCGAGCGGCATGGAACGCCAAGGCTTCCAGCGCCTGATGCGGCGCTACCATATTAAGTCGCAGGATTTTAGACAGAATTGATTGGCGACTTTCATTTTCGTAAGTAACTGCAGGGTGCTTTTTTGTTGCAGTGCGGTTTTTTTGTTGCATGTTTGTGGGAATTAGTCTTGAGTTGTAAGCGCTCCTCGTGCTGTAACTTGCTGATATGTTATAGTAATGATTTCTTTTAACGGGCGTCTGCAGTCTGGCATTAGACCTGCAACGATTGTATCTGATGTGGGTCACTGCCTCTTGTGGAGGGCAGGTAATAACGATTTTGTGGTAATCGTTAATATGTTGTATGGAGTCATTATGGATTTTAGCAAGAAAATGCACAGAACGTTTCCGTTTCTCCTCCTTTTTGTACTGACTGTGTTTCCTGGAAATGCCTGGGCTGTTCAAAGCCATGGGCCTCCCGAAGGTCTGTATGTCCATCAAATGGCCCACATCTTTTATGCTGCAGCACTTTCTTATCTCGCCTGGGATATTCAACGCAGTGAATTTCGCTCACGTGGCTGGCGTTTCCTCCAGGTCTTCTGTGTGCTGATGATTATCTGGAATGTGGTGGCTTTAACTGGACACGCCCTTGCCGGTTCTGTCCATAGTTCATATTTTACAGTACATTCAAACTATTTAAGTATTCATTTGCAAGGGCCATTTAACACAGTAAAACTTCTGTACTATTTTACTACCCTTGATCATCTTGTCAGTGTCCCTGCCTTTATTTGTCTTTTCATAGCTATGAGGTCGATTTATCGGGCCAGTCTAGAGAAGGAGGAGATATGAGCAGCCTTCCAATGATGCCGGGCATAGTCGTAGATATGGTCGGATCTTTGATTATTATTATTCTCTCATTCCTCTCCCTTCGCTACGCTTATTTATTGACCCGAAGGCAGCCTGATAATTTTCTCTGGGGCTTTCTGTTCTATTTCTGTCTTACCTTGGCTGCTTTTGCAGTTTCTCGAGCGGTTGGGCATCTTCTCAAACAGATTTTGCTGATTTACGGTCATAACGCGCAATGGAAAGTCCTGGCGCCCATGTCCGGGGGGTTCAACACACTGTTGATGATATCCCTTGCTGCTGTCACAGTTTATTATCATAAAGGAATAGAAGGATATCGAGCCATCCAGAAAAAGGCTCGCAAAATTAATGAAACCAATTTCCAGCTTGGGGTTTCAGCAGAAAAACTCCGTAAGCTCAATCTGAACCTTGAGGGAATGGTTGAAGAACGCACCATGGAGCTTTCTAAATCAGAGAAAAAATTCCGTAATTTTTTCACTAATTCCAAGGATATGGTCTATTTTTGTGACGCAAAAACCAGACTGGTGAAAATGAATCCGGCTGGTTTGGAGATGTTGGGGTATTCCATGGAAGAAGATCCAAAACTGGAGATGCATGATGTTTTTCGTAATGGAGAAGATCTGGATCACTATTTTGAGACGATTGTTACAACCGGCTTTGTCGAGGATCTGGAAGTTGAGTTTGTCCGTGCTGATGGAACTGTTGTCTATGTCCTCCTCTCAGCCACTGCAGTGTATGACGATGCTCGTGTCTTTATTGCCTGCGAGGGAATTGCCAAGGATCTCACCAGGCTGAGGAATATGATGGAACAGCTGGCTTCAGGTGAGAAAATGGCTTCGGTTGGACAGATGGCCGCTGGTGTTGCCCATGAGATCAATACTCCTTTGGGGGTCATTCTTGGCTATGCTCAGTTGATGATGGATGATTTTACTCCTGAGAGTGAAGAAGGGCAGAGTCTTGCGGTGATAGAACGTCAGACCAAGGCCTGCCGTAAAATTGTTGCAGACCTGCTGAAGTTCTCACGCCAGTCGGAAAGTGCCCGTGAAAATCTTATGATTAATGAAGTGTTGGAGGATGTCATGGCTGTAACCGAACATTCTCTGAATATGGATCATATATATGTTGAACGTGATTTCACTGAAGGTCTGCCCGGAATTGTTGGTGACACAGAGAAATTACGCCAGGTTTTTGTTAATTTTGTTAACAATGCACACCATGCCATGGAGAAGCAGGGGAAGGGCCAGCTGGTTATCTCCACGTATTACGAAGAAGTGAGTCACTGTGTCGTGGCTACAATACGTGATACCGGGCATGGTATTCCGGAAGATGTTCGAAGTAAAATATTTGATCCGTTTTTTACCACCAAATCAGTTGGCAAAGGAACCGGATTGGGCCTTTCCGTTTCCTATGGAATTATTCAGGAACATGAGGGGACCATAGAAGTTGAAAGTCCTGTGAATATAAATGGTGAGACAGTGAAAGGAACCGCCATTCATGTCAAGCTTCCTGCATCTCTGCGGGAACCCGTTTCTGTAATAGAAAATAATAAAGTCAATTAACCATAGACTTTTGCATAGAAAAACTGATAAATAGAGGTGAAGTAATGGCTGAAATTCTAGCTTTGGATGATGTGCATGATGCAACAATTCTAATTGGGAAGATCCTTTCTAAAAAAGGACATTCCGTCCACAGTTTCACAGAAGAAGATGAAGCTATTGGATATGCCAAGACAAATAAAGTAGATCTGGCTATTCTTGATATCAAGCTGAAAAAGATGAGTGGAGTTGAGGTGCTGGGCTTACTGAAAGAAGCACAGCCTGCCATGAAAGCTATCATGCTCACCGGCTATCCTACTGTTGAGACTGCTCGTGAAGCTATCAGTCTGGGGGCAAATGAGTATTGTGTCAAACCAATCGATCGGGATGAACTGGAAGAGAAGGTAGAGCTTGTGCTGAAAGCAAAAGATCCGGCAAGCACTGTCGGAGTTTGAGTATTGTGTTTCTAACACCGGTAAACGGTAAGGTAAGCCGGCACTCATTTCAGTACCCCCTCGAGGGGTATAAGTGCCTTG
>JAYEOK010000145.1:0-79622 GCA_034722915.1 Thermodesulfobacteriota bacterium | reverse complement strand
AATCACCGACCACGCCCAGAGGACGTGGTTTGGGGAAGCCCCCTCGAAGGGGGCTGGGGTTCAACGGTTATACAAACACCTTCGTAAATATACAGATTAATGGTTATTCTAAACTTTTTCACAAATCGCTTCCGTCTAAGGCAGCAAAACCGAAAGAATATAATAAAACTTGTTCACTCACCCTCGTCACAAGGTAAATTGACAAATTGTTATCTGATTCAACTACCAATGTTGTGGGGTAAAAAATTCTCGCCGTAAAAGTCGAACTTTTAGGGTCACTCGTGCAAAGCACGAGGTTTAATTAAAAACAATTATAAGTCTATAGCGGCGGCGTTTGTTTTTTCTACTCATGATTACTCGTTATTCCAGGTCGAAGACTTGATGTAGCTTTTAGGCCTCATCATTTACTCGTACGTTTCCTTACATGATGAATAACATGTCCGGATGGTCTGTTTTTTTTGCCCTTATGAGAATTCAACTTCTCATTGATCTTTAATTCCGTCTTGAGCTTTACATAATTCTGATAGCGTTCCAGGTGCAGTGCTCCCTCTTTGATTGCCTGCAACACCGCGCATCCACGTTCATTTCCATGGCCGCAATTGGTAAACCTACACTGCAAAGCAAGATCATGGATATCATAAAAGTTGTCATCCATTCCATCGTTGACGGCAAGAATACCAACCTCTCGCATTCCCGGGGTATCTATTAACAAAGCACCCTGCTCAAGAACAAAAAGTTGACGACGAACCGTCGTGTGTCGTCCTTCTCCGGAAGTACTTACTGTCTGTGTCCTCAAGGTGTCATCGCCTCGGAGTTGGTTGATGAGCGTACTCTTACCAACTCCGGAGGAACCAACAAGACAGTATGTTTTTCCGCATTCCATGCTCTCTCTTACCTGGTTCAAGCCAGCACCGGTGACATTACTGAGAGCAATAATCCTGGCGGTAATCCCTTGGTCACGAATTTCCGTTATGAGTTGTTGCAATGCATCTGTACTCACCAGATCCGTTTTGGTCAGAATAATCACTGGTGCAACATGGCCTTCAGTCGCCATCACCAGATACCGTTCAAGTCTGCTCACATTAAAATCGTAGTGACACGATTGAGCAATGAACATCACATCAATATTTGCTGCGATCATCTGCAACCTGGTACTCTTGCCTGCTGATTTACGGCGCAGAAATGATTTCCTTGGCAGAACAGCATGGATGCTCGCATACTCTTCTGAGTCCTGGTTATCCATACATACCCAATCACCGACACATGCCATGTCAATGGACGACGTGGTCGCTTTCATGAATTTGCGTGTTGCCTTTGCAGGTACATCTTCATGCTCAGATCTAACAGTATACTGCCCCCTGTCAACCACCATCACCCTGGCTATTCGTTGTTCAGCTGCACAGGACTTACGAGCATGGTCTTCAACCCAACTATCCATTCCAAGTTCTTTCAACTCCATGGAAATACATCCCATTTTTCACCCTGTTCTTTTCTCATCTGACAAATTCATCAGGTGCCAGATTTTTTCATTCTGTACCCTGGCTTTACTTGAATTTCAATACAAAACGACTCAACCTGCTGCTCTTTGGCTTGATCAATGTACGTATTCATCTCGGCAAGGTGAATCTCCTGCAACGCTTCAACCGTATTGCCGAATTTGCAGTCAAAATCCCAATAATCAACGCCCTTTGGCAGCGGTTTTTTACGCTCTCGTTTAACGTATTTTTTAACATCGTGTCTTACACCTTCCACCAGTCTATCGACTTTAATTTTCGGGTGGGTTAATTTGTAAATTTTCCTCATTTTTATCCTTTTAAAAATATGAAAAAATCCTTCAAGTATCATTCACTTCTTAATAAATATAATACAGTCGTACAGTCGTATTACTACAGAATCCTGACAAATGATCAAGAAGAATGGCCCTTGTTGTTTCGTACCTTATAAATTCTTTCGAAGTCTACGCTTATCTCATGTTTTTTTGAAAAGAATTTGGTGAAGGTACTTAGGACTCATTCAAAAATAACTTCGTACTCTGAGGCGCAATATAAACATTTAGAAAAACGCTATGCGATTATTTAATCCTCAACGTAACTCGGCTACGCACCCCAAGGGCATTTCCTGCGGGGCACCTGCGGTTAAATAATCACAGATCGTTTCCCTAAACATTCATCTTACACCTCATAATTACGAACTTATTTTTGAATGAGCCCTTATGCCGGCTTACCGTTCATCACCGGTGTTAGTGCCTTACAGAATATTTTCTTGTTTTTTTTGAACATATTCTGATAAGGCACTTATCCAGTGAACTGAATTGTTTCCGGTTGAACCGGGTTAGAAAACAGATAGGGTCAAGCCTACACCTCACCGAAAATCTTTTACTGCAGAAAAAGCTGTTTTTCTCAATATTTGCATATCCGAAAAAATCTCATAATCCAAAAGTTTGTTCAAGGAAACAAGCGCAGGCTTTAAAAACTGGCTGAAAAAATCTTTCTTCCGCTGCTTTGAAAGAAAGGCAAAAGCACCAACAATCTGCAAATTCCGCTGCAGAGCCAAAAGTAAATATTCATTTATAAACTTCCTGCGATCCACCGGTGTAATCTTTTCCAATTCATCCAAATACATTTCCAGCAACTCGACCTGAAAATCATCAGGAAGAGCAACATAGGGATCGATAAGTAGAGATGCCAGATCATAGCCCAAGGGTCCCAAACGTCCGCCCTGAAAATCAATAAAGCAGGGTTCCCCCCTGTAAAGCATTATATTACGAGACTGAAAATCACGGTGAAGAAAAAAATCAGAGGGAATCAGGGCAGCTTTATCTGTCAGATAAACAAACTCCTCCTGCAGGCCGGAAGGCTTTTCACGACCAAACCAATCCTGCCAGAATGCGCGAAGAAAATAGTCAGATTCACGCTCAAGCATCAATCTTTTATCATAACAGGGCGTATCCCAGCACCAGGCAGGATCAAAGTTTTCTGCGCCTCGAACCTGCATCTGAGCCAAGCCCCTAACCACCTGCCTGTACAATTTACTGATCCGTGGAAGGAAGTCTTCAGCTCTTTGCTTTTCCAAAACAAAATCATGTAGCTTACAATCACCCAGATCTTCAAAAAGCAAAATCCCGGTTTCTTTGTCCCATCCGTACTGGACTGGCACCCGAACACCTTGTTTCAACAGATGCAATCCAATAAATCGTGCAGATCCAGCCTCAGCCAGATCCTTCGTATCTGCTGACGGTGGAGCCACAGCCAGGCATAAACTTTTATCTGCGTGGGCAATCCGCCAGAATTTCCTGCTGGATCCATCTCCAGCAAGAGTAGTTATGTGAAAATCATGTTCCCTTGCGCCTATAAGCCCGACTTCGCGTAACAGTCCATCAATAACAGTCAAATTTCTTGTTTCATTTTCATCATTCATGCATACAATGTATTCATTGTCATGAACCCCACGCAAGGAAAAAAACAGGACCCCCCACTAATGTCCCAGCCAAGCAGCAATATTTTTCGTACGTCCCTTGTCAACACCCGGGAATTCACGATCACTTACGAGCTTGTTCCAGGGCGTGGCTCCGGCGGCAAAAAGCTTGACAAAATCCTCGAACTTGCTGAAAATGCTAAAAATGATGGCCGAATCAAAGCTTTTTCAATCACCGACAATCCCGGTGGGCACCCTGCTCTAGCTCCTACTTCTCTGGGACTTGATATTCAAGCCATGGGAATCTCGCCACTTCTTCATTTTTCTTTAAAAGATAAAAACCGCAACATGACAGAAAGCCAGTTGTTTGAATGTCATCGCCATGATCTTCTCAATCTTCTTGTCCTTGGGGGAGACTATCCGCGCTACGGATATCATGGCCAGGCCATGCCTGTTTTTGATCTTGATTCCACCCAACTCCTAACCCTTATTGATCATCTGCGCCATAACTCAATGGTCGAAAAAGGCGCGCCCGGTCAGGCAATGGGTCTTCCAAGTATGGATTTTTTTGCTGGTTGCGTGGTCTCTCCATTTAAAACTCTTGAATCCGAACAGGTCTGGCAATATGTAAAATTGCTCACAAAAATCCACTGCGGCGCCCAGTTTGTTATCAGTCAACTTGGCTATGACATGATAAAATACGAAGAGCTCATACGTCTGACCAGGGATCAGCAAATTAACCTTCCCATTATTGCCAACGTTTTTGTGCCAAGCCTGACCGTTGCCCGTGTCATGAATAAAGGCCGGGTTCCCGGAGTTATTCTGCCGGATAAACTCCTGCAACATATGGAAGATGAAGCCCTAAATAGAGACAAAGGTGAAGAGGCCAGACTACTGCGAGCTGCAAAGATGATAGCGGCTTTACGTGAAATGGGATACGCAGGGATACATTTGGGCGGAAACAATCTGGACTTTGATAAAATTTCATTTCTGCTCGACAAAGCTGAAACGTTTAACGGGAAAGACCTGAGAGAAAAAGTACATTTTCCTGAACCGTTCACCTGGTATCTCCACAGGGATTGTCTACATAGTCCTAGAAAACGAAGCCTTCCCTTTCTGTTCAGCGTTAACGATCTGATCCATAGACAGGTGTTCAACAAAAAAGGGGCGCTTTTCCCTATTGCAAAACAAATCAGCATCACAGCATTGAAGAATAAGTTTTTCAATCGTTTGTACACCATGTTTGAACATCTCTGCAAAAAACTTCTCTTCCACTGTCGTATGTGCGGAGACTGTACTCTTGCAGAATCATCCTACCTCTGCCCGCAATCCGGCTGCCCCAAAAGAATGATTAATGGACCTTGCGGTGGTTCCCTCAATGGGTTTTGCGAAGTTTACCCGGAAGAGCGACTCTGTTTCTGGGTTCGCAGCTATCACCGTGGCACAGAACCTGAATGTAATAATCTACATGGTTTACAGTCCCTGCCACCTAAGGACTGGTCCCTTGACCGTACTTCTTCCTGGCTCAATTATTTTTCCGGGAAAGATCATCACGGACGAAGGAACCAGCTTTAGCCTTCAACCTTTTTTTTCCTCCTCCTTTCTGCTATCATTCAATATACTCATAAAATAATCGTAACTATCCAGGAACACCCCATCAGTTCTCCAGCATGCCCGCACAGATATGGACAACTCCTATACAGTTACAGGACAGCGCTTAGACAAGTTATCAGGTTTCACCTTCTAAGTAACAAAATAACTACAATGAAAACTATCATACAATCGTGCCTATCTGACGTCTGTCTTCTGGCTTCTGTCTTCTGAAATGCATACCCTTAAAGTTCAACTGGGGCTCACTCTCTCTATGCTGCTTTTTGTCAGTATGTTTCTGTTTGGTTTTGTTATCCTGATGCTCTGGCAGCGCAATGGAATTCAACAGGAAACACAGGTCAGCGAGAAACTCCTCCATATAGCGGCTGCCTCCATTTCTCCTGATGACAAAATCACAGCACCCCAGATGTTCACAAAAGAAATCAGCAACTATTTCAACGAAAACGGCATCATCTGCCTCCAATGGCAAGACAGTAAAGGCGGCATCCAATCACACGGTTCCTGCCAGACAGATGCTTCTCTCACGGCTCTACTCAAAAAAGCGGCTGCCACTGGTAAGACAAAAACAATCTATTCCGGCATGACCTGGAACGGCTTTTTTCTCACAAAGCAATATTTACGGATGGCCATTCCCCTGCATATCAACCAGAAGAACCAGGGTTCAATTGCTCTCATCCGTTCCCTGGAACAGGTTTGCACCTCCATCCGTAAGGCACAAAAAATATTTTTTGCTTACCTGGCTGTTAATGTCATCATTTTTACAACCATTGGGTTTACACGTCTGCTACACCTTGTTATCAAGCCAATTCAACGCCTTGCGTCCCTTGCAGACTCGCGCACCGATCTAAGCGACACCAGTTTTTTTTCAGGAGAAGGCCTGGGGGAATTCACCCAACTTTCTCTCAGCCTTAACCGTCTGCTGACAAGAATTGATGTCGACAAGCAGGAACTCCGATCAACGGTTGAGTCTTTAAAAAACGCAAATGACAAACTACAGAAAAATCGCAACGAAATGGTACGCACAGAAAAACTTGCCTCCATTGGCAGGCTTTCAGCAGGCCTTGCCCATGAGATTGGCAACCCGCTTGGTATCATTCAGGGCTATATTGATCTACTCACGGACAGTTCATTGAGTGATGAAGACAGAAAATCCTTCTGCACCCGTGCAGTTCAAGAGCTTAACCGTATCAATGCTCTTATCAGAAATCTGCTTGATCTCTCCAGATCCCCTGTTGCATCATCTATTGAAAAAGTTGACGTGCACGCTCTTCTGCAAGATCTGATTGCCACAGTTCGTGTCAGAAAAACTTCAGTCCCTATCGATTATTTAACTGATTTTTCAGCTGCAAACAATGAGGTTACAATTAATAGTGACAACTTGCGTCAGGTTTTTTTAAACTGCATCCTCAACTCCATTGATGCCATTGAAGAAACAGAAGATAAAAGAAATGGCACAATCACCCTCAGCACAGAAAACAAGGTATCAGAAAAAAATGGGAATGCTATTTTAATCGCTATTCAAGACAATGGTACCGGTGTTTCCCCTGAACATAAAGACACTCTATTTGACCCATTCTTTACCACTAAAGAGGTTGGAAAAGGAACAGGATTAGGTCTTGCTGTGGCCCACAATCTGATCAAAAATTCCGGTGGCCAGATCACTCTATCATCCCAAACCGGCCAGGGAGCTACTCTCAGCATCACACTTCCCATTTCCTCACAACCCAAGGCACCATCCCGGCAAGGAGATAAGGCATGACAGACAAAAAACGTCTTCTGATCATTGACGATGAAGAAAACATGCGACACATGCTCTCTGTTGTCACCAGTAAAGCTGGTTACCAGGTCACCATGGCAGAAAATGGTGAGCAAGCCCTGGCCATTCAAAACAAAGCTCCGTTTCCTTTTATTCTCTGTGATCTGAAAATGCCCAAAATGGATGGCCTGGAATTCCTGAAGAACCTGGAAGATGTCATCCCAAGCCCGATCATCATCATGATGTCTGCCTATGCCACCATTGATGATGCTGTGGAAGCCATGAAATCCGGTGCCTATGACTTCATAACCAAACCATGTAAAACGGCAGAAATCCTTCTGGTTCTTGAAAAAGCAAAAGAACATCTTGAATTACAGGAAGAAAACATCCGCTTAAAGGCACAGGTGGAAGAGTTGCAGGGAACAGACTCCTTTCAGGATATTATTGCCCATTCCGAGTCAATACGTTCTCTCTTAAAACTTACAAAAAAGGTTGCACAATACGATACCTCTGTCCTGGTAACTGGAGAATCAGGAACCGGTAAAGAACTTATCGCAAAAGGTATTCACCAGAATTCAACCAGAAAGGATAAGCCATTTATTGCCATCAACTGCGGCAGTATTCCTGAGAATCTCCTTGAAAGTGAATTCTTCGGATATGTCAAAGGGGCATTCACAGGTGCAGACAATGATCGGAAAGGATTGTTTGAAGAAGCTGACTCAGGCACCATTTTTCTTGATGAGATAGGAGAGCTTTCCCTGGGCCTCCAGGTAAAATTATTACGTGTCCTTCAGGAACAGGAAATACGACCAGTTGGCAGTGTTAAAAGCAAAAAAATTAATGCCAGGGTAATTACTGCTACTGCAAGAAATATGGATCAGGAAGTAGCGGAAGGCCGGTTTCGTGAAGACCTGCTCTACCGCCTCAATGTACTCACCCTGCATCTCCCACCACTCCGTGAAAGAAAAGAAGACATTCCCTACCTCTGCGTACATTTCCTCACCATGCTCAACAAAAAGATGAACCTTAGCATCAAAAGGGTATCATCTGATGCTATGGAGATTCTTCTTGGCCGGGAATGGAAGGGCAATATCAGAGAATTGCAAAATTGTCTCGAAAGGGCTGCCATTGTGGCTGAAACAGATCAGATTTTACCTGGAGACCTGAGCGCATCCCACGAGAAATCCTCCTCTCTGAGCCAGATAAATGAAATGTTGGGCACTTTTTCCCTGAAACAGGCAAAAAAAATCATTGAAAAAAACCTTATCACCAGGGCTCTTGAAGCCAGTAACGGCAATAAAAGCATGGCTGCCCGTATGCTTGAAATCAGTTATCCTTCACTGCTTGCCAAGATCAAGGAATACCTGTAACTATAATAAGTTGCAGATAAATTTTCAGGTCGATAAAGGTTATAATCAACACTACTGCTGAAAAGCTGTAAAAAAGCCAAGGCGGGAGTAGATAAACCTGTCAACATATTGTATTGATATTGTAAAACGACAAATAATATTACAAACGCTGGAAACAAATAAATATGAAAGTTATCGCAATTATCCCCTCGCGCTTTGACTCCAAAAGATTTCCCGGAAAAGCACTTGCTGATATTCAGGGAAAAACAATGATTCAACGTGTGTATGAACAGGTACAAAAAAGCACCTTGATCGACACCGTTTATGTAGCAACTGATAGTGATGCGATTGGCACCTCAATTCAGCAGATTAGCGGCAAGGTAATCATGACTGTGGAAAAATGCCGATCAGGAACTGACAGGGTGGCAGAGGCCGCAAGATCATTGAAACTTGAAGCAAATGACGTAATTGTCAATATCCAGGGAGATCAACCCGTTGTGCAGCCGGAATGTCTCAACGATCTGGTACAAGCTTTTTTAAAAATACCGGGACTGCCAATGGGTACCCTCGCTTATGGCATGAAAGATGAAAAAGAAATCAATAATCCCAATAATGTGAAAGTAATATTTGATAGAAATAATTTTGCTATCTACTTTTCAAGGGCTGCAATCCCATTTAACAGAGACAACGATTTAAAGGTTCAGTATTATAAGCATATAGGAATATATGCCTATTCAAATTCTTTTCTTCAGGCATACACTGATCTTCCCTACTCTGTACTTGAGAATAGTGAAAAGCTTGAACAGTTACGTGTAATTGAAGGTGGTTATAAGATTCAGGTAACTGTAACAGACCACGACTCCCCCAGTGTAGATACCCCTGCTGATGTTGCAGAAATACTGCCATTATTGTAGGTCAATTGTTTCCATTCCAAAAACACAAAAACACCTTTATTTCTACCTCTGAATAAGGGTATTATATATTTTTTTGCTTTTTCACTTAGACAATCATATAAAAAAGCTTTTGCGCCATCATTCCCGCACGGGCGAGTCGAGAAACTCCGACCCAGAACTTTTTGAAATGATGAGATTCGCGCCTTGCGCGGTAGTTTTTTCCAGAATCTTAACTATATTTTTTTATTCATTATATAATATATGTCCAATAAAATCGTACTATCCCGCCTCTATGGCCTTATCCGACCCTACAAATACCAATTTATGCTGGCCATGTTTGCAGCACTCGCTGTTGCCGGACTGAGTGCTGCCCAGGCATATATGGTTAAACCCCTGCTGGATAAAATCTTTTTTGAAAAAAGTGCCTATTTCCTGGCTGTTCTACCCTTTGCTCTGGTTGCTCTATTTGCAGTGAAAGGTTTTTTTTATGGCCTGAATTATTTTCTTCTGGCGAAAATTGGTCAGACAGTAATCCGCGATACGCGCACCAGGGTCTTTGAGCATATTCATCTGCAATCGCTCTCCTTTTTCCATAAAACTCCCACTGGTGAGCTGATCTCACGAGTTATTTCTGACATTAATTTTATGCAGGCAGCAATATCCACAGCGGTTGTGGGCTTGTTGCGTGATTTTTTCCAGGTTATTTTTCTTCTCATTGTAATTTTCACCATGAACTGGAAAATGGCCCTGATCTCCTTTGTTTTGATCCCGGCTGCTGCAATCCCCATTGTTAAATTCGGCAGGATATTTCGTCGAATCAGTACCACGATGCAAGAACAAACTGCTGAAATTTCAAATATCATGCACGAATCCATCACCGGTGCTCCAGTGGTCAAAGCGTTTACCATGGAACAATATGAATCCAAACGTTTTTCTGCTCAGGTATACAAACTATTTAAAACCATGTTAAAAAGAGCAAAATACCGTTGTGTGCAGCATCCACTGATGGAAATAATTGGCGGTATTGGCATAGCCATTATTATCTGGTTTGGAGGCAAAGAAGTCATAGCCGGTAGCGCTACACCAGGCACCTTTTTTGCCTTTCTTACAGCTCTTATAATGGTCTATGAACCGATCAAAAAAGTCAGCAGAATCAACGCCGTTATTCAGCAGGGACTCGCTGCGGCAGTTAGAATTTTTGGCTTACTTGATCAAAAACCGGATATTCTTTCCAAGCCGGGTGCTCCTGACCTGGCTCCCTTTGAGAAAACAATCACCCTACAGGATCTGCAGTTCAGTTATGATGGGAAAAACCCTGTACTTAAGGATATTAACCTTACAGTGCCAGCCGGTGAAATTCTGGCCATTGTTGGTCCAAGCGGTTCTGGAAAATCAACCCTTACCAACCTTATCCCCAGATTCTTTGATATTGAAAAAGGCTCCCTGCTCATCGACAATGTCAATATAAAAGATGTCACACTCAAATCACTTCGCCATCAAATCGCGATTGTCACTCAGCAAACAATTCTGTTTAACGATACCATTCGTGAGAACATTGCCTATGGAGACCAGAATAAATCAGAAGAAGAGATCAGAAAGGCTGCTGATGCGGCTCATGCTCTCAAATTTATTGAAGCACTCCCTGATGGCTTTGACACAGTCATCGGCGAATCAGGCATCAGACTTTCAGGTGGTGAAAGGCAACGACTCTCCATTGCCAGGGCTATCCTGAAAAACGCTCCCATTCTTATACTTGACGAGGCCACTTCAGCACTTGACACAGAATCGGAACGTGAAGTCCAGAAAGCTCTGGAAAATCTCATGAAAAATCGTACTACCCTGGTTATTGCCCACCGTCTTTCAACTATCAAAAACGCAGACAGAATCATTGTTATTAAAGATGGACGGATCGTTGAGGAAGGGACTCATACCAATCTTCTCAGCCTCAAAGGTGAGTATGAAACCCTCTATAATCTGCAGTACCAGGACTGATACAGATATTATTTGTTTTTCCAACCTGTATTTAGTGCCTTACTCCTCAAAAGCTGTCATAAAAAACAAGAAAATGAAAAGTTCGTTTAACATTAGCAAGTTGGATATACCAACAAGGCACTTATGCCGGCCTCACTTACCGTTTACCGGTGTTAGGATAAAGCCTTTACTATGAATTCACTCAGCCAAAAAATAACAATCGCAGCCTCACCGCTCCTTATTCTTTTTGCGTTCGCATTACCTCTTTCAACATCTGCCGGATCAATCCTGGCTATCCTTCTGCTTCTTTGCTGGCTGATATCCGGCAAAATGAAAGAAAAAATCAACGAAATACTTCACAACCCTGTGGCTATTGCAGTCCTTCTGTATCTTGCTTTACATATCATTGGCCTGCTTTATAGTGAAAACTTGGGCTTGGGATTCCATATTCTGAAAAAACAGTGGAAATTGCTTCTTTTTCCTGTTTTTCTTACTTTGGTTAAACAAGAACACGTAAAATATTATATGATTGCTTTTGTATCAGCCATATTCCTTATGGCTTGTAAGGCATATCTGGTTTTACTTGGCTTCATCACTCTTCCTCCCTCATCAGTTTTCATCACTGAGGGCACATCCCATGTGACATACAATCCAATGTTAGCCCTGGCATGCTATATTATTCTGCAAAATCTTGTATTTGGCAGAAACAAACCTGTTGCCCAATACTTACAAATTGCTCTGCTCCTTTTTCTCTCCTGTAACATGTTTGTCACTGTGGGGCGTACTGGTCAGATAGTCTTCTTTGTTTTGCTGGCATTAACACTTTCTCAATATTTTTACCGGCTATCCAAAATAAAACTCCTGGCAGGACTATTGCTCATACCACTCTTGATAACAGCAACCTATCAATGTTCCTCCACATTTAGAGACCGCACAAACCAAACATTTACTGAAATACAAAAATACAGTTCATACGAAATCACCTCTATGGGCCTTAGGGTCTGGTTTGCTAAAAACAGTCTTCAACTCATACAGGAAAACTTGCTCACCGGAACGGGAACCGGTGATTTTGCTGATGAATATGCAAAAATCAACAAAATCAATTCACCAACCCTGCCCACTACAGATAATCCTCACAACCAATACCTGTTACTACTTGCTCGATTCGGTCTTGCCGGCTTCATCAGTCTTGCAGGCATCTTTCTCTGTCAACTTGTTATGGCATTCAGAATAAAAGATAGTCTCACTCCGCTACGCCAGGCTTTTCCTGTTTTTTTTCTAGTTATCATGCTAGCCGAATCATATCTGCAGATACATGTAACCGGAATGCTTTTCTCTCTGTTCAGTGCCTTTTTGTACAAAAACTTTTCATACCAATCTTCTGTCTCATGATACCTTTCTACAATGTAACCTCCCCGAGAACCTTATCAAGGTTGACTTTATGACAGAAAATTTATTCATTAAAAATGATTTCAGAATTCATCTGATCTGTGAAAAAAGATTTTATTCACGTGAGTTGCAAATCATTTTTGATAATCCAGACGCTTCCCTTTGTTTAGCGGGTACCCCGGTTCTTCAAAATAATTTCAAATCCAGGATAGGCATAATCGAAGTCAATGGCAAGAAACTCGTTATTAAACGCCATAATTTCAAATCGCGTTGGCAGCAGTTTAAACGTTATTTTCGTCGAACCAAATCGAGTCGAAGTTGGTATTATTCCAAGCTATTAAAGAACAACAATGTTTCCATTCCCCAACCAGTGGCCTACATTGAAAAACGTTTCGGACCTTTTCGGGGTATTTCATATTTTTTATATGAATATGTGGAAGGGATTCAGGGAGAAGAATATTTCAGGCAACTGCGTCACTCTCCTGAAAAAGCAGCATCTGCAATGGCATCTATCCTCGATACTATCGATGCCATTCAGTCTCTTCATCTTATCCACGGTGATATCCGGCTGGCTAATTTTATCTTTAACGGTAAAAAACTCTACCTGATAGATTTTGATGATGTACGACCGAGGAACTGGTACAAACCTCATTCAATGAAAAATAGAGATATCAGAGGATTGAGAAAGGATATCTGTTTTAATGCACCAGAAACCATACAAAACCAACTGCTGGAACAGATAGATCAATATTGTTTGCGAAAGAACATCAGGATAAGCGGCCCGAATTATCAAAACAAGTAATAAATGTTCAACAGTTGCATTCCGTATTGTCCTGCTGTTTCCCGACAAACACATCTACAGGTAAAAGACTCATGTTGAAATACCATCAGGATAAATTCAACTATCAGGGACTCAAACCCAACAACATTGACCGGATTCAACTGGACATGATCCCTCCCGACAGCCACGTCCTTGAAATTGGCTGTGCCACCGGCTACATGGGAGAATACCTGGTTCAAGAAAAAGGGTGTCGGTTTTTAGGCATAGAGACCGAAAAAGAATCCGCCATGAGAGCAGGTGAACGTGGACTTGACATACTCTGTGGAACGATCGAAAACTCCGCGATCTGTCGACAAATCGATAAGCATATCAACGAACATGGCCCCTTTCAAATCATTTTCATGTCCCAGGTAATAGAACACATTGCAAGGCCGGAACTCACATTGAATTGCCTCAAGCAGTGGATGCACCCCGACTGTAGTCTGGTTATTTCAACCTGTTCCATTGCCCACTGGAAGTGCCGATTTCGACTCCTTCGCGGTATCTGGAAATATGAGGACTACGGTGTCTTTGATCATACTCACCTGCGATTCTTCACTATTAAAAGCTTCCGGGAACTCCTTGAACAATGCAGATTCAAAGTAGTTGACTTTGCTTATTTTTTTGAAGATATTTGTCCCCTTAAAATCATTTTTGGCACCCGTATCCTGGCCCCTTCCGATATCTTGCGCCTGGTCCCCTTTATCGGTATGCGGTTACGTAAGGCCTACACAGACCTTTTTAAAAACTTTATTACCAAACAATTTGTTTTTAAAGTTCAACTTTATTAAAATATATTTGTTATGTTTTTTCGCTCACCCAAAAAACCTCCCATCACAAGGGAACAATTCGATAATCCACTCTTTACAATCGGTGAGTATACCTATGGTCGCCCTGATATCCGTTCCTATGGGGATCAAACCCATCTGACCATAGGTAAATTCTGCTCTATTTCCTCAAAAGTAACCATTCTTCTTGGTGGTAATCATCGGATTGACTGGGCCACAACGTATCCGTTCTCAGCACTTACCCGTCAGTGGCCGGAAGCTGAAAACATCAGCGGTCACCCATGGACAAAAGGTGACCTGATAATTGGCCATGATGTCTGGATCGGCCACGGTGCAACCATCCTCTCCGGCCTGACCATCGGCTCAGGTGCAGTGATTGGAGCCTGCAGTGTGGTTAATCGAGATGTTCCTCCCTATGGAATAGTTGCCGGAAATCCTGCACAAATGATACGAAAACGCTTTGACCAGGAAAGCTGTAAGTCCCTACTGGAACTTTCCTGGTGGCACTGGCCGGAAGATAAAATCAGAAAAAATATGGGGTTGATCTGTAGTGACCGAATCCAAGAACTTCTGAAGGTCAAATAATGAATCATCCCCTTTGCAGTGTAATTATTGTTTCCTACAAAAATTTTGAAGAAACCACTGGCCCTTGCCTTGGCAGCCTGGCTCAATCCCCTGAGAACATAGAAATAATAGTAGTAGACAATAACTCAGGTATTTCCACAAAAAAAGAGCTGACTCTGGCTGCAAAAAAAGATCCAAGAATCAAATTAATATTCCTTGACGGAAATAAAGGCTATGCGGCAGGAAACAATATCGGAGTTCAAGCAGCAAAATCCGAACTATTCCTGCTGCTCAACACCGATACCCGTGTACCTGTAGGATCCATCTCTCGTCTCACCTCCCTTATGGAAAAACATCCCCACTGGGATATGCTGGGCCCGGTAACAAATAACAGTGGAAATGACCAGCATATTTACACCTCGGAAAAGGATCCGGAGAAAATTTTGCACCAGGGAATCCACTGGTGCAAACACTCAGCAAATCTAGACTATCAGACAGATCGCCTGATTTTTTTCTGCGTACTGATACGAAAAAAACTCTACGAAGAGTTACAGGGTTTAGATGAAGATTTTGGCCTTGGCTATTATGAAGACACCGATTTTGTTTACAAGGCCATAAAGTCCGGAAAACAGCTGATGATCACCGAAAAGATTTTTGTCTACCATCGTGGCAAGGGCAGTTTTTCAAAAGTGAGCGGGGCAGTACGCAAACTGATGAAACAAAACAAAAAACTTTTCAAGAAAAAGCATGGCCATGGTGAAAACACTGACCACTGGCGAATAAAAAACCTGCAGGCGATGACGAGATACCTGGAGCATCTTGACAAAAAGATACCAGCAAAGAACCTTGAGTATGCCTTTTCAAATCGTCAAGAAGTCGCAGACAATCTTATGCCTAATAGCCCAATCAAACGTTTTTTCTACCGTCGCAACCTTAAAAAGACAATTGCCCGCTTCAGGAACAGACTTGAACAGACCCAAAACTGAAAAGCACAATCATGTGCAGTGTTCACAGTGTCCGATATGCTTATCCAGTCCATTCCTGCACCATTTCTTTTTCAGCCTTATCGTACTTGAAAGTAAATCATTATTTTGGGCTAGAAATTTCCTGGATTGAGACCGATGGTAGAGGTGAAAAGCCAAGGCGTTGAATTTCACATTCTGCCGTTTGATACCGATATTTATCAAGCGGGATGCAAACTCAGTGTCCTCGTGTCCCCACCCGATAAAGTCCTCATTAAAACCATTTACTTTCACTGCGTCATTTTTCCAGAAGGCAAAATTGCAAGTTTTTATTCCGCCCATTCTGCTATTTTTAAAGGAAAACATCCTTGACAGAAGATTCGAGCGGATGCAGTTTTTTCGGTTACCAACATTATGACCAAACAGACTTACTCGCATATCCCCTGAATGAATAATCTGTTCTGTTGCATTCTGACTTAAGATTACCCGGGAACCCTGAACAAAATAGCCTGGAACAGCATACCGGACATGGTCTTCAATAAAATGCTCATCCAGTATGATATCTCCATCAATCAGAATACAGTAGTCGGCATTGCTTCTCGCCATTGCCATGTTTCGACACCTGGCTGGGCGAAAGCCATTATCCTCCTGCCAACAATGGAACACAGGAATTTGAGTTTCTTTTTGTATCTGGCTCACTAACTCAGCAGTATCTGGAGCAGAGCCATCATCTGCAATGATGATTTCCGAAGGAGCAAGTGTCTGCTTGAATGCTGTTTTTAGAGACAAACGCAAAATATCTTTTTTATTATAGGTAGTGATGATAAGGGCTGTTTTCATGGTCACAGTCATTGGTTTGAGAAAGAAATCCGATTCTTCATATTACATCCTGGAAGTAACAGGTCGATAGTTATATCCCCTGTGGGGTGTTATTTTTTTTATTCAGATTTTTCCATTTTTGAATCAATGAGTGACATGGCCGCATCATAAACTTTTTCTACAGTTATTTCTTTCATACAGCTAAGATGCTTACAGGTTCGTTTTCTGCATTCTAAACAGTCAAGACCTTCTGCACGTGCCATGTAATGTTTCACACCATAGGGACCGACTCTGGATGGGTGAGTGGGACCGAACAGTGCCACAACAGGAATACCTGACAGGGCTGCTATATGCATCGGACCGGAATCCACACCAACATAGATGGTGGAATGTTGAATCAAGGTAACAGATTGCGGCAGAGTAAATCTACCTGCTGCTATAACCGGTTGAGAGTCCATCAATTGAGTAATTGATTTGATATAAGCTTCATCTTGTCTGCTGCCACCAAAAATCAGTACTACTCCCTGTGCAGAAAAACGATCTGCAAGCTTTGCCCAGTGCTGAATCGGCCAGAACTTAGTCTGCCAGCGGGTAGCAGAATTTGCATAGATAATTTTGCTGTCAGATGCAATGCCATGCTGATGAAGAAATGATTGAATCTCTGTAAAATCAGAGCGTATGTCCATATTAAAATCTTCGTCAGCTACTTTGACATTCAAATGATCACAAAAAAAAAGATTTTTTTGTAGTGCATGTTGCACATTGTCAGGGACAGTAACCAGCTCCTGCTGAAAGAGAGTGTTTAATTCTTTTGCATCCTTAAAACCTATACGCATCCCTCCCGGATTTGTCCGCCCGAGCAATCCGCTGCGAAACGAGCCTTGTAGATCTAAAATGAAATCATACGAATTATCTTTAAATTGACAACGCAGCTCCCAAAGGGTAGTGATCAGTGCTTTGAAGGCCTTGAAATAGGCCCATCGACCAGCTAGTGGGTCACTGGTCGCGGGGATGTGTATCGGGTACACTGTGTCAACACTGGGAACACTTTTAATCAGGGAGGCAAATCCCTGTTGCACTATCCAGCCAATAGAACAACTTGGGAAGCAACGTTTAAGTGCATGAACCACAGGCAAGGTATGAACAATATCACCAAGTGAACTGGGTTTTATGATCAGAATTCGTTTGTTGTCTAATTGCATAGGTGAAAGGATAAGTAAGCGCTTCTCCGGTTAAGAATAAATCAGCTGAACAAAAAATCTTGGGCTGATGACCGGGAAGCAATCTACTCAGATGACCTGTCTTGACTGTACGTTATGAACGTTGTGAAGCCTTTCGGCTTCCTGCACCAGCCAATTTAACAATGATCTGGTTGGATTTATGGAGGCGACTTGCCATGGCTCGAAAAAGATGGCCGGAAACCTCAGGATATTTGGCTATGATTTCATCTAGTTTATCACCAGGATATCGTTTAACCGCCGATCTTCCCAAAGAAACAATGGATGCGTTTCGAGGTTCGTTTGACAAAACCGCCATCTCACCAAAATATTCTCCTGGTTCGGTGAGTTCGGCAATCCTTTTTCCACCCTTCACAACTGAAAGCCCGCCTCTTAACAGTTTGAAAAAATCTACATCTGTATTTCCTTCGCGGATTATAACATCCCCTTCTTCATACGTTTCAACATCAGGATTTACCAGATACGCAGGAAGGCTTTCTTCATGGATAACGGTTCTACGCAGGGCTTCCTCTACACTGGTAACACCTTGTCGTACCTTTTCAATGGCAGCATTCCGCAGTGGCACCATGCCCTCCTGCACAGATGTCTTACGTAATTGATCTTCAGGGACTTCGGCACTGATTGCTTTTGCAACCTCGTCAGTAACCTCCATCAGCTCAAAAAAACCAACTCGTCCTTTGTAGCCAAGACCATTACATGCAGGGCATCCAACAGGGCCATATGTAATCACGTAATCAACTTCGTCCTCGTTGAACCCCATACTGATAAGTTCCTGGGGATCGTGCTGTTCCGGTTTTTTACATTTCTGACAAAGCCTGCGTCCCAACCGCTGCGAAAGAACCATTGTAACGGATGAGGCAAGCATAAAAGACGGAATCCCAATATCAATAAGACGGCCTATGGTGGCCGCACTATCATTGGTATGAAGGGTAGAAAAAACAAGATGGCCGGTCATGGCAGCCTTGATCGCAATTTCAGCTGTTTCTATATCTCGAATCTCACCGACCATAATGATATCAGGATCCTGACGTAGAAAGGCCTTAAGCGCTGCTGCAAAGGTCATCCCGACGTCGGCATGGACATTAACCTGGTTGATTCCCTTAAAGTTGAACTCCACAGGATCTTCTGCGGTTAGAATTTTGATATCTTCTGCATTTAATGAGTTTAAAGCAGAATAGAGAGTAACTGTTTTGCCTGATCCCGTAGGACCTGTAACCAGAAGCAGCCCCTGAGGACGTTCGAGACAACGCTTCAATGCCTCAAAGGTCTCTTCTTCAAAACCCAGTTTGGTCAAGTTCACATTCAGTGACGCTTTATCAAGAATACGCAATACAACAGATTCACCAAACAGGGTGGGAAGAGTTGAAACACGAAAATCTACCGATCGAGAACGCCCCAATCGCATTTTAATGCGACCATCCTGGGGAATACGACGCTCGGTAATATCAAGATCTGAAAGGATCTTCAGACGAGCTACCATGGCATTCTTGATGGTCAGAGGCAGGTTCATAGACTTAAAAAGTGACCCATCTTTACGATAGCGAACCTGCATGGTTTTTTCATAAGGCTCAACGTGAATATCAGAGACTCCATCCTGCACGGCTTTAATCAAAATACCATTGACCAATTTAATAATAGGAGCATCTGTCGCTGCAAATTGATCTCCTCCAACATCGTCCTCAATAGTTTCAATTTCAAAATCTTCTGCAGCTTCAGCCACGATAGAACCAAAATCATCCACCTCGGTGACAGCCATTTCTTCTTCGCCTTCCTCACCTGAAGAAGTAAAAAAGCTTTTAGCCTCATCGTCATCTATGCCGTAATACTTTTGAAAAGCATCAACCAGATCTTTCTCCATGGAAACGCACACAGCAAGATCCTTGCCAAGCTCTTCCTGAAGTTTTTCAACAGCCTCAGTATCTGTGGGTTCTGCCATTGTAATCTGCAGAGTATTCCCGGCCAGCCGAAGAGGAAATGCCATAAAACGCTTGGCATATTCATAGGGCATTAAATCAATAACATCCTTGCCTGGGGGCTCGTTACGGATCAGAACAGGAGTAAAATTATGCTGGCGGCTGAGAAAGTTATAGATGGTATCGGCATCAATATAATCACACTGACGCAGGATGGCACCAAGGCGTCCACCATTTTGCTTTAACTCTTTTTTGGCGTGAGCAAGTTGACTTGGAGTGATATAGCCGGCCTTGCTCAAAAGTTCACCAACCTTTATCCTGCCAGCACCGGAACGATCTTTCACAGTTCCTTTGAGGGCACTTTTTTTCCGAGTTAGTTTTTGTTTTATGGCCATATATGAGTCAGAATTAGAAAAATACTAAGAAAAAGCTGCCGGTAATTTTGCCTGCACAGCCACAAAGTCTATCTAACGATACAACTTTTTTTTTAAAAAAACAAACGGGTTAAGAAAAGATATCTTTTCTTAACCCGTTATTTCACAGCTCACAAACAAGACCCGAGAGCTGGACACAGTTTACTAACTGTTTTAACTACACAATACGCTTAGAACACGTAAATATTCGGCTTACACCTGAAAACAGCCCAAACCACTAAATTGTAAATGTTTGGATAGTGCCTCAGGTTCGTTCAATCCGGCGTGTGAACTATATTGACTCATACGTGAACACGCTGGATTGGACGAAGATGGGGTGCTAGCCGAATATTTACTAGAACACACCTTTCACCTTACCGGTCTCAACATCCACATCTACCCGGCGATATGCAGGATCAGATGCAGTTCCAGGCATAAGGCTGATGGCACCAGCTACAGGAACAACAAATCCGGCACCTTTATAGGTGAGGATATCACGGATGGGCAGAGTCCAACCGGTTGGTGTTCCTTTGAGTGCAGGATTATGAGACAGGGAAAGATGCGTTTTAACCATGCAGGTTCCCATCTCTTTCATATCCGGATCATCAGCAAGACGTTTCAGTTTAGCCTGTGCTTCAGGTGTATAGGAAACTCCATCTGCGCCGTATACTTCTTTGGCAATCAGATCAATGCGTTTGTCAAGAGGATCAGAAAGGTCATAGAGGAACTTGAATTCATTTGGCTCTTCACATGCATCAACAACAGCATCAGCGAATTCGAGCGCACCATCACCACCATGTTCCCAATGACGGGACAGGGCAACACGGGCACCAGCTGCTTCACAGATATTACGAACAGCCTTGATCTCGTTGTCGGTATCTGTAAAAAATGCATTAATACAAACAACAGGATTAATACCAGCCTTTTTAACAGTCTCAATATGATGAAGAAGATTTTTACAACCTTCCTCAACCCAGCCCACATTCTCTTTGCCATACTCTTCCGGCATTGGCTTACCAGGCACTGGAATCGGTGCACCACCATGGCATTTAAGGGCACGAATAGTTGCAACAACAACTGCACAATTTGGCTTGTTACCAGAAAAACGACATTTAAGGTTCCAGAATTTTTCAAATCCGATATCAGCGCCAAATCCAGATTCTGTGACGTTGTAATCGGCAATTTTGAGACCAACACGATCAGCAATAACAGAAGACTGGCCAATGGCAATATTGGCAAAAGGTCCGGCATGAACAAGAACCGGCTGACCTTCAAGGGTTTGCATTAAGTTAGGATTGAGAGCTTGAACCATCCATGCAGTCATGGCACCATCTACTTCCAGATCTGCTGTGGTAATTGGCCTATCCTGTTTATCATAGGCAACAACAATTTTTCCGATGCGACGACGCATATCAGCAAGATCATTGGCAATGGAAAGAATAGCCATAATCTCGGAAGAAACGGCAATGGCAAAAGAGGACTGCATGGTAAAACCGTCCATCTTACCGCCAATACCCATGGTGATATTTCGCAGTGCCTGGGCACAGTAATCCATAATCCAGTTAAACTCGACCTTCTTAGGATGGATGTCAAGACGCTTGAGATTTCTCTGGGCAAGCTGCTCATCTGTGTAATTACACTCATGCTGCATACGGGATGTGAGTGCCACCATACCAAGGTTATGGGCATTCATAATGGCATTGATGTCACCAGTGAGACCAAGAGAAAACTCAGTAAGTGGAATACACTGGGCAAGTCCACCACCGGCGGCTGAGCCCTTGATATTCATGGTAGGTCCACCGGATGGCTGACGAATGGCACCAACAACGGATTTGTTACGTTTACCAAGCCCCTGAACAAGACCCATGGCACAGGTAGATTTTCCTTCACCAAGGGGAGTTGGGCTGATGGCTGTTACATCAACGTATTTTCCATCAGGCTTATCACCAAGACGGCCCATGATTTTATTAAAATCCAGCTTACCGACATAATGACCATAGGGGAGCACTTCTTCTCTATCGAGTCCCAGCTCCTCACCAAGCTCATAAACAGTCTTCATTCTAGATTCTGCTTCTGCTGCAATTTCCCAGTCAGCATGTTTCGTTGGATCAAGAACCATATAGATCTCCTTTTGGAATAAAAGTTAATAGATTTTGCCTAAGGGCTCATGCAAAAATAAATTTCTTAATTTATTTTTGAGTGAACCCTAAATTTACTCAGAACGAGTTGTTACTTCATCAGAATTGATGGTCTATATAACTAATTCTTAACAATGTGTCAATATGAGGACAGATTGGCAAAAAAAAAGCTCTCATCCTTTTTCAAGGATGAGAGCTTTTTGATGATAGAATTGTATGGATTCTGATCAATCAAAAAACAGCGGGATAGCGCCCCTCCATTTCTGCGGCCAGGGGAATCATCACCTCACGCATGGAAGGTTCAGCTGCAGGAGATGTTCTAAGCTTAAAAATATGCTTCCACTCAATAAGATTGCAATAAACTATAATCTCCGTTTTACATGAATTTGGCAAAACAGTGCGTGCTGCCTGGGGAGTGGAAGTATCAAGTAGTTGAAGATAAATTTTTTCAGTATCTTCCATGGCTTTTTGCCAGAGAGAAAATTCCTCAGTACCTTCCTCATAAAACATGGGTTTTATAAAAGTCACCTGATTACCGAATTTATCCTGACTGTAGCGGCAGTATCGTTGACTTTCCTGTAAGTAGGAACAAGGTCTGTGTCGAACAATTTCATGGGTAACAGCACGGTTCACAGTAAACTTGACTCCACAAAAACGATGATTGGCGACAAGAGCTGCCGGGAGTGCTTCCACTTCCTGCAAATCAAGTTTTCTGACAAGAATATTACTTTCCCCACGCAGACCATGCCCACCATCCCAAACGCCTTCAAACAAATACGAATGGGAATCAACCTGAAAACCCACCATGGCTTCTACCAATGGGGTCTTTCCTGCCCGCTGATAGAGTTCACGAAAACTTCGGATTGATGCGGTCACAAGAATCTCATCATTCAGACGATCAATAAACAAATATTTGGGTTCCAAGGCAAGCAAGGCAGCAAACTGCTCGTCTGAGCATTTCACAGCCAGGGTGACAACAGCCATTTCCATGACTGAATTATGTCCATGCTCGGCAATTTTTTTCACAAAGGGCAGAGCGGAATCCCGATCAATTTTGTCTTCACTCTTATAACAAATTCGGCCACAGGCCTCCAGACGTATGACAAGAGAAGCCTGATCCAGTTCGTCCTGAATCTCATAGGATGGATCTACAACAAGCATAATTAATCCGCCTTCCAAAATGGTGAAAGTTCGCGTAATTCAGCAATGATTGGAGGCATTTTTTCAAGCACAAAATCAACCTCCGCCTCAGTATTATAAACACTTAGAGAAAAACGAATGGAACCGTGTGCTGCAGTAAAAGGAACCCCCATGGCCCGCAAAACATGGGATGGTTCCAGGGAACCGGAAGTACAGGCAGATCCTGATGATGCGCAGATATTATGCAGGTTCATGTGAAGCAGGATCGCCTCTCCCTCAACAAATTCAAAACTAATATTGGTGGTATTGGGAAGCCGATCTGTTTTATGACCATTCAGCATGGACTTGGGAACAGAGGCAAGTAAGCCTTCTTCAAGTTTGTCTCGAAGTGCCTTGACCTTGCTGTTTTCCTCTTCCATCATCTCACCGGCAAACTCACACGCCCTTCCAAGACCAACGATGGATGCCACATTCTCTGTTCCACCACGCCGTCCTTCTTCCTGATGCCCACCTGCCAGAAAAGGAACAAAGGGAGTACCACGCTTCACATACAAAACGCCCACTCCTTTAGGCGCATGAAGTTTATGCCCGGAAAGAGACAGAAAATCAATACCAAGCTCCTTCAGGTTCATTGGAATCTTCCCCACAGCCTGAACAGCATCAGTATGAAAGAGAATTCCCCGGTCTTTAGCCATGGCAGCCATTTTCTCAACAGGAAAAATCACACCGGTTTCATTATTGGCCCACATCACAGAGACAATGGCCGTATCCTCAGCCAATGCCTCTTCATATTTTGCAAGATCAAGAGTACCATCTGCTTCAACCTGCAGACGTGTTATCCGATGTTTATGTCCGGTCAACCTGTCCAGATTTTCACAGAGATTTTTCACGGCAGGATGTTCTACCCTGGTGGTAACAATATGTCTTTTTTCAGGAAAAGCCTGTAAAGCAGACAATATAGCAGTGGAGTCACTTTCCGTTCCACAACTGGTAAAGGTGATCTCTTTTGCATCAGCACCAATCAAGGCTGCTACCTGAGCCCTGGCTTTTTCAACAGCGCCCCCCACCTGACCACCAAAAGTATGCATACTTGAAGGATTACCGTAACATTCCGTCAAAAACGGCATCATCACATCCACTACTTCAGGTGCAATTCTGGTGGTGGCATTGTTATCCATATAAATAACTTTATCTGCATCACAGTTCATTATCTGGCCTCCTCCACGATCAGGCTGTCAAGTACAAGTTCCCGCAATTTTTTCTCCACATACTCTTTAAGAGTTGTCTGAGATTTCGCACAACTGGTACAGGCACCACGCAGAGAAACCATTACAAAATCGCCGTCCACATCAACAAGTTCAATATCGCCGCCATCTTTTTTCAGGGCAGGCTTAATCTCACGCTCAAGGACTTCTTCGATCTTTTTGATTTTTTGTAAAGTGGTCATCCGTTTCGGCTCTTGAATCTGAACCGGAGTAACAGTAGTGCTGCTGATGGTTGCCTGCAGGATATCACGGAGTTTATCCTCACACTTGCCACACCCTCCACCAGCTTTGGTAAAGTTGGTGATTTCTTCAACAGAGCGCAGGTCAGATTCGTTGATTGCCCGGATAACATCAAGGTCAGTCACGCCAAAACACTCGCAAACCACTTCACCTTCTGCCATGGGAAGGATAACCCCACGATAATCGGCAATGGCAGCCTCCAGAGCTTCACGGCCCATGACCGAGCAATGCATCTTTTCCTTGGGCAGGCCACCCAGGAAATCGGCGATATCATCATTTGTGACTTTTTCTGCTTCAGATACAGTCATGCCCGTCACCATAAGGGTCAAGGCAGAGGAAGAGGCAATGGCAGAAGCACAACCAAAGGTTTTAAATTTGGCATCTACAATACGTTCATCTTTGTCAATCTTCAGGGTCAGTTTTAAAGCATCCCCACAGGCCAGAGACCCGACGTCACCAATACCACTTGGATTTTCAATTTCCCCGACATTCTGGGGATGTAAAAAATGTTCCTGAACTTTATCTGTATATTCCCACATGATTAACTCCTGATTATTTCTTAAAAAAAGTATAGCAAACTCAATCCATACGGACTGAAAAAGTCTTCATATCAATAACTAACACCGGTGATGAACGGTAAGCCGGCATAAGTACCTTGTCAGAATATTTTCTTTGAAAAAAACAAAAAAATATTCTGTAAGGTACTAAGCAGCAGTCCCTTGGGGTGCTGCTGGTTAGTTCGCCGGATAATTCAGCTACTCTAATACCAGTAAGCCAAAAATCAATGGGGAAAAGTTTTTATAGAAGGCCAATTTCTTCCAGCATGGCACGTGCAGCTTCAACGAGCGCTGCCGTCCCGCTGGCAGTTCTGGATTCCACGTAAAAGCGAACTTTTGGTTCAGTTCCGGACGGTCTGATCATGAGCCATGATCCATCCTCAAAAATCATCTTCCGTCCGTCTATATCAATTACCTGACTGATAAGCTGCTCAGTCCCACCTACGTTAACAGAAGCTCCCACGTCATATTTCTCAAGCTTTTGCAGTGCTGTTTTCAGATCCTCTCCCTGAACGCTCACCGGCAAGCCATCCCTGTCCGGATAGTACGCACCGTATTCTTTTTCAATCTCCGCCAGGTAGTCACCAAGGTTCTGTCTGCGACTAAGCACCATATCAAGTGCCAGCAGCAGACCGATGTAAGCATCTTTTTCAGGCGTATGGCCAATGATTGAGATGCCGTCAGATTCCTCAAAATAGACCAGAGCCTTGCCGATCACAGGCTTGAACTCTTTAAATCCCACTCGCGGCTCATAAGTTTCTTCTCCAAAAACATCAGCCAGCCGATTGGCAAGGTTGGATGTGGCAACAGTCTTAGCAACCATGCCCTTCTTCCCTTTCACCTCATGGAGAAAATGATAGGCCATGGCTCCGAACTGATTCATACTGATCTCAACGTTTCCATCTGTAAATCTGATCCGGTCACCATCGGGATCAATAATAGCACCAACTTTTAAAGGTTCGTTCCTCACTCCCAGAGTCTCAATCACTCCGGCAATGTTCACAGAAGATGGTTCCGGAGCAATCCCATTAAACGTTACATCTGATGTGTCACGCAGCTGAATCAGACGATCAGTGTCAACTCCTTCAAAAAGAGATGCGATATGAATTCTACTCGCCCCGTGAACAGAATCGACAACAACCGCAACTTCAGTGTCGCTCCCAAAATCAGCCATAATTTCATCATAATGCACCCCATGCACAGCTCTATTTTTACGAACAAGCTGTTTCCAGGTTACAAGGGCATCAAAAGGCTGCACATCATCACGCTCTGCAGGAGAAACCACAGGTTTATCAAATGTTACCAGGGGAGAACCTTTCCCGGCAATAATCTCCTGCGCCCGGCTGGTAATCCGCCCGGTCAATTCAGCGGCAGCCGGCCCTGCATCTGCAGCGTTATATTTAAACCCTGCATATTCAAGCGGGTTATGAGAAGGTGTAAGATTGATGGAAAATGCAGCATTCAATTCAAGCACAGCAGCTGACAATACCCCTGTGGTGGATTCTCCTGCGTAATGAACAGTAAATCCGGTGCCAATCAGCACCTCAGTTACAGCTCCTGCAAAAATTTCTCCACCAAACCGATTGTCAAATCCGAGCACACATCCACGCATTCTGGCTTCATCAAGGCTTGACACCCCTAGATACCGGGCAAGACCAGGTTCTTCATCAACAGCAAGGTAGAGATCAAGAATAGCTGCTGTCACAAACGACACAGAACGAACACACAGGTCCTTTCCTATCATTCCACGCCAACCGGAAGTACCAAATTTTACGGCTGTAACAGGCTGATTTTCATTACAGATAATTTCATCCATAATCAGGCCATAGACCTGATCAATATATTGCTGCCACTGTGTTCCTTCATCATTACGTAAACGAACCAGCTCCCGCACAAGTACAAAATAATCACTTTCAGCATGATCTTTCCCAATATTACACTGACGATATAATTCTTTTATTTTTTCTGCCTGAGACATATTCTATTCCTCCGGTTCACATTCACTGTTTTACAGTTAAATCTTACAATGCAAAATTTCTGACAAACTAAAAAAAACAGTAGCACACTTCTATTCTCACTTCACTAATTCAGTATAAGACAACATGAAAATTCTGAGGTACTTGACGTACTCACAATTTTATTTATAGTAGGCATCAATTATTTTTGACTTTCTTTTATCATCCTTTTATATTGATATTTGAGAAAAGTTATTCTATTCTACAAGACATATTCCTTTCAGTAAATATGTCACTTCAACAATCTAATTTCATTAGGAGAAATAACGATGGCCAAAAGTCACGACGAAGAATTAATTCTATGGTTTGACGATATCGGCATTGATGATGTCCCTCTGGTGGGCGGAAAAAACGCATCTCTTGGTGAAATGTACCAGCATCTCACTTCCAAAGGCGTTGCAGTACCCCACGGTTTTGCCATTACCGCTTATGCCTATCGCTACCTCTTAAAAGCAGCAGGGGTTGAACAGGATATTCGCGACGTACTGGCTGATCTCGACATTGAAGATATGGCGAACCTTGCTGAGCGTGGCGAAAAATGCCGCAATATCATCCGTCATGCTGAGTTCCCTGATGATCTGCGTGATGCTATTATCGAGTCTTATAAAAAAATGGAAGGTGAGTATGGCGACAATTGTGCAGTTGCTGTGCGTTCTTCTGCAACTGCTGAAGATCTACCGGATGCGTCTTTTGCCGGTCAGCAGGAGACCTATCTCAACATTCACGGCTATGAAAGTATCATTGAAAACTGCCGCAAATGTTTTGCTTCACTTTTCACCAATCGCGCCATTTCCTATCGTCAACATCAGGGATTTGGCCAGTTTGATGTCTACCTTTCTATCACTATTCAAAAAATGGTACGCTCTGACTCAGCATCTTCCGGTGTTTTATTTACCATTGATACTGAGTCCGGTTTCAAAGATGCCTGTTTTATCACCGGCGCCTGGGGCCTTGGCGAAAATGTTGTTCAGGGCGCGGTAAACCCCGATGAATACTACGTCTACAAGCCTAAACTAAAAGAAGGTAAACGCCCTATCGTTGGCAAGAAAGTAGGATCGAAAGAGATCAAAATGATCTATGATAATGATCCTTCCACCCCCGAGCCTGTAAAAAATATCGACACCACTGACGAAGAGCGTAAATCCTACGTTATCAACGACGATGAGATTCTCAAACTTGCCGAATGGGCCTGTATCATTGAAGACCATTACGAAAAAGGAATGGACATCGAGTGGGCCAAAGATGGCGACGGCGTAGATGTCGGCACTGGAGAGTTGTTCATCGTTCAGGCTCGTCCTGAAACCGTTCATTCTCAAGCCAGCAAGGGCATGATGGAGACATATAAACTCCTGGAAACTGGAAAAGTGCTTGTTGAAGGTTTAGCCGTTGGTGCAAAAATCGGCCAGGGTGTTGCCCACTGTATTGAAGATGTAAAAGATATTGGAACCTTCAAAAAAGGTGAGGTTCTTGTCACCGATATGACCGATCCTGACTGGGAACCGATCATGAAAATTGCTGGTGCTATCATCACAAACCGCGGCGGTCGTACCTGCCATGCTGCTATCATCTCCCGTGAACTTGGAATTCCATGTGTAATCGGGACAGGGGATGCCACCGAGCATATCAAAACCGGCATGGAAATCACCGCATCTTCTGCTGAAGGTGAAACCGGCTTTGTTTATGAAGGTCTACTCAAGTTTGAAATTGACCGACAAGATCTTGGTAACCTGCCCGAGACCAAGACCAAAATCATGATGAACCTTGCCATCCCGGAAAAAGCATTCACCGAATGCCAGATTCCAAATGATGGTGTTGGCCTTGCCCGTGAAGAGTTTATCATCAACTCTCACATTGGCCTGCATCCTCTGGCACTCTACAACTACGAAGAACTCAAAAAATCTGACGATCCTGAGAAAAAAGAAATCGTTGCTAAAATCGATGCAAAAACCGGAGCATACGCAGACAAGAAACAATTTTTTATTGACAAGGTTGCTGAAGGTGTAGGCCGTATTGCTTCAGCTTTCTACCCCAATGATGTCATTGTTCGTCTCTCTGATTTCAAGAGCAACGAATATGCGAACCTCGCCGGTGGTACTCTGTACGAGCCTCATGAAGAAAACCCAATGATCGGCTGGCGTGGAGCTTCCCGCTATTACGATCCAAAATATCGTCCTGCTTTTGAGCTTGAATGTGCCGGTCTGTTAAAAGCCCGTAACGAGATGGGCTTGGACAACATCAAGTTGATGGTTCCATTCTGCCGTACCCCGGAGGAAGGAAAAAAAGTCATCGAAGTGATGAAGGACTGCGGCTTGGTACAGGGTGAAAACGGTCTTGAATTGTACGTTATGTGTGAAATTCCAAGTAATGTTATTTCAGCTGATGCCTTTGCAGATATCTTTGATGGTTTCTCTATTGGTTCCAATGATCTTACTCAGCTTACATTTGGGCTTGATCGTGACTCTGGACTCATCGCTGGAATTGCTGATGAGCGTGATGAAGCAGTAAAAGATATGATTCGTATGGTCATTAAGACTGCCAAACGCCGTAAAAAGAAAATCGGAATCTGTGGTCAGGGCCCATCTGATTTCCCTGAATTTGCCACCTTCCTCGTTGAACTTGGAATTGACTCCATGAGTCTCATTCCAGATACAGCCATCAAGACCCGATTAGCTGTTCATGAAAAAGAGAAAGAAATGGGTATTGCTCCCTGATTTTATTTTCAATCGTTTTATTCACGAACAAAACAGGGGCAAGGTGATCTATTCACCTTGCCCCTGTTTTGTTTCATCGTAATAGAAAGACAGGAGGTGCATCCGATTTTCTTTACAGCAAAATTCCGGTAAGGGATTATGATAAACTGGCAGGGTCAGTATAAAAAATTTATTATGCTTATCCGGAGCCGCAATAGTGATGGTATTGCAAAGCCGATCGAACAATTTTGGTAAGGAACCTACAATAAATAACTTGAACAAATTAATGTACCCCAAGGGCATTTCCTCCGGGGCATATTTTTTTCCGTCTTCTGTGTTGCTCGTTGCTCACGTAACCCGTTATGCTCCCGCCTCGCGCCTTGAATACGAAAAAAACTCCTATTAATTTTTGTTCAAGTTATTTATCTCCCGTTCCTAAGCGTTTCAGTTCACCGGAATAGAACAATTTACTTCCGGATTTACGAAGGGATTAGGCATGACAACACAGAAGGCGACAATCCTGGTCGTTGATGATCAACCAGCCAACCTAAAGGTTTTACTTTCCTTTTTAAAAGATCATCAGTTTCAAATTCGTATTGCAGAAGATGGGGAACGAACCCTGCAAGTGCTTGAAAATTATAAGCCGGATATTATTCTGCTCGACGTGATGATGCCTGGCATGAACGGCTTCGAAACCTGCCGCAGAATCAAAGAAAAACAGGAAACAGCCGACATTCCCATCATCTTTATAACCGCACTCGACAATATTGAAGATAAAATTGCTGGTTTTGAAGCAGGTGGTGTTGATTATATCACCAAACCATTCCAACAGGTAGAAGTACTCACCCGAATAAAAACCCATATCAGGCTGCGGCGTAAAGAACAGGAATTGGAAAAAGCACTGGATGAGGTAATCAGACAACAAAAACTGTTCAAAAAACTCTCCATTACAGATGATCTGACCGGCCTATATAATCGCAGGCACTTAAATAATATCCTGCAACAGGAATTTCAGCGCAGTAAACGTCATAAAAACGACCTGTCCTGCCTGATGCTTGATCTGGACCATTTTAAACAGGTCAATGACACATATGGCCATGACTTTGGAGATACAGTGCTGCGTGTATTTGCCTTCATACTGAAAGAATTTATTCGCAGTTCCGATTATGCATTTCGTTATGGCGGGGAAGAGTTTCTTCTTCTTCTCCCTGAAACTGATATTAAAGGAGCATTACAAGTCGGTGAAAAAATCCGTCTACACATGGCAAATGAAAAAATCACTGAAAATACTATTTCCACAACAGTAATGGTGAGTGTAGGTGCTTCATCCGTACACAGTAATGAACCATCTGCCAGTGACGATCTGATCACCTTTGCCGACAAAGCACTCTACGAGGCAAAAATGAATGGACGCAACCAGGTGCGTGTTTACGGACAAAACGCCTGAGCGTTGATGAAAAACGCTAACACCCCACAGGTAAGCGATAGACTCCGAGGGGGTATAAGTACCTTATAAATTCTTTTCACTCAGTTCAGTACTCCCTCGAGGGGTAAAAAAACACGAAATAATCGTAGACTTCGAAAGAATCCATAATGTATTAAAATAAAAGACCAAAACGAGTTTATGACAGGGGAAAAAGAAAAGATATCAGGAATGCTCCTCATACTCCTGCTCACCTTTGCCATTCAGGCAACTGTCCTGTTTTTTATATTTGACAGCAGAAGAAACCAGAATCAGGAACAGCACCTTGCGCTTCTCACGGAAACATATCAACTTGCCTATAACACTGTTTTTGAACAGTACAAACAGTTATCTGAAACACTTTTTTCCGGCCTTAAAAAAAGATATCATATACAGGAAATATACCACAAACTACTTACTGCTGATCAAACAGAGAAAGATGCGCTACGGCACGAATTGCTCACAGCCATTCTGCCGCGTTTTACCGAACTGAAAAAAGATATAAAGCTAAGGCAGCTTCATTTTCATTTACCAAACAATGACTCCTTTCTGCGCCTTCACGCTCCCGAAAAACATAGTGACAATCTCAATACCATACGGCAAACAGTTACGTATGTTAATTTTAAGCACTCTGCCATTTTCGGTTTTGAAAAGGGAAGGATGTTCGAGGGATATAGATTTGTTTTTCCCATAACCGATTCCAATCAGTCACATCTCGGCAGTATGGAAATAACTTTTGGCCCGTCTGTCATAACCTCTGCCATCATGAAACAGTATCACGTACTCTCCAATTTTTTCATAAAACAGGATATTGCAAAGAAAAACACATTTCCACAGGAACAGAGTAACTATTACCAGACATCCCCTTCCAATATTTTTCTTTATGATACAGAATCCTTAGAAGACATTAAGAAAATCAGTGGCCAGAATAGTCAACAGCTCACACCACGAAAAAAAATACGTGATTTTATTTGTGCCATGGCAGACAGCGGCCAAACAAAATCAATCTATGATCCCTCTCTAGACAGGATCTTCACTGTTTTACCTGTTTTCAATCCTGTAACCCGGGAAATGAATGCTTTTTTAACTATCAGAAGTTCTTCTGATTTTTTCAGTAACGAAAAAGAACATTTCTGGATCTTATATTCATTGAGTCTGCTTCTGCTGTTCCTGTTATTATCCACTTACTACCTGCAAGCCAGTAAAAGAAAAGTACTCGAACTCAAGACCAGAGAAATGAGTCAACAGAGCCAGGCTTTAATTGATGCCAAAGAGGTCGCCGAATCTGCCAATCGTGCAAAATCAGCTTTTCTCTCCAACATGAGCCACGAACTGCGTACCCCGCTTAACTCCATCCTTGGTTATACCCAGATCTTTACCGGAGACAGCACCTTAACTCCCAAGCAGCAAAGCGGTATAAGAACCATGCATCGCTCCGGACAGCATTTGCTGATGCTGATCAACGACATTCTTGATCTCTCTAAAATTGAAGCCGACAAAATGGAATTAGTAACATCTGAGTTCCGGCTGTCTGCCTTCCTGAAACACATTGAAGATATTATCAGAGTCAGAAGCCAGAAAAAAGGACTCATATTCCTGTGTAATCGTACAGATTCACTCCCTATTACCATTGAAGCTGATGAACTGCGCCTGCGCCAGGTGATCCTGAATTTACTCTCCAACTCGATAAAATTTACCGACAAGGGTCACTGTACACTTACAGTTCAATCCGAAAACATAGATACCTATTCCATAAGACTTACAGTTATAATCGAGGACAGCGGACCCGGAATTGCCACTCAGATGCAGAAAAAAATATTTTCTCCCTTTCAGCAAAGCGGCGATCGTCTTAAATATTCCGAAGGATCCGGTCTTGGCCTTACTATCAGCCAGAAAATGATCAAGCTCATGGGTGGAGAGTTGCAGGTAACCAGCCCCATTAATGAGCACCCACAGGAAGGAGAAGGGGTGGGAAGCCGTTTTTTCTTCAGTATAGACGTACCTGTGCTCTCCGTTGATAAGATTGAAAGAAAAGAACCTAAAATATGTGGCTATATCTGTTCCGGGAAGGATGGAAAAATCTCAGAAAAAAATACGCCGGAGGTACAGAAAAAAATCCTGATTGTAGATGACGAATTATCCAACAGGACTGTCCTTCATGACATCCTGAAGCCCCTTGGTTTTATCACTTCAGAAGCCACAGACGGCTGTGAAGTGCTAGCGGCCTGTGAGCGGTTCTCACCTGATGCCATCTTAATGGATCTCCGTATGCCCAAAGTTGACGGCTTTACAGCCACAAAACTGATCAAAGAGCATCAGCATTTTTCTCACATACCGATAATTGCAATATCAGCCACAGTTGCCACTCAAGCAACTGTCACCAAACGCTGCCGGAAACATGGTTTCAGTGCTTACATCAACAAACCCTACTCCACCATCGAACTGTTGGAAACCCTGGCCAGGGAACTGAATCTGGATCTGCAATATGAAGATGACGGGACAAAAATGTCAACGGATGAAGAGTTAATAATGGTCTCTCCTTCACAGGAAATCCTGGAACAGATCTGCAATTTATCCCAAAGTGGGGATATTGATGGTGTGATAAGACAGGCCGAAGAAATTGCAATCATGGAGGGGGGGAAATATAAGGCCTTTGCACAAATGCTTCAACTCTTTGCCGAAGACCTTCAACTCGCCGAAATAGAAAAATTTGTCAGCAGATATAAACAGGAGTAAAGACAGCCACATATCTTTCAAATGCTCTCTGCTCCGTCATTCCCGCGTAGGCGGGAATGACGGGATAGGGGATATTTTGACTTTTTACGAATTCATCATTCCTGACAAATCAAACAGTCCCCAATCGGGATATAAGATATTGATTACGCTATTTATTTTCAGAACGAATGATTGTCAACAGGGGAGCTTGATCGGTTGATTTTGCCATTGAATCTACTTGCAAAAATATTTCTCATAATTCCTTTCAAAGGTGGCCCATTTCAGCAATTAAATGTATAATGAGAATCCTATGAAAGTGATATTACGTAACAGGTGCGTAGTATCTATTCCGATTTTGTCTGTAGCAACTTTTAAAAGGTAATTTTCATGGAACTTATCAAGATCATATGTGCAATTGTACTGCCCCCTTTAGGAGTGTTCCTCCAAGTTGGCATTGGCAAACATTTCTGGATTAATATTATTTTAACCATACTCGGCTATATTCCCGGTATCGTTCATGCCATATGGGTTGTAGCAAAAAACAAATAAGGAACGGGAGATAAATAACTTGAACAAAAATTAATAGGAGTTTTTTTCGTATTCAAGGCGCGAGGCGGGAGCATAACGGGTTACGTGAGCAACGAGCAACACAGAAGACGGAAAAAAATATGCCCCGGAGGAAATGCCCTTGGGGTACATTAATTTGTTGAACTTATCGCCCTGCGGGCGGGTTTCAAAAAGAGAATGTCGAATGTCGAACCAGGAATATCGAATATCGATCGGAATAAAAGACGACGGATCAAGGGCTTTTCCCCTTCTGCGGTTCGACATTCCTCGGAGTCTTCGCTTACCTGTTCGATATTCGATATTCGATATTTGTCCTTTAATATTCGGTATTCATTTTTTAAGCTTCGTAAAAAATGAAAATTCCTATGCTATCAAGTTATTTATTGTACGTTCCTAAGGAGAATCAAACAAACTCCGGTACTGACCGGGAAAGCCGGGATCAGCACCTTGTGGTAGAAGCAACTCTTTATTTCGCAGGTTCAGCTGACATACGCTACTGTCGCCGGACAGCCTGCCCATCTACTCTCTGTGTGAAGTGAGCTCAAAACCATTTTTGTTCGTTATGCCGTCATTCTGTATTGAATCGGCGTTTTACCCGTCCATCGTTTGAAAAACCTAGAAAACAAACTCTGTTCCGAAAAACCCAACAGGAAGGCAATCTCTGTTACGTTCATGTTGTTATTTTGAACATACTGCTTGGCAATTTCCATTCGTGTTTCCTTAAGAAGAGCAATAAATGTCATATGTTCTTGCTGTAGTGAACGTTGTAGTGAACGTTGTAGTGAACGTGTACTGAGATACAGTTCGGTGGCCTTGGAGAGTTAAACACCTACTTTGTGCTCTTTTGGTGTAAGGAATAAATGCGATTTTATAAATTTTCAGGTGCCATCCTGCTATAGCTCTGGAAATAACTGTCTGATTCGATTAGACTAACCACATCATGAGTAAATCCAAATATCAACACATCACATCCCACTGTTTTGTCAATGCGCCCTGGTATGACTTAAAAGAACGTTACCTTGATCTTTTTCTCAGCCATGGAATTCAACCTGAAATTGGTCTGGAAGGCCTTTGTCTGTATAAAGAGCCGGAAGAGGAATTTAAAAAAATAGCTGAAATCCTTCAAAACAACAAGCTTTCCTGTACCCTGCACGCCCCCTTCTTTGATCTTGCCCCTGGTGCCCTTGATCCTGAAATCCTCAAGGCCAGCCGCAATAAACTGCGCAAGGCATTTCGCCTCATTGAGATTTTTCAGCCAAAATCAATTGTCTGCCACATGAACTTTGAGGAGAACAAACAAGGGTATAAAATGGTTGCGTGGAAGGCAGCAGCGCTTGAAACATGGCGGGAACTGACTAAAATTGCAGCAAAATCCTGTTGTATACTCATGCTGGAGAATACTTACGAAAACAGTCCGGATGCTCACGAGACTATTCTCTCAGGAATCGATTCAGTCAATGCCCGCTTCTGTCTGGATGTGGGACATCTCATGAGTTTTGCCAAAACACCATGGCAGGATTGGCTGCCCAGACTTTCCCCCTGGCTTGGCCAGCTTCATCTCCATGATAATAACGGGCTCGGGGATCAACATCTTGGACTGGGGCTTGGAAATTTTGATTTTGCGAGCCTCTTTGGGTTCCTTGCAGCAAATGATCTGCACCCGCTTGTTACTCTGGAACCCCATAGTGAGGATGATTTGTGGCAGGCTCTCAAGTATCTTGATGAGACAAGACTGTTGGATATGATATAAATTCAGCCCTGCTCCTGTAAAAGTTTCCCTGTCTCCTTTGGAGTCAAACCAAAAAATGCTGCGATTTCCCCCCAGCTCTTTTGCTCTTTGCTGCGCATTGCAAAAATATCATTCGCTGTCCCTTCGATTTTCCCATATCTTTCAAGAAGATAAACAAGAGTGATCTCACGCCCGTTTGCTCCTTTTTCACGCAAACCAACAATTTCCAACTCCGATATCTTGAAAAATTCCTGTAACAGTTGATCGGTAACAAGCTCTGCCGCTTGTGCTGTATTATTTCCCGCAGCAATAATCGCTTTAAAAATGACCTGATGGGTTCCGGCAGTCTGCAGATCTCCTGACTCAAGAATATGTTTCCAGGTTCCACCATTATCAAGGATGGCGAGCAGGTTATCCAAACCAACATCTTCTGCTCGAGCTACATACAAGGCAACAAGAAGATTGTCCGGGTCAATACCCCCTTTCATTTTCATCATAACAATCTGACCCTTTGAGATATGAAAGTTTGCTGCAATAAAAGAATTGAAGCTTGTTGTAAGAAGATACTTGTCTGCTGCAAATTTTTTCTGCGGATTAAGAGATCGTTCTTGAAAACAATGGCAATTGCCTGCAAATTCAGGTTTATCCATGGCCGAGGCCTGGGTAACAGCAATGAGAACACAGAATAAAACAAACAAATTTTTCATAAACGTCCTTTGTTAAGCAAACTCTCCAGGAGGCAAAATAACCTGCATAGACTATCATCCTTATTAAAAGATGTCCGCTTGTTTTTGAAAGATACATTTGATATAAAACAAAAGAGATACGAAACTGCAAAACTATCTGAAATAACGAGACTAAAGGTTCGCTCGGAAATAACTTCTCATCTTGAGCGAACCCTACGCCTGTAAATGACACAACAAACACATAAAACGCGCGGCATCATCGTCGGTGGATCTGGACTTATTGGTGGAGCCGTGGTTCATCATTTCAACAAATGCTGTGGTGACAACATTGAAATCCTCTCGCCAAACTCGAAGAAAATGAGTTTGGCAAGTGCAGAGGATGTTGAAAAATATACGAGTTACTGGAAACCGGATTTCATCATAAACTCTGCCATTGCAGCCATTGACAGCGACCCGCAACTTGCCTATACAATTAATTATATCGGCTCCATTAATCTTGCAAAAGTAGCTCTCAAACTGAACATCCCTTATATCTTTGTCAGCTCAGCGGCTGTCTTCCCTGCCGGCAACCACCTTCTTGAAGAGCAGCATCTCAGTCTGGAAGCAAAACTTTCCAACTACGCCAAATCAAAACTTATGAGTGAGATGACGCTCCGCCACATGCATGAACAACAGGGGCTTGATTTCACTGCCATCAGGCTGGCAATCGTCTATGGCAAACACGACCATAAGATCCAGGGTTTCCACAGGCTGCTCTTTTCTATCGCTGACCAGGCAATGCCGATTTTTTTAACAACAAAAGGAGTGCGACATTCTTACTCCAATGCTAAAAAAGTGCCTCTCTTCATACACCATGCCTTAAAAAATCGTAACGAATTTTCCGGTCAGTTTTATAATTTTGCTGATTCGGAACCAGTAGAACTTGTAAATCTGATCAAAACGATCAAAAATCACCTTGGCGTCAACAAACCCAAAAACATATTCCTGCCCCTTCGTGTTGCAAACTTTGGTGCAAACACACTGAAGATTCTCCTGAAAATCCTTTTACAAATTGGGATAAAGGCAAAAATGCCCGCAGAACTCATGTTCCTCAATCAATTTTATGAAACACAAACACTGGATGGGACAAAACTCCGGAGTTCTTCATTTACAGATCCCTGGCCAGAGGAGACCATATATTCAAGACTACCTGAAATTATAGAATACTACCTTGTAAGGTGGAAACATCGAAACATTCTGTCTGGATTCAAAAACGATTTCTCTGACCCCCGTGCAGATATCCAGCAATTCATCGAAAAACCTCAGCAACTCTTAAAACAAATACATGACGGGGATCTAACACCATTCGGAAAATTTTCCACGTTACAAAACGATTCCACGAAAACACCTCCAAAATCACCTGACACCTAAAAAATTCCTTTTTATTTTCAGCTGTTCTTCCGATATGAAAGAATGAGGAAAAAACTCAATTTAACCCTTATGGAATATCTTCATACATGAATCCGCAGCATGCCCCCTCCATAGACCCTTCAATCACGCAGGAACCTGCAAAAGCTGATGTAGAACCTGCGCTTTTCACACCACCACCTGTTGTGGAAAGATCTTTTTCCGTCAACAGTTTTATTATAGAAGACTCATTTTACAGATCGCGACTCCCCAAACCTGTCCACTGGTCTGTACCCTGGTCGGATCTTATGATGACCATGTTTATTCTCTTCCTTTCAATGTTTGTTTACCAGGCATCCCATGAAAAATTTCTGGTAAGTAATGAGCCTGAAATTGTCGGAGGAAGCACCGCTGATGCCCTTGATATATTAGGAGATAGCAATATAATCATCCCCATAGTTCCATTCGCGCCAAAAGCCCCTATTCGTTCAGGAACAATTCGCGAGGTTGAAAAAATTGATATTGAAAACCTTAATATCGATGAACTATTCCGTGATAATGTTATCTATGTTGAGCCCTCTGCAAAAACAAGTGAGAGAAACAATACAGCACCTAATCGTCTTGAAGACGAACATACCGATATTTCGAAAAAAAAGGATGTTATTGAACCCGCCCCTCTTTCTGTGTCTGATCAGGGTATTCCGGAAATTCAGCAAACAGACACGTTTAGCGAAATGTATGATATCAGCAGCCAGGTACTCTCTGACAAAAAGCTTAATAAATTTGCTTCCATTGACCTGATTCCCGACAAAACCATGCGCATCACCCTCACCGGAGACCTTCTCTTTTTTACCGGCCAGGCTGATCTATCCAACAAGGCAAGAAAAACACTCATTAAAGTGGCGACTGTTATTAAAAATACACCTTATATGATTAATGTTATTGGCCACACAGACAATCAACCCATGCATTCTTCCCGTTTTGCTACTAACTGGGAACTCTCTGTGGTTCGGGCAAGCAGTGTTGCACGATTTCTCATAGACGAAACCGGGATGAATCCACAGCAATTTATTGTCTCCGGTTTCGGTTCGAATCGTCCACGCAAACCAAATACAAATGTGCTGAACCGGGCAGCAAACAGAAGGGTGGAAATTATCATCTCCAAGCGTTTGCCCCCAGCAGTTAAAGCCACTTCTGAAAACTTTTTATAATAGTGCCACGCTTATGAAAATTAGAAATTTTATCGGTCTCTTTTTTTGTGTCTTCCTTTTCTGTTTTGGTTTTTTCATAAATGGCAATCTCAGTCTCTATTTTAATATTTCAGGCTTACTCATTGTCTTTGGCGGAACATTTGGTGCAGCCCTGCTCAGCTTTAAAACCGAACAATTATTAATCGTTTTCAAAGTACTCCGTTCAAATTATCGAAAGAAAATCAAAAAAGAAACCGAGATTGTTCAGATACTCATCGATCTTTCCATTAAATCAAGGATAGAGGGAATCCTGTCGCTTCAGGATGAGGAAAACGAAACATCTATCCTCTTTCTGAGAAGGGCTTTGGGATGCCTTGTTGATGGCTATAGAGCTGATCAAATCAGGGAAATCCTGAATACTGAAATTTATTTCTTTAAAATGAGGCGTGAAGATTCTGAACGTATTCTCCGTACCATTGCTGACTTTTTTCCAGCATTTGGTATTACCGGAAGTGTTGTCGGTCTGATTTCCATGCTTGGTGGTATCGGGGATACATCCATAATATTAAAGGCAGTACCCATTGCGCTTACCTCAACGCTCTATGGAATAGTCTGTGCCAACTTCTTTTTTCTGCCATTTGCTGCTTTTCTGCGGGAACGAACCAACCAGGAACTGCTCTTACAAAAAATTATTATGGAAGGAGTTATCGCCATAGATTCTGAACTGAACCCTATGATTCTCAAAACCAAACTGGAATCGTTTTTAACCCCATCAGAACGTCAGCAAACACCGGTCTCATACCAAAAGCTCAAGGAACGTTTTAATATCACTTCCTGAGTCTTTTGCTGCACATCATTCCATAATTAAATCTCGTTAATTTTAATCTTTCGATGTACATTGTCTGGGTGAGAGTGACATTTCATTCTCTCACTCTGTAGTTGTCTCAAACTATTCTGTACAGGAGAAAGATTTTGAACTGTCGTCTATCCAAACTGTTATGCTTTCTTATCCTGCTCATGCTTTCAGGCTGTGCAGCCTCAACCGTCAACAAGGCTGAGAGCAAGGGGGCAACAGTCCTCAATGCCCAGGAAATTTTCACCCTGGTCTCTGAAAACACCCTCCACCTTGTTTCCTCAGATTTTGATTCCTATGTTTTCTTCAGTGAGGATGGCTCATTATCAGGCAGATCTATTTTCGACGACAACCTTGATTATGGCAGGTGGGATATCAAGAGTGACGGCAAAATCTGCATGAAATATAGTGTCTGGTATTTTGGTGATGTAACCTGTTACACCGTTTACAAAGACGCTGAAAAAGATCAATATCTATTTTTCACCCAAAATGGTTCGCTTGCCTATACTGTTACGGCATCTTCCGGGAACCCTCAAAGAATTAAAATAAAAGATAAAACAAATAAAAAGTCTGTCTTTGTCCGCTCAAGTTTGAGTAAGGAACAGATCTCAAACAACCCTTCTTCCACAGTTGCTGCCAGTACAGTCGCAGTTGCTCCAGTCGTCATAAACAGTGGTCCCGAACCTTCACAGGAAGAAATTAAACATACGGTCAAAAGCATGGCTCGGAACTGCCCCGGCTGTAACTTTGAGGATGCCGATCTCCGTAATGCAAACCTCATTGGAGCCAACCTCAAGGAAGCAAATCTTAAAGGTGCTGATCTCAGCCGTGCAAATCTTCGACGTGCAAATCTTGAAGGGGCAAATCTTGCCGGCGCTGTACTTCTGAGCACCAATCTGCCTGGTGCCAACCTGAAAGATGCCGATCTTTCAGGTGCTGACCTCACTGGATCAAACCTGATTAAAGCTGATTTTACTGATGCTGATCTTGATGGTATTATTCTTGACAATACCCTTCAGGAAGGCACAAAAGGATTAAAATAAATTATGAGCGCTGCTTTTACTCACCTTCATCTTCACTCCCAATATAGTCTTCTTGACGGAGCCATCCGTATTCCTGATCTTCTTGCCAAGTGCAAAGAATATGGAATGGATTCTGTAGCCGTGACAGACCATGGTGCCATGTACGGCTCGCTTGAATTTTATCTGAAGGCCAAGGCCAAAGGCATAAAACCCATTGTCGGCTGCGAATTTTATATTGCACCAGGTAAACGTTCAGATCGCGATGCTTCCGCCCCGACAAAAGCTTATCACCTTGTTCTGCTTGCCATGAACTACACAGGCTATCAGAACCTGATGAAGCTTGCCGGTATTGCCCAGTTTGAAGGCTTTTATTCAAAACCGCGTATCGACATGGAGGTACTGGAGTCACATAATGAGGGTTTAATCTGTCTCAGCGCCTGTCTTCACGGAGAAGTCCCCTGGCTCGTAGTGCATAAAGGAATTGATGCTGCCAGAAAAAAAGCCCGCCAGTTGCAGGATATCTTTGGTGACAGGTTTTATCTGGAGATCCAGGAAAACTCTATCCCTGAACAAAAAACCGCAAACAAGGGTCTTGTAAAAATTGCCTCAGATCTTGGCATCAAACTTGTTGCCACTAACGATTGCCACTATCTGAATCAGGAAGATGCCCATGCGCATGAAGTCCTGCTCTGCATCCAGACCGGCAAAACCATTACTGACCCCAAACATTTTAAATTTTCCTCTGATACATTCTACTTCAAATCACCCGAAGAGATGAGAAAGTCTTTCAAGGCCTATCCTGAAGCTGTTGCCAACACTGTAGAAGTTGCCAGGCGTTGTAACCTTGAAATTAATCTTGGTGATTATCATTTCCCTGAATTCCCGGTGCCTGAAGGGCAAACCCTTGAAACCATGTTTGTAGACGCCTGCTGGGAAGGACTCAAAGATCGTTTTGCAGCCATGCACAAGGCAGGAACGTTTAACAAAGAAATTGAAATACAGTATAAAAAACGTCTTGAATTTGAGATTGGTATCATCAACTCAATGGGATTTCCCGGCTATTTTCTCATTGTCGCAGACTTTATTAACTGGGCCATTGATCATGATATACCTGTAGGTCCCGGTCGTGGCTCAGGTGCCGGCAGCCTGGCCGCTTATGCCATGCGCATCACCAATATTGACCCCATTCCCTACGGACTCATCTTTGAGCGTTTTCTCAACCCTGAGCGCGTAAGTATGCCTGACTTTGATATTGATTTTTGTCAGGATCGGCGAGGAGAGGTTATTGAATATGTCCGCCGGAAATATGGTGGCGCTCCCCATGTAGCCCAGATTATCACCTATGGTTCCATGAAGGCAAAAGGTGCTATCCGTGATGTTGGAAGAGCGCTGGACATTCCTTTCAGTGAAGTGGACAAAATTGCCAAACTGATTCCTGATGCTCTGAAAATGACCATAGACAAGGCCATTGATGAGGAGCCACGAATTGCAGATGCGGCAAACAAAGATCCGCGCATTGCCGAATTGATCAAAGTTGCCCAGACCCTTGAAGGGCTGGCCCGTCACACCTCAACCCATGCAGCCGGTGTGGTGGTTTCCCCTAAACCCATGGTCGAATATTTACCCACCTGCAAAGGAAAAGAGGGTGAGACCTTAACCCAGTATGACATGAAACATACTGAGATGACCGGGCTTATCAAATTCGACTTCCTTGGTCTGAAGACACTCACTGTCATTGATAATGCCCTTAAACATATCAAATCAGACATAGGTACTGATCTCGATATCAATACTCTACCCATGGATGATATCAAAACATTCGAACTTCTCTGCTCCGGTGATGCCCTTGGTGTATTCCAGCTTGAAAGTTCAGGAATGCGCGAACTGCTGGTGAATATGGCTCCGGAACAGTTCAGCGATCTTATTGCCCTTGTTGCCCTTTATCGCCCAGGACCGCTGGATTCAGGTATGGTGGATGATTTTGTGGAAACAAAACATGGCCGTGCCACTGCAAACTATCCCCTGCCCCAGCTCAAACCTGTGCTTGAGGAAACATACGGAGTTATTGTCTACCAGGAACAGGTAATGAAAATTGCCAACATCCTTGCCAGCTATACGCTTGGTGATGCCGATATCCTGCGCCGTGCCATGGGGAAAAAAATCGTTGAAGTGATGGACGCGGAAAAAGTCAAGTTTATGGCAGGAGCCAAAAAGAATGAAATTGACGAAAAGAAGGCTGGGGCGGTTTTTGATCTGATGGCCAAGTTTGCCGGCTATGGATTCAACAAATCCCATTCAGCAGCCTACGCCCTGATTTCCTACCAGACTGCCTACCTGAAAGCTCACTACCCCGCTCAATTTATGGCAGCCCTTCTCTCCTGTGATATGAATAACACCGACAAGATTGTTCTTTATATCAATGAGTGCAGGGAACATTCCCTCGAAGTGCTGCCGCCAGACATCAATGAATCATTGATCGATTTTTCAGTACATGATGATCGTATCCGCTTTGGTCTTGCAGCTGTGAAAAATGTTGGCAAAGCGGCTCTGCAATCAATCATTGAAGAACGGGATGAAAATGGAAAATACAGTTCCCTTGAAGACTTTTGTAACCGGGTTGATTCCAGAAAAGTCAATTCACGGGTAATTGAAAGCCTTATTAAGTCAGGCTCCTTTGATTCGGTTGGTTGCAGGCGTTCTCAACTCATGGCCATTGTCGACCAGGCCATGGACAAGGCAAAAGCAGTTCAACGTGACAAACAAAGCGGTCAAATGTCACTCTTTGCTCTTTCTCCTGCAACAGATACCACGGATAAAAGTGCGATTATGCTGCCCGATATTCCGGAATGGGAGGAACGGGAGAGGCTGACAAAAGAAAAAGAAACAGTTGGCTTTTATATCACCGGTCATCCGCTTGATGAAGATCTTCATGATATCAAAACCATTACTGACACTGACATTGCAGGCCTTGCCGAGTACGGGGAAGATCAACCTGTGCGAATCGGTGGGCTGATTCGCACCTGTAAGCAACTTAAAAGTAAAAAAGGCGATCCCATGGCTTTTATCACCGTTGAGGATCTCTTGCATTCCGTGGAAGTTATTGTGTTCCCTGATACTTTTTCCCGTTGTTACCAGCTGCTGTCTTCAAGCGAGACAATCATTGTTCAGGGAACTGTTCAAAATGATGAGCGAGGTCCTAAAATCATTGCCGAATCCATTGAACTGCTGCCTGAGGCCAGGGAAACCCATACAGATTCAATAAGAATCAAAATAAATAGCGACAAAATCAGTAGAAAACGCCTCGAGTCTCTCAAACAGGTATTATATCGATATCATGGCAACTGCCCGCTACTCCTGACCATGCATTTTCCAAATCAGGGAGAGGTGGATATAGAAATCCTGAAAGATCTTACGATTCGCCCATGCCGGGAATTCACCAATGAAACAGAAGAGATACTGGGCTACAAAGCTCTGTCTTACAAAAAAAAGGCAATCGTCAATAACAGACGTAAGCGCTGGGGCCAAAAAACAACGCAGCAAACAAATTAAAGGGTTCCTAACCCGGTTCAACCGGAAACAATTCAGTTCACTGGATAAGTGCCTTGGTTGTATATTCAACCTCCTAACTTTAAAGCCTTTTTCGTTTTCTTGTTTTTTATGACAGGAATTAAGGAGTAAGGCACTAACACCGGTAAACGGTAAGTGAGGCCGGCACTCATTTCAGTACCCCCTCGAGGGGTATAAGTGCCTTGTTGGTATAGCCAACTTGCTAAGGTTAAACGGACTTTCCATTTTCTTGTTTTTTATGACAGCTTTTCAGGAGTAAGGCACTAAAAGCAGAGACCACAATCCGGGCAGGTTGATGAACTGGTAGCAAAGGTACATCCACAAGCCGGACATTTGGACTTTTCGGCACCAGTATCAAAGACTGCAGAGACATTACTCAAATCATGGGAATCAAGGGCCGTGGTTCGTTTGAAGTCGTTGGCAAGAACCTCCATTGCAGCGTTTCCATCTGCCATCTTTATCTGCAAATAAAGCGTCCCTCCCCCACAGCAGCCTTTTCCGCAACTTCCTTCTTCTCCGGCAAGCACAGAAGGAATATTTTCCTTTTCCAGCAGACTCTGCAGCTGCTTCATATCTCCCAGTGAGCCTTTCCGTATAGTGGCCAGCTCGTCATCGCTTGAAATATCCATGGATCTCGAGGTCTTTTTTGTTTTTACCTCTTCTTCCATAACAAGTTTTTCATTGCCGGTGATGAGCTCAATATTACAGGAGACACAAGTTATAATCTCTTCTCTGTATTCTTCATCACATTGAGGGCAGTATTTTAAATCCGGATCAGTGTAGCGCATTCTCTTAATTCCTAAAGGTAATAATTACATAGTTCACACAAGCCATGGCTTTTGCATGGTTTTCATAAATCCTACTACTCTTAAACTGATCAACAGTGTTTTTATAAAATAAACCTGCTGAGATCTCTATCCTCAACCACATCATGAAGTTGCTTCTTCACATAATCAGCGGTTACCACAAAACGTTCTTCCCCACGTTCACTTGCGTCAAAAGAAAGTTCATCGAGTACCCGTTCCATGACCGTATATAAACGCCTTGCACCGATTTCTTCAGTTTTTTCATTTACTTCAACTGCAATTGCTGCAAGTTCATCAATGGCTTCCGGCTCAAAGACAAGCTCCACATTTTCAGTGGCCATCATGGCGACATACTGTTTCACAAGAGCACTTTCAGGTTCTGTAAGAATACGAACAAACTCATCTTTCCCAAGAGAAGTTAACTCAACCCGAATGGGGAATCGTCCCTGAAGTTCAGGAATCAGATCAGAAGGTTTACAGAGATGAAAGGCACCGCTTGCAATAAAAAGGATATGGTCGGTTTTCACCATACCGTATTTAGTAGTCACAGTGGAACCTTCAACAATAGGCAATAGATCACGCTGAACCCCTTCCCTTGAAACTTCAGGACCATGCCCCCCTGAACTGCGTGAAGCCACCTTATCAATCTCATCGAGGAAAATGATTCCTGACTCTTCAGTACGAAGGAGTGCCTCATTGGTTACCTTATCCATATCAATAAGACGATCCATTTCTTCCTGAGTCAATCCTTTGAGAGCATCCGGAATCTTTATCTTTCGCTTTTTCTTCTTTTTAGGGAAAATTTTACTGAAGGCATCCTGCAGGTTGGACTGCATATCTTCCATACCCGAAGTTGTCATGATTTCTACCATGGGGGTGGAATGGGACTCAGCAAGATCAAGCTCTACCTCACGATCATCAAGTTTTCCCTGTCGGAGCATTTCCCGGAATTTCTCGCGAGTGGAATCTTCGACTTTCGTCTGTTCGGGCAGGTTTAACGCAGCTTCCTCCTCGTTTAAACCAAAAGACTCCATTTCTCCAGGTCCCTGTCCCCCTTGCGGTGGAACACTTACGGGAGGAAGAAGAACATCGAGAATCCGCTCCTCTGCATTGGCTTCGGCAAGCCCTTTGAGGCGTTCTCTTTCCTCTTCTTTCACCATATTTATGGCGATTTCCACAAGGTCACGGATCATGGATTCAACATCCCTGCCAACATAGCCAACCTCTGTAAACTTTGAGGCCTCAACCTTAAAAAATGGTGACTGGGCAAGGGTTGCCAGGCGCCTGGCAATTTCTGTCTTCCCCACTCCCGTGGGGCCTATCATAATAATATTTTTGGGTGCAATCTCCTCACGCAGAGGTGAAGGAACCTGACGCCGCCGCCATCGATTTCTGAGAGCAATAGCAACAGAACGTTTGGCATCAGCCTGACCTACAATAAACTTATCAAGCTCTATAACAATATCTTTGGGTGTTAAAGACTGTACGGGAATCATATTTTTTCTATTACAGTAGAATGATTGGTAAAAACACAAATATCAGCGGCAATGGTCATGGAAGCACGACATATTTCCTCAGCATCCAGCTCAGAGTGCTCAATTAATGCCAAAGCTGCAGCCTGGGCATAAGGTCCACCGGAACCAATGGCAAGCACACCATTATCCGCCTCAATAACATCACCTGTTCCACTGAGAAGTAAGGAAAAATCCTCATCAACGGCTACAAGCATGGCTTCAAGCCTGCGCAGCATCTTATCTGTTCGCCACTCTTTGGCAAGCTCAACAGCTGCCCGCATGAGATTGCCGTTATACTGCTCCAGCTTCTGTTCCAGTAAATCAAAGAGGGTAAAAGCATCAGCAGTGGCTCCGGCAAAACCGGTAATGACTTTTCCATGATATAGACGTCTCACCTTTTTGGCCTTATGCTTCATCACCGTATTGCCAAGAGAAACCTGGCCATCACCTGCTACTGCCACCTGGCCATTATGGCGCACGGCAAGTATTGTTGTTGAACGTATTTTCATATTTTTTATACTATTTTTAATAGATTATGGCGTTACTTCGCATTCGGGTGGGCCTTATCATACACTTCCGTCAAATGGTCGAGGGTCAAATGGGTATATCGTTGCGTTGTTGACAAACTGGCATGTCCCAAAAGTTCCTGAACTGATCGCAAATCAGCCCCCATTTCAAGGAGATGGGTTGCAAAAGAATGGCGTAGAGCATGGGGAGTAACAATCTGGGGAATCCCCGCCCTCTCTCCATACGCTTTCACCAGCCGTTCCACACTTCGACTTGTGAGACGACTTCCACGACCATTAAGAAACAGAGCCTTCTTTTCAACCTCACGCCCTCTGCGTGCGCGATCAGCAATAAGTTGTTCACGTAAAGGAAGCCAGGCTCGGATCGCCTCAAGAGCAGGCCTCCCAACCGGCACCAGCCGCTCCTTATTTCCTTTGCCCATCACCCTAAGCATTTCGGTTTCAAAATCAAGGTTCACGATGTCTCGCGAAACCAGTTCCGTGACACGCAGACCTGTGGAGTAGAGTAGCTCAAGGATTGCACAGTCACGAAGCATGAAACGATCTTTCCTGCCCGGAGTCTCCAAAAGAGAAAAAACTTCATCGACAGTAAGAAAAACAGGAAGATATTTTCCTACTTTAGGACCGGCAATTCCGACTATGGGGTCATTATGGATAAATTTCCCACGCAGTGCAAACTTAAAAAAACTTCTTAAAGCCGACAACTTCCGTCCAACAGTTGCTGCACCATTATGACCATGCAGGCTGACCACAAAACGACGAACATGCACAGCTTCAAGATTCCTCACATCCACGCTCTCATCAAGGCTTGCAGCAAACTCTGACAAATCACGTCCATAGCCCTTCACTGTGTGTTGAGAATAGCCCTTCTCCACCTCCAGCCAGCGTAAGAATGCGGCGATCACCTTATTCATTTCACTCTTTATTGTCATTTCTGTCTAGATTGTAAGGTACTTATCCCGGCCTTCCCGTTTATCACAGGGGGTAGCCACTTTCTTCTCGACTTCTCTTCCATCTGTGAATATATATTGATCTCGAAACTGTTTAAAAAGCAACATATTATTTTCACAGAAAATAAAACCACTAGGAGGCTGTCCGAGAATGCCCTTTCTCCCCAACTCTTCGTTATTTAAAAAAAACAATGCTCAGAATATCAACTATATGCTTGTGCTTATTTTTTCAAAATGCCTCGATTTGAGAAGAAATGCCTATTCTCGGACAGCCTCCTAGACATACAAAAAAACAGCAACCAAACTCTAATGCCGGTGATGAATGGAAGCCGGCACTCAGTTCAGGAGTGCTCATGAACTGTCAACATAGATTACGATTATGGCAAAACGTACTTTTGAAAATGCCCTTGGCAAACTGGAACAGATCACGGAAGAACTTGAAGACGGTGATCTCAGTCTTGAAAAAAGCCTGAAAAAATTTGATGAAGGAATCGGTCTGGTTGAGTATTGCAACAAAACCTTAACCGAGGCAAAGGCAAAGGTGGAGCTGCTTCTTGAAAAACAGGACGGAATAACTAAAAGTCCCTTTAATGAGCTGAATCATGGAAATCAAGAGCTACCTTAATAAACAAAAGCTTCTGGTGGAAGATGCCTTTGACAAGTACATTCCTGAAGTAACAGGGGATTTCCGCGACCATATTGAAGCCATGCGCTACTCTTTGCTTGCAGGTGGAAAACGGGTACGCCCTATTCTCTGCCTGGCTGCAGCCTCTGCTGTTGGTGGAGAAAAAGTAGAAGATGATAATCTCCTGCCAGTTGCCTGCGCACTCGAATGTATCCACACCTACTCCCTGATTCATGATGATCTCCCTGCCATGGACAACGATGACTTACGACGCGGCAAGGCAACAAATCATGTTCTTTACGGGGAAGCAGGAGCCGTTTTAGCTGGTGACGGTCTGCTCACCTGGGCCTTTGATCTGCTCAGTAATCCCGAGCATGGTAATCTCAGTCCTGAAAAGAAACTTCGTATCACTCATTGTATTGCGCGGGCTGCAGGATCGTTTGGGATGGTGGGTGGCCAGGCATTGGATATTGCAAGTGAGAACACAGAATTCCCCTTTGAAACCCTGCAGACTATCCATCGAAACAAGACCGGTGCCTTAATTACCGCCTCTGTTCTCGCCGGAGGAATAGGAGCCGGGGGTGATCAAAAACAGTTATCAGCACTTGAACAATACGGAAACCAGATCGGTCTTGCCTTCCAGATAGTGGATGACTTGTTGAATGCCACGGCAACCACCGAACAGCTTGGAAAAGCTGCAGGCAGCGATGCCGAACTTGGCAAAGCCACATATCCTGCTTACTTTGGTATTGAGGAAACACGTTTGCGTGCTGAAAATGCAGTAAAAGAAGCAAAAAATTGTCTGGCTGCCTTTGACGATAAGGCTCGTCCCTTGCGTCTGCTCGCCGACTATATATATACCCGGTCGCACTGAACACAAAACGACCGATCAGGATCGATATAATGCTCACAACAAATACTATAGAAAATTCAAGCATCAGACTCAAAGATATTCAATCTCCTGCGGATATTCGCAATCTCACGGTTACCGAGCTTGAGACCATTGCCGATGACCTGCGCGACACCATCATCACTACTGTATCCAAGACTGGAGGCCATCTGGCACCCTGTTTAGGTGTGGTGGAACTGACTCTTGCCCTCCATTACGTTTTTAACACTCCTCAAGATAAACTGATATGGGATGTCGGTCATCAGACCTATGCCCATAAACTTCTCACCGGCAGGCAGAAGCAATTCCACACCCTCCGCCAATATAAAGGCTTAAGCGGTTTTCCAAAATTCAAGGAAAGTGAATACGATGCCTTTGAAACCGGTCACTCCTCAACCTCTATCTCAGCAGCCCTTGGCATGGCAAGCGCCAAAGATATTAAAGAAGATAAGAGTAAAATAATCGCAATCATTGGTGACGGCTCCATGACTGCTGGTATGGCCTTTGAAGCCCTGAATCAGGCAGGCCATCTGGACAAAAATCTGATCGTTATTTTAAATGATAATGAAATGTCGATCTCGGAAAATGTTGGCGCCATGTCCAGCTTTCTTTCCCGCCAGCTTACCGGTAAGACTGTCCGCCGAATGCGCAAGCATATTTCCACACGTTTAAAAGAACTGCATGGTGTCGGGGATCGTTTTCTAAACGTCCTGAAAAAAAGCGAAGAAAATATTAAAAGTTTTTTTACACCGGCTATGCTCTTTGAGGCACTGAAATTTTATTACATCGGGCCTATTTCCGGTCATGATCTTGAAGATTTAATCCCGACCCTTGAAAACATCAGGGACAATGTGGACGGCCCTGTACTTGTTCACGTGCTCACCAAAAAAGGATGGGGCTACCCGCCAGCTGAAAAAAACCCCGGAAATTACCATGGATTAGGTCCTTTTGACATTGAGACAGGAATACCCATCCCCTCTTCCGGGTCAATCAGTTATACTGAAGTCTTTGGCAACACACTTTGCAAAATTGCCCGTTCAAATCCGAATGTTGCAGCCATCTCAGCTGCAATGCCTGCAGGAACCGGGCTCACCAGATTTTCCAAAGAATTTCCCGATCGCTTTTTTGATGTGGGTATAGCAGAACAACATGCTGTGACCTTTGCTGCCGGCCTTGCAACAGAAGGGATACGACCAGTGGTTGCCATCTACTCATCATTTTTTCAGCGGGCCCTTGACCAGATCATTCATGATGTCTGCATTCCCAATCTTCCTGTGACTCTTGCCATTGACCGTGGAGGTGTGGTTGGTGATGATGGGCCGACCCATCACGGAGTCTTCGACATCTCTTTCCTGAGGTTCATACCAAATCTCACCTACATGGCACCAAAAGATGAGAATGAACTTCAACATATGCTACACACGGCTATCTCTCTGCCTGGTGCCACGGCAATCAGATACCCACGTGGATCCGGAGAAGATATAACGCTGGATAAGGAATTAGTAACTCTTGAAACCGGCAAAGGAGAAGTTTTACGGGAAGGAAAGGACATCCTGTTGCTGCCCATTGGCAACAGAGTTTATCCGGCATTAAGAGCCGCAGAAGGCTTAGAAAAACTGGGTATTGATGCCGCTGTTATAAATCCGCGTTTCATCAAACCATTGGACACTGAGTTAATCTGTCACTGGGCTGACAAAACAGGCCGTGTTGTGACTGTGGAAGACAATAGTGAACATGGCGGCTTTGGCAGCCTTGTTCTGGAAATGTTCTCCAAAAACAAACTCTTTGCAGTGAAAACCCACATTCTTGGACATCCGGATCACTTTGTCGAACATGGGCCGCAAAAAACACTTTGGAAGAACTCCAAACTGGACTCCCCATCTATTATTAATACGGCCATGGATCTTATGAAAAGCTGAGCTTATTCAGGAACATTTACACCCCGGTCAAATTTCCAACACCGGTAAACGGTAAGTGAGGCTGGCACTCTTTTCAGTACCCCCTCGGAGTCGAAGTTTATACCCTGTCTCTTTAGTGCCTTACTCCTTAATTCCTGTCATAAAAAACAAAAAAATATTCTGTAAGGAACGGGAATTAAATAACCTGAACATATTTCGCCGCAATTTTTTCGTCAGCGACACTTTAAAAAGCTTTGCATACTCCCTGTATGTAACGGTTTTTAAAGTATTGCTGGCGGAACAAAGGGCAAGAAAGATGTTCAGGTTATTTAATGTACGTTCCTAAGGCACTAAAACATAATCTTACCAATTCACATCTCAATGAGATGTAGAAACGCTATTGATTACATCAAGTCAAGGTCTTCGAACCAACCGGCGTTTTCAGTCAGATGGCCCATCAGAATGCGGGATGCCTCTTCGGGGTGCTCTGGTCGAGAGTGGATTTGGCTCATCACCAAAATATCATCCTTACGTCCGCAGATCTCGATTTTCCCAATATCATGACCCATGATGAACTTGAATCGCTTGGCGTATCCGTCCAAATGACGCTTGGCTTCGGACACAATGTCCACGCCGCGCTTCAGGGGCACCTGAAAGTGATGGCGTACCCGCGAAACGGGCATGCACTGATACAGGTAGTAGGGGTTCACTCCGATTCTGGTTAATCCGGTCATCAGATCTACAAGGTTCTCCACGCTGTCATTGACGCCCTTGAGGAACACGGCTTGATTGTTAACGGTGATACCGGCATTACGGATGCGCAGAACCGCCTCTGTGGACATGTCGGTGATTTCATTAACGTGGTTAAAGTGGGTCGGTATGTAGAGAGTTTTGTGCTGGTTGAAATCGCGCAGTACTTTGATCAACTCATCATCCAAATAGCGTAGGGGATACACTACGGGAGTACGGGTTCCGATGCGGACATAGTTCACATGATCAATGTCCTTTAAGGCTTCCAGCATCTTGGCGATGACCCTGGTGGGCAGCATCATGGGATCACCACCTGAAATAATCACATTGGTGATTTCCTTGTGTTCAGCAATGTACTTGGCTGCATTCTGGAAGTTCTCGACGGTCTTGTCGTTGGGCAGACCCACCAGACGCTTGCGGAAGCAGTGGCGGCAATACATTGAACAGTATTCGGTGGCCACGACCAAAGCTGAGTAGGGATACTTGTGTAAAATCCCGTTTCCTTTATTGTGTTTGTCGTCACCGTAAGGATCTCCTGTGGTTTCGCCCATCTGACCGGCTACAACCAACTCCTCTGCTGTGGGAATTGCAAGCTTGCGAATGGGATCGTGGGGATCGTTGGTGTCAATGAGACTGAGGTAATAGCGCGGGATATTCATGGGATGATTATCTAACACCTCTTGCATGGAGAGCTCTTCTTCTTCCGTCAGAGAAATATACAGCTTGAGTTTTTTTAGAGAATTAACATTATTAGCAAGTTCGGTGTTCCATGCCAATTTGAAAAAATCAATGGTGTCCAGTTTCTCGGGTGCCCTTTCTGCATTCAATTCATTCATGATTTGCTTTCTATCTCCTCAGATTTCTATTTTTTTGATTAACCTAACAAGCCCATTGCCAAATGATGACTTTAAAATGACGCTCCTTTTCCCATCCAAAATCTTACGCCAAACCTAACTACCGTGAAGATTTTTCAATAGAGTATGTATGATTTAAAAAACAAGAATCAGATTAAAAGATTATCATGGGCATGAGAAAAATGTTCCGTTATCATGCCCCCGTTATCCGCGCTCAACTCGACTACAGATAAACCGCTATTACAACATGATAGGCTTAGTTGTTAATGCACCAACTCACCCACCCTGATAATACTTCATATACCAGTCCACAAAACTCTTTACGCCAACATCTAGAGGAGTATCAGGCTTATAGTCAAAATCCCTGATCAAATCATCAACATTGGCGTAAGTGGCCTGCACATCTCCTGGCTGCATGGGCAGAAAATTCTTATCTGCCTGCTTTCCAAGATTTTCTTCCAACAACTGAATAAAATAAAGAAGACGTTCCTTTTTATTATTTCCAATATTGTAGACCCGGTAAGGACAGTAGGATGTGGCAGGATCCGGGCTTTCACTCTTCCAGTTGAAATCAGGTTCTGCAGGTTGCTGCACTACTCGGGCAACCCCTTCAACAATATCATCAACATAGGTAAAATCACGCTCCATATTGCCATTGTTGAACACATTGATGGGTTCTCCTGCCAGAATTGCCTTGGCAAAAAGCATGGGTGCCATATCCGGCCTGCCCCATGGGCCATAAACGGTAAAAAACCTAAGCCCTGTGCAGGGAAGACCATAGAGATGGCTGTATGAATGTGCCATTAACTCATTAGATTTTTTGGATGCTGCATAGAGAGAGACCGGGTGATTGACATTATCATGCTCTGAAAAGGGCTGGTGAGTATTAGCACCATAAACAGAGCTGGATGATGCATAGACAAAATGCTTCACTCCCGAATGCCTGCATCCTTCAAGAAGGTTGGCAAAGCCCACAAGATTAGTATCAATATAAGAGGCAGGATTAATAAGAGAATACCTGACACCCGGTTGAGCTGCCAGATTTACCACTGCATCAAAGCTGTGATCAGTGAACAGTTTCTCCATGGCAGCACGATCAGAGATATCGAGTTTCAGATTTTGAAAGCCATCCCCGGCTGCAATCTTAGCCAATCGGTCTTTTTTCAAATCTACGTCATAATAATCGGTTATGGTATCAATGCCGATTACTTCACAACCGGATTCACGAAGTTTTCTGGCAAGGAAGGAGCCAATAAAACCAGCTGTGCCAGTCACCAGAATTTTTTTCATCTTCATCTTTCCCTCAGTCATCAAAATCCCCTTCCGGTCCTTTATCAGTATCGAGCTCTGCTGCCCTGGCAATAATCTGTTCTTTTGTCCATTCTGCCGGGTCTTCAATACGTTCTGCCTTAGCCCCAAGGTCATAAGAGCCAGCCTTTAAAATTGCATCTTTGGCAAGATCCGCTGATCCATCTGCAGAAAAGACATTCACAAGCATATTGTAAACAAAATCTTCCACACGTTTACTCATCCGTGAACGTATCTCACCGGGCTGGCCTAACAATTTATTCTCAAATGGACGATTCAACTGTTTATAGGCTCCACCCTTCCAGCCTTCAGCATCTGCATAAGCAACCATCTGTTTCCACATTTCTTCAGAAACACCTTCATTTACCACTTTCTTAAAATTCCCGCTGTCATCAAGTATGGCATTTCCGTAATCATTCACCTCCAACCCCCAGGATACCATCTGTAGTGCTGTTGCTACATTAGCCTTGGTGGTAGCGGTTTTTTTACAAATTGCACGAAGTCTCTCTGAACTGTTCCCGGATGTTCCATGCTGTGCACCTGATGTTCCATACGGTGCCAGGGCTTTATGTATTTCACCTGTCAACTCAATCTGGATACCTTGCCCCGAAGCCTCGATACCGTGGGTGGTCCCGTTGTTTAACGCTATCCAGTCAGCACATATTCCATGCGCGTTCAAGCCTTTAATTAAAAAAGATGCATCATCCACAGTGGATAAACCTTGAGTTCCCTTGATCTCACCGACCTCGGTTTCAAGACCTGCCCAGCCTGGAATAAAGCTGTTCAGCTCCAGATTAGCCAGAAGATTTTTATCATCGAGCATATGGGAGGCATCAACGGCAATGGAAGTAATTCCTGCATCAAAAATGGAAGGTATTTCCACTTTGGCAAAGGCTAAATCACTTTCCTGCTTTATACCGTAATGATCTGCATGAATGGCCACAGGGACAGTGATCCCCATCTCATTGCACAAACTGTCTACAATGCGGGCCATATTCCAGTAATTCACACCACAGTAGGCATTGGCGCCGCCTTCAGATCTTGCGATCTCAATAATGATTGCGCTATTCGCCCGCTGGGCTGCCTGCAGGGCACCGCGAATAATAAAATAATTTCTGCCGTTGGCAGCCATGGTCATGGCGCCCCCTTTAGCCATCAGCGCCCTGTCAATTACCTTCCCGCTAACGAGTAAAGCCTGGGAATGGGGAAAAAGTTTTTTAATATTTGGCGGACGACCAATCTCAAGAACCTTTGCATATTCTGCACTGTTACTCATAATAATCTCCGTTTTTTATCTTTATTGTTTGTATCTTGCATATTCTTTATACCGTATTCAGATCTGAAAATCCACACCCTGCCAAATGTTCAAAAAATTTATTCTTTGGTTTCAGACAATTCCGTTTCAACTTCTTCTTTCTCATCTTCTAAAAAACCGGAAAAACTCTTTTTGCCGAAAAAATACACTGAGACCACACTGATCTCATAGAGAATCAGCAGGGGAATGCCCATCATCATCTGATTGACCACATCCGGCGTAGGAGTGAGGATGGCTGCAATAACAAAATTGATCAGAATGGCATATTTGCGATTCTTATTGAGAAAAGCTACATTCACAACACCCATCTTGGCAAGAAATACCATTAAAATCGGCATTTCAAAAATAACCCCAAATGCGATAAGCAGACGAAGAGCCAGTGAGAAATATTCACTCACCGCAGGCATTGAAGTAAGGAATTCGTTGGAATAGCCCACCAGAAACCGAAAGGCGGGTGGAAAAACAACAAAATAGCCAAAAGCAGCGCCACCAAGGAAACACACAGTGGAAAGAAAGGTAAAAGGGAGCAGCACCCTTTTTTCATGCTTATAGAGACCGGGAGCTATAAAACGCCAAATCTGATAAAAAATAACTGGACTGGCAAGCAGCAGACCGCAAACAAGGGCGAGTTTTAGGTAAAAAAAAACCCTTCCTGGTACGAGGTGAAAATCAATGAACTGCCATCAGGCAGGACATCTATTAAAGGTTTAAAAAACCAGGCACCAATAGTTTTGATAAAACTGTAGGAAACTGCAAAACCAAGGATAATGACAAGAAATGATGTTATAAGACAGGAGCGTAACTCACGCAGATGGTCTGTCAGAGCCTGGGACTCAAACTGCTGTCCGTCCTCAATTGAATCCATATCTTTTTCACCTGTATTATCACTCATTTCTGTCTCCACTTATTCTACAATATTTCACCTTTTCTTTTTTTTACCTTAATTCCCTCTATCTGACAAGAGGATACCTTTATAAAAAGCCGGCATCCGGGTTACGACCATTTTCAACGGGACATGTGATCTGGATACAAACATGGTATGCTTTACTTTGTAAATTGAGTGACACCCTTTGTCATTGTTTAGCAGTCCTCATGCACTACTTTCTGTATAAAATTTCGAATGAATCGTAAAAAAAAAGAACAAGTCTGGTTTGTTTATCTTCTGCGTTGCAGTGATCACTCACTCTATACCGGCATTACAAAAAACATTCCACAACGTATTCAAGATCATAACCATACTGACAAAGGGGCCAAGTACACACGTGGTCGAAGGCCTGTTAGCCTGGTTTACTCCGAAGAACAGCCATCGAGAGCCACTGCAGCGAGCAGGGAATACCAGATAAAGCATTTCAGCAGAAAACAAAAAGAACAACTGATTAAAAATTGGAATAATCATGGTTAATGCGGTACGCTAAAAGTGATGGCGTCGTAAAAACTCTTCATCTGCTTCGTTGCTGCATTTTTTATTTAATTACGACGTACCCTAGTACGCCGAAATCAAATAAAAAATACGCGCCTCGCATATTAAGCTTTTTACTTAGCCATCTCAGATTTGACCTTTTTACGAACTTGTCAAAAGTAACAAACAAAACATACTTCAACCTACATTCAAAAACACCTTCCTTATTGAAAACACAATGACTTCAATCCTCGTCGTTGACGACGAACGCAGCATGCGGGACTTCCTCAAAATCCTCCTCATCAAGGAAGGATATCAAGTGGAAACGGCTCCTGGTGGCAGGCAGGCACTGGAGTTAATTCAAAAGACTGTTTTTAGCCTGGTCATCACTGATATCCGTATGGATGGCATGGATGGTCTTGAACTGCTGGGTTCCATCAAGGAGCAGCAACCTTCCCTGCCAGTTGTCATGATCACCGCCTTTGCGTCACCCAATGATGCTGTTTTTGCCATGAAAAACGGCGCATTCGATTACATCAGCAAACCCTTTAATGTTGATGAAATCAAATCCGTCATCGTATCTGCCACATCAAAAAATGACCTGCTTGCAGAGGCAAAATCAATCTCCGCATCATTTCCTGAAATCATTGGTGAAAGTCGGGAAATGATCAAAATTTTTGAAATGATCAAACGAATAGCCCCAACACCTGCCAATGTTCTCATTTACGGCGAATCAGGTACCGGAAAAGAGCTTGTCGCCCAGGCCATTCACCGGCACTCACAGGTGGCTGAACAGAATTTTGTTCCCATCACCTGCAGTGCAATCCCCGAAGAGTTGATGGAAAGTGAACTCTTTGGTCATGTCAAAGGATCATTTACCGGGGCCATCAGTGACAAACAGGGATTGTTTCAACTAGCTGACAACGGCACAGCCTTTCTTGATGAAATCGGTGAACTCACCCCAATCATCCAGACCAAATTACTGCGGGTACTCCAGGAACGGGAAGTTAAATCAGTTGGTGGAATCAAGGTAGAAAACGTTAATGTGCGGATTATTGCCGCAACCAATAAAATCCTTGAAGAAGAGATCATGGCTGGCAGATTCAGAGAAGATCTCTATTACCGCCTCGCTGTTGTTCCACTCCGCGTTCCTCCTCTTCGTGAACGCAAAGGAGATGTGCCACTGCTCGTTGATTTTTTCCTGAAAAAATACTCCCTGGCTTTTGGCAAAGAAGTGCAGGAGATGTCTTCTTATGCCATGGAAGTTTTAATGAAGTATGACTTCCCCGGTAATGTTCGTGAGCTGGAAAATATTGTTGAACGAGGTGTTGCCCTTGAATCATCAAATATTATCCTTCCTGAAAGCTTGACACTGTCAACCTTCCGTAATGAAAAAACTAACGGCCGACCACAGACAAAGTCCCCTTTCCAGGTTGTTGCCAATGACGAAGAACTCTTCAGCCTTGGACTTGAAGAGGTTATGGCGGAAACTGAAAAAAAATGCCTCACTGCTGCGCTTGAAAAAAGCAATAATTCCAAAATGGGTGCAGCGGAACTGCTTCATATCAGCTTTCGCTCTTTGCGCTATAAAATCAAAAAATATGGCATAGGATGATCACTGATGTCTTCACATCAACTGACTGACTCAACTCCTCACGAAAATACTATCAATAAACTGTTTGCTCATCAGCTTCTCTGGGTGCTTTTTCTCCGTGTTGTTCTCTACACCATCCTCCTTGGACTGAGTGCCTATCTGCAGTCCAGACAATTGGACATTGCTGTCCTGCCACCCACGCACTTATTCTTTTTTATTCTGCTAATTTATACCACATCTATTGCTTCAGGCCTTATTCTTCTGCAAAAACAGATTTCTCCCAGGCGCTTTGGAATTACTCAAAATTTACTTGATACTTTTTTTGTCTCAATCCTCATTTATTATACCGGCGGATCGTATTCAATTTTCTCACCAATCTATTTTTTCCCTATCATTGCCGGTGGACTTATTATGCCGCGCCTGGGTGGACTCATAGCAGCTGGCGCTGCGACCCTGCAATATGCTCTTGTACTTATCCTCACACACGCTCATTTTTTTCCACGTATCCTGAAAGTTCCATTTTACGAGAATGGACAAGATGGCCTGGCTACACTGAATCTTTTTGCTGTTTATGGTCTCCTTTTCTTTCTGGTTGCTACCCTCAGCAGTCTCTTTGCAGGACGTCTGAAAAAAACAGAAGATGCCCTTTCAGATTCTGTCCGTGACTTTGACAGATTGACTCTTCTGTATAAACAGATATTTGATGATATCAATACCGGGATCATCACCACAAATGATCAAAACCAAATCACATCTGCCAATAATGCTACAAGCCAAATCACAGGCTATAAAGTTTCGGACTTGCTGGACAAAGAATTTCACTCGATTTTTCCGAATATCAATTTCACAGGCAAAGGCTCACGCCATTCTGCAGAACTGATACGAGAAGATGAAAAAAAAACACGAATTGGCTACTCTTTTGGCCGTCTACTGTACAAACAGCCCGGGAATGGCAATACACAGAACACCACTACTGACAACTGTGAAAACTGCAGGGTTGTGACTATTCAAGACATCAGCGATGTTGAAAAACTCGAAAAGCAGATGCGGCAGGCTGAAAAACTGGCGGCCATTGGACGTATGAGCGCAGGAATTGCACATGATTTCAGAAATCCACTGACCGCAATTTCTGGATCTGCTCAGGTACTTGCCAAAGAACTCAAGCTGATACACTCTCCTCAGCAACAGAGCAATTCTGAACTGATCAACATTATCCTGAGGGAGTCTGACCGCCTGTCCAATACAGTGTCAGATTTCCTGAAATTTGCAAGACCTGAACATGTTGAATACAACTGGTTTTCACTTCGACGATGCCTGGATGAAGTCATAGAGGTGGCAAAAGTAGCACCCTCATGGCCACCCTCCTGTATCCTTGATATTCAGACCGACGACATAGTTGACATATGGGCAGATCAATACCAACTTTTCACCATTCTTAATCATCTTCTGGAAAATGCCCTTTCATTTGTACCGGTTGGAGAAGAAAAAATAAAAATCACGGCAAAAGAAGTACAGGGAACTGAAGAAGTAGATGGAATAGAAATCACGGTGGAAGACAATGGGCCGGGCATAACATCCGGAAAGGAAGAAAAAATATTCGAGCCATTCTATACAAGACGAGTCGATGGAACAGGACTTGGATTAGCCATTGTTAAACAGATAATGGGTGAACACCGGGGAAGCATAGAAGTTGGCAAATCCCCCCTGGGAGGGGCAAAATTTACGATCTGCTTCCCTCTTCCATAAATTCCATCTCAATAATCCTCGTAACAAAAAAGTGTAACTGTTTAGTACCTTACAGAATATTTTCTTGTTTTTTTCAAAGAAAATATTCTGACAAGGTACTTATGCCGGCTTACCGTTCATCACCGGTGTTAGTACCTTACACCCCTCAGGTAAGCGATAGACTCCGAGGGGGTACTGAAATGAGTGCCGGCCTCACTTACCGTTTACCGGTGTTAGCAGTTACTCATCTTCTTTCCAGACCTTGGCTCCTAACCCGGTCAGCTTACCCACCATGTCTTCATAACCACGTTCCAAATGGTATATCCTGGAAATCTCTGTTCGTCCCTTAGCCGCCAGACCTGCAATCACCAGGGAAGAACTGGCTCGCAAATCCGTTGCCATTACCTGGGCACCAGTAAGCATATTTCCATCCAAACCTTTGACCATCGCAATACGACCGTCAATTTTAATATTTGCACCCATACGCTGTAATTCAGCTACGTGCATAAACCTGTTTTCAAAGATGGTTTCATGAATAACACTGAGCCCGTTGCTGCATGCCATAAGAGCCATAAACTGGGCCTGGAGGTCCGTAGGGTAACCAGGATACGGCATGGTGGTCACATCCACCGGCTGAATAAATCTTTTCTTTTCCGGGGCTATTACACGTAAAAAATCCGCACCTGCATCAACCGTAATGCCTGCAAGTCGAAGCTTTTCAAGAAGTGAAGGTAAATGGCTGGGATCACAATCTTTAATGGTCGAATCACCACCAGCTGCTCCAACAGCTATGGCATACGTGCCAGCTTCGATACGATCTGGAATAATTGTGCTTTCGGCTGCAGTCAGTTGTTCTACTCCATGAATAATCAGCCGATCACTATCTTTTCCGTCAATCTCAGCACCCATGGCAGTGAGCATATCTATAAGATTACCAATTTCAGGCTCGCGTGCTGCATTTTTAATAACTGTTGTCCCCTTTGCAAGGGATGCAGCCATGAGCAGGTTTTCAGTACCTGTTACCGAAGGAATATCAAAATAAACAGTTCCTCCATGCATTCGCCCATCAATATGAGCATCAACATAGCCATGTTTCAGTTCACAACACACTCCAAGTTGTTCAAAACCCATGAGATGGAAATTAATTGGTCGAGCACCAATGGCACAGCCACCTGGCAGGGATACCTTGGCACTTCCAAGCCGGGCAAGGAGTGGACCCAGAACAAGGACAGATGCCCTCATGGTTTTCACTAATTCATAGGAGGCCTCGGAATAACGTAATCCACTGCCATCTATTTTGAGCGTTGTCCCTTCTCTTTCCCAGGTAAGCCCTAAAGACTCTAAAAGACGAAGAATTGTTCTGGTATCACGCAGGTCTGGTACATTGTGAAGGACATGAACTCCAGGGGCAAGCAGGCTTGCAGCAATGAGCGGTAACGCTGCATTTTTAGCTCCACTGATCCTCACCTCACCGTTTAACGGCTTCCCGCCTTCAATAATTAATTTTTCCATGTGTTTAGTGCCTTACTCGTTAATTCCTGTCACTCTTTTCAGTACCCCCTTGAGGGGTATAAAAAACAAGAAAATGAAACGTTCGTTTAACGTTAGCAAGTTGAACATACCAACAAGGCACTTATGCCGGCCTCACTTACCGTTTACCGGTGTTAGTATCCTGGCAACTCTGTTTTAATATTTACCTAACCCGGTTCAACCGGAAACAATTCAGTTCACTGGATAAGTGCCTTATCAGAATATGTTGAAAAAAAACAAGAAAATATTCTGTAAGGCACTAATGAAGCAATTTTGCATGAAAGATCCGATCATGACCACTATAATCTTTATCTACCCTAAATCCTGCAAACACTCTCTCATGAGCAACTTTGTCTTTAAAAAGAGAGAGAATATCCAGATACTGCTCAGTGCCAATCTCCATGAGCAGATTCGCGCCAGGCAATAATTTTGAGACAACTTCATCGCGTATTCTTTGAATTATCTCGAGCCCTTTATCACCACCATCGAGTGCAAGATGAGGCTCATAGCGATCCACTTCAGGTTGCAGTCCCTGCATAATATCCTGCTCACTGATATATGGAGGATTTGAGACAACAAGGGAAAAATAAGGTATAGGAGAGACAGCTGTTAAAAGATCACTCTGAATAAAATCAATTAGATGAGAAACTCCATGTTTTCTGGCATTTTCTCTGGCAATCAATATTGCCTCCATGGAGATATCAACGGCCAGCACCTTCCGGCCAAGTTCTTTAGCCAGAACAATTGCAATCACACCACTGCCACAGCAGAGATCAAGAATAGCCCCTGAAGACTCAGAGTTTTCTCTGCAAATCACAATTGCTTTTTCCAGTAGTAACTCAGTTTCAGGACGAGGAATTAAGACATCAGGCCCAACAAGGAAATCAAGAGACCAGAATTCCTGAACGCCGAGAATATAGGCGAGGGGTTCACGCTGTTCACGTCGTCGGAGAAAGCTTAAAAACTTCTCTTCACATTCAGCATCCAGTTCTTCCTCTGCCATAAGGTAGAGAGCAGTACGTGATTTCCCAAGACAATGCCCCAGAAGCAGCATTGCGTCTATCTCCTGATTTTCAACACCAGCCTGTTCAAGCCTTGCACAGGCAAACTGAAGAAGGTTACGAATCTGCAACTTACAACCTCAAACCCAAAACCGAACACTACTGAATCTGTTTTAACTTTTCTTCCTGATCGTGGGTAATAAGCGGTGTGAGGACGTCTTCCAGCTTTCCAGCCATGATCGCTTCCAGCTTATACAGGGTCAGGTTAATTCGATGATCAGTCATTCTTCCCTGAGGAAAGTTATAGGTTCGAATACGTTCGCTACGGTCACCACTCCCAACCTGGCTTCTTCTATCTTCTGAAATACGATCATGATGCTCCTGCTCCATCTTGTCAAGCAGGCGAGCACGAAGGACGGTAAGTGCTTTGGCCTTATTTTTATGCTGTGACTTTTCGTCCTGACAAGTCACAACCAGACCGGTAGGCAGGTGGGTAATGCGAACTGCTGAATCTGTTGTGTTAACGGACTGACCACCAGGCCCAGACGCACGGTACACATCAAACTTAAGCTCACTAACGTTGATATTCAGCTCGACCTCATCCGCCTCCGGGAGGATGGCTACAGTGACAGCTGAGGTGTGAATACGTCCCTGAGTCTCTGTTTCTGGAACACGTTGCACACGATGCACACCACTTTCATATTTGAGTCTGGAGAACACAGCAGTACCGCTGATCAAAGCAATAATTTCTTTGAATCCGCCAATTCCCAGGGGATTGGAGCTCATAATCTCAACCTTCCATCCCTGGGACTCTGCATAGCGGGAATACATACGAAAAAGATCAGCAACAAAGAGTGCTGCCTCATCACCGCCTGTCCCCGCCCTGATCTCAAGGAAAGTATTGCGCTCATCGTTTGGATCTTTTGGCAGGAGCAGAAGCAGAATATCCTGCTCAAGCTTTTGTTCCCTGGAAAGAAGCTCTTCTATCTCTTCACGCACCATTTCCAGCAATTCCTGATCATCGTCACCTTCCAGTAAGAGTTCACGATTATCTGCGATATCACCAACGACTCCATCAAGCTCATCATAGAGCGTTTGTAGTTTGGAGAAATGCGAATGCTCCCGAGCAACCTTCTGGTAGGATTTTTGGTCTGCAATAAGAGACGGATCAGAAAGTCTTCCTTCAAGGTGAGATATCTTCTCGTCAAGGTCTGTAAGTCTCTCTAGCATGAGGAAATACCTGGGGAAAAGGTCAGGGAAATTAAAACAGAAAATCCACAACCTGTAATCACAGGCTGTGGATCAACAAAAACCAGCAACAAATTTCGATTTAATTGTTCAGCAGTCGTGCATACTGCGGAACTGTTAAATTAATTTATTTTTTGTCTTCGAAATGCTTTGCATAACGCTTCTTAAATTTTTCAATCCGTCCAGCAGTATCGATCAATTTCTGTTTTCCGGTAAAGAAAGGATGGCAGGCAGAACAAATATCTACAGTCATTTCTGTATTCACCGACCCAGTCTCCACCTCATTACCACAACCGCAAACAACCGTAATCTTATGGTATTCAGGATGTATGTCACTTCTCATAATTTCTATTCCTCAAAAATAAGTGTCTTTCCAGATCACATTCAACTTTTACAATTACAAAAGATATAATTTATAATAAATTGGCCAAAAATTTCAACTAAAAATAATTTTCAACACAAGAAATTCATATCTGTCATAAACAACACCATCAAGAGTTCATGGAGTCAAAAAACTCTGCATTGGTTTCATACTGCTTCAATTTATCAAGAAGAAATTCCATACCAGTGGCAGGATTCATTGAAGCAAGCAACTTACGAAGAATCCAGACACGGTTGAGAATAACTGGCTCAAGGAGTAAATCTTCCTTACGGGTTCCTGATTTTTTAACATCAATGGCAGGATAGATCCGCCTATCCGACATCTTCCGGTCAAGGACAACTTCCATATTACCTGTTCCCTTGAATTCTTCGAAAATGACTTCATCCATCCGACTGCCAGTCTCAATGAGTGCAGAGGCGATTATAGTTAAACTTCCCCCCTCCTCAATATTTCTTGCTGCACCAAAAAATCGTTTGGGACGATGGAGAGCATTTGCTTCCACACCACCAGAAAGAATCTTGCCACTGGACGGTGTTACTGTGTTGTACGCTCTGGCCAGACGAGTAAGACTGTCAAGAAGAATAACCACATCCTTCTTATGCTCAACCAGTCGTTTTGCCTTCTCAATGACCATTTCCGCCACTTGAATATGACGCTGGGGCGGTTCATCAAAAGTAGAACTGACCACCTCTGCAGTCTTGACTGTACGCTGCATTTCAGTGACTTCTTCAGGACGTTCATCAATGAGCAGAACGATAAGATAAACTTCCTTGTGATTTAAGGCAATGGCATTGGCAAGCTTTTGAATAAGAACGGTTTTTCCTGTTCTTGGAGGAGCAACAATCAAACCACGCTGTCCCTTTCCTACGGGACACATCATATCCATAAGACGCATGCAATAGTTAGCAGGCTCTCCTTCAAGATTGAATCTTTCCTCAGGATGGAGAGGGGTCAAATTCCCAAAAAGAGTCTTTTTCTTAGCCGCTTCCGGAGAATCAAAGTTAATCATCTCTACTTTAAGAAGGGCAAAATACCGTTCGCCATCTTTAGGGGCTCTTACCTGGCCTTCAATAGTATCACCGGTTCGCAGCCCAAGACGACGTATCTGAGAAGGCGAAACATAAATATCATCAGGGCCCGGAAGATAATTATAATCCGGTGCCCGCAAAAAACCAAATCCATCCGGAAGGATCTCCAGCACACCACTTCCTCGCATTTTCCCATCTTTGTCTGCCTGAGCCTGAAGGATAGCAAAAATAAGTTCCTGCTTACGCAAAGTATTTACACCTTCCACCTTGAGTTCACGTCCAAGTTTAACCAGGTCGACAATTTTTTTAAGTTTTAATTCAGCCAAATTCATTAATTCTGTTCTCCATTGTATGGGCTGTTTGACGGGGCAGCGAGTATGGTAAATATTCTATAGTTCTTTGTCAGGTATGACAAAAAAACGGTTATCAGATTCTATGGTACACTCAGGGATTCTTTTCAACGATTTTAAGCAATTTCTTTCAGGCAATATCAAGCGGTCAAGAGCTTACGACAAGGCCTTCCGACTATATCAAATGAATTGATACTACGAAAGTATTAGACAGGATTGATTAAAAGAAATGATTGTATAGTGAAGAGTTGTATCGATTCGATACAACTGCTTTTTACATAGTAAATCAGTTCATTTCAAACTGACAAATATTTTATTCGATTTGTTACGATTTGTTATATTCTTTTTTGACCAGCGTCTAAGGAAGGAATAGCTTAGATTTGCTATATCTTAAGATTTCCCTAAAAAGCTGTCAAGACTTTTTCATCATTCTGTACGTTTCCCCTGAAAAAGCCTGTCTGCCATAACTTTTTTCTGGAACTGCTCAATCAGTTTAAGGGTGACAGCAAAAGAGCCTGAGTTGTCTATGACCCAGTCGCCAAGCTGACACTTCTCAGCAAGAGACATCTGGGAGGAAATACTCGTCTGCGCATCCTCTCTTGAAACATGATCACGACGCATAATTCGATTCACACAAATCTCGTGATCAGCAAAAACAACGAGCGTAACATCAAAATCCCCCTGCCATCCTTTTTCAAAAAGAAGGGGAACCTCAGCTACCAGATCCATACCTTTTGCCTGGGCAACTTCTCTGAGTTCGAGTAATTCTTTCCTCACCAGGGGGTGCAGGATATCATCAAGCTTTGCACGTTGTGCTTTGTCTGAAAAAATTACTTTTCGCAAAAAAGGTCTATTTATCAGACCATCAGCAGAAAAGAAATTCGCTGAAAAATCCTCACGCATCTGCAAATATCCAGGTTTACCCACTGCAAGAAGATCACGACAGATGCTGTCAGCACTGACACTCATCGCACCAAGCTGTTCAGCCAGAGTCCTGGCTACCAGACTTTTCCCTGCTCCCATACCTCCGGTCACTCCAATATTCATGACAGTGAAAAGACCTCTTCGTATTCCTGCATTCGGAGCTGATCTACCATGTCCTGAAAATCAGGCCAGAGAGGGGCAGCAAATATGAGCTTACTACCGGTAATTGGATGAAGGAGACTTAAGCTGTGAGCATGGAGCATCTGTCTTGGAAATTTCCTGGTGTTTCTGGCTCTCCCATAAAGACTATCACCTGCCACAGGGTGGCCAAGAGATGCCAAGTGGACACGTATCTGATGGGTACGCCCAGTTTCGATACGAACCTGCACAAGACTGCAACCTTCTGCATATTCTTCCACAACCTGCCAGCTACTGGCTGCGTAACGTCCCCTGCCATCTTCACAGACTGCCATTTTCTGACGATGTACAGGATGCCTGTTGATGGGTGCAACAATACGCCCGGTTCTCTGCTCCAGAATACCAAACACAATGGCAAGATATTCCTTATCAACAGTTCTTGATTTAAAGGCATCAACAAGAAGCCTATGACACAGATCCGTCTTGGCAACCACCATAATTCCAGACGTATATTTATCCAGACGATGGACAATACCAGGCCGAATCTGATCTCCAACCTCTGCTATTTCCTGACAGTGATGCAGCAAACCATTTACGAGGGTTCCGTCAGGATTGCCACTTGCGGGGTGAACCACGATGCCAGGTGGTTTGGAAAGGATGAGAAGAAAATCATCTTCGAACAGAATCTCAAACGGGACTCTCTGAGGAATCAACTCTGGCGGAGAAGCCTGAAAGACAGTGCCACGTACCTGCTCCCCAACCTTTAACCGGTAGCTGCTTTTCTTCTTTTTTCCGTCGACCTGGATCAAGCCCAGACGAATGGATTGAACAAGATTACTCCTTGATGCTTCAGGAACAGACTGCACCAGAAAATGATCAAAGCGGATACCGGCCTGTCCTGCAGCCACTGAAAACTTAAGCATCGAAGAGTAATTTTGCGGAGAAATAGAGTCTGAAAATGGAGATTTCATGACATCAATGCCATGGATAATATATTTACGAAGGCAGCAGGAATGTAATAATGAAGTTGTTTAGTGCCTTACAGAATATTTTCTTGTTTTTTTTGAACATATTCTGATAAGGAACGGGAATTAAATAACCTGAACATATTTCGCCGCAATTTTTTCGTCAGCGACACTTTAAAAAGCTTTGCATACTCCCTGTATGTAACGGTTTTTAAAGTATTGCTGGCGGAACAAAGGGCAAGAAAGATGTTCAGGTTATTTAATGTACGTTCCTAAGGCACTTATCCAGTGAACTGAATTGTTTCCGGTTGAACCGGGTTAGTACCTTATAAATTCTTTTCGTGTTTTTTTGAAAAGAATTTGGTGAAGGTACTTATGCCGGCTTACCGTTCATCACCGGTGTTAGTGCCTTACTCCTCAAAAGCTGTCATAAAAAAACAGGTAAGTACCCTAAAGAGACAGGGTATAAACTCCGACTCCGAGGGGGTATAAAAAACAAAAATACGGATTATGCTGATTTACCGTTCATTACCGGTGTTAATTGAACATATCGTCGATCAAAGTCTCAATTTTCGACCCATCTACTTTTCTGGCAAGTGATATTTCTGTCACAAGCAAATTTTTGGCAGTATCCATCATTTTTCTCTCGCCATAGGAGAGGTCTTTATCAACACTCAGCAGATACAGATCACGAAGCACAGCCGCAACCTCATGGATTGAGCCGGTTTTTATCTTCTCCATGTAATCTCTATATCGACGATTCCAGGTCTGAGTACCAATTTCAGAGTCCCGATCCCGTAATATTTCAAGCACTGCTTCCACTTCTTTTTTACTGATGATCGCACGGAGACCGACATTGTCACTAGTCGCCGTAGGAATCATTATTTTCATGTCATTATCAAGAATTTTCATGACATAAAATGCCTGATCAATTCCTGCAAAAGTCTGACTTTCAATAGCTTCTATAACGCCTACACCATGAGCCGGATAAACGGCCATATCGCCTTGAACAAACAAAGTATCCTCCTGGATAACTCGGAATCCTGACAAACATTTTCATGAGGGATGAAAATGTCCAACATGGTATTTGCTTTACATGCTGAAAATGCCAAATTATGACAGTAAACGGTCTTCAAAAACTAAATCAACTATCACATCTAAAATAAGAATAGGTACTGATCATACCACATTTCCCACTGATACGCTTTGAAAAACATTCCAGTATCAGGAAGTATCTCTTGATTCACTTTACAGCATTAAGAATATTCATGGCCTGCTGACTTCCGCTTATTACAAACTCCTTAGCACCCTCGATCAAAAGAGGAATTCGCTCGTCGAGTAATACTTGCTCGGTAGCTGAGAAAGGAGCCAGCACAAAGCGATCCACCGGCATCTCAGCATGGACACCGTTTTGCCCTGGTCTCCCAACTCCATACTTGAGACGGAAAAATTGTTTAGTGCCTAAATGTTGAATAAGGGATCGAATTCCATTGTGACCACCAGGACCGCCACTGGCAACAAGCTTAAGACGACCTGAATGCATATCAATATCATCATGAATGACAAGAATATGACTGGGGCTGATTTTAAAAAAATCGGCAAACCGTGAAATAGACTTTCCGGAAAGATTCATAAAAGCCTGTGGTTTAATCAGAAACACACGTGCCCCCCAGAAAGATGCACGACAATAGTGTGCTTCCCATTTTGTCAGATCGAGGAACATTCCCTGACTGCGTGCAATCGCATCGACCACCTGAAAGCCAACATTATGTCTGGTATTGACATAATTGGCACCGGGATTCCCCAGGCCTGCAATCAAAAAGGTTTCTTCAACCACCTTCTATTCCCTTCAAAAAAAAATCCGGAAAAAAGGTAGCCAACCCATTTCCGGATAACAATTAACGCTACTTTATTCGCTTAAGACTCAGAAGTACTATCAGTAGAAGTAGCCTCCTCAACGGATTCAGGAACAACGGCAGTGTCCTCCTCCTCATCGTATTCCAACTCAGCAAGGGCTGTGGTCACCTCAACGCATAAGGCTGAAGTATCAGTTGTCATCTTTATTTTTTCAGGCAGTTCAATACTGGCAATTTGAATAGAGTCGCCAATATCAAGGTGTGAAATATCAAGGTTGACAGTGTCGGGAATATCCAGAGGCAATCCTTCAAGCTCAACAGTGGGGTTATGAACTACCAGGGCTCCACCAAGATCTACACCTTTAGCCTGACCTTCAAATTCGACCGGAACAGAAAAACGGCTGGGGGTGTCAAGACTGATTTCATAGAAATCAGCATGAATCAGGCGGTCATTCACAGGATCCGTCTGTATTTCTTTCATCATCACATGCCGGGTATCATCACCATTGATGGAAAGATTGACTACAGCATTTTTACGATTTATCTGAAACAGGCTTCTTGTAAAAGAAACTGTCTCAAGCTGCAGGGCCACAGCATCCTTATTTTTTCCATACAGTACCGCTGGTGTATTACCACTTACACGCAGGCGTCGCATAGCGCATTTCCCCAAACTCTCTCTCTTTGAAGCAGACATGTCTACTTGAAGCATATGTTTCTCCTTAATCCTGGTGCCGGCATCTTAAAGATGACAGCCAGGATTTATCTCAATACTTTTTATCTTCTATTTTCTGTACACCAGTTACACAAACAATGAACTGATGGAACCTTCGTTATGGATGCAGTCAATGGCCTGAGCAAGAAGCTGGGAAACAGACAACACCTTAATCTTATCACATTTCAGTGCGTCACCACGCAAAGGTATGGAATTGGTAACCACCAGTGAACTGATCGCTGATTTCGTCAATCTCTCAACAGCAGGACCTGATAGAACCGGATGCGAACAGCAGGCATGAACTTCTTTAGCTCCATGTTCTATTAAAGTTGCAGCACCATTACAAAGGGTACCTGCAGTATCCACCATATCATCAAGCAGGATGGCGGTTTTTCCTTTCACATCGCCGATAACATGCATGGACTTACACTCATTAGGACGATCCCTGCGCTTATCAATAATTGCAAGACCAGCATCCAGACGCTTGGCAAAGGCACGGGTTCTTTCAACACCACCAGCATCCGGGGAAACCATAACCACATCTGAAAATTTATCTTTTATATATTCAAGTATAACCGGCGCCGCATACAGATGATCAACAGGAATATTAAAAAAACCCTGAATCTGCCCAGCATGAAGATCCATACTCAATACCCGTCGTACGCCTACTGCCATAAACATCTCAGCAACAACCTTGGCTGAGATCGGAACCCGTGGAGCAACCTTTCTATCCTGCCTGGCATATCCGTAATAGGGAACTACGGCGGTAATTCTTCTGGCAGATGCCCGCCTGAGAGCATCAACCATAATCACCAATTCCATAAGGTTGTCGTTCACAGGAGTACAGGTAGGTTGGATAATAAACACATCCGTACCACGCACATTTTCCTTTATTTCAATAAAAATTTCGCCATCGCTAAACTGTCTCACATCAGCTTCAGAGAGTGGAACATTTAAATAACTGCAAATCTCTTCGGCCATCACAGGGTTGGCATTTCCAGAAAAAATCTTGATAATGTTCGGCATAGTTTCTTTTCTCGATACGATGGTTTGAACTGTTTTTTCTTACTTAGGGCGTATTCAACAATAACTTCGTACTCTGAGGCGCAATATAAACATTTAGAAAAACGCTATGCGATTATTTAATCCTCAACGTAGCTCAGCTACGCCTGCGGTTAAATAATCACAGATCGTTTCCCTAAACATTCATTTTACACCTCATAATTACGAACTTATTTTTGAATGCGCCCTTAACTCAACAAAATCAATAGTCTGGCTGGGGCGGGAGGGATCGAACCTCCGAATACCGGGATCAAAACCCGGTGCCTTAACCGCTTGGCTACGCCCCATTTATTTGTCATTGCTCTCAGGGACTGCATCTTTATTGAATCGTATCTTTCCGTATAGCTCACTAGGAGGCTGTCCGAGAACACCCAAACTACGGGTACAAGTGCCCTTTCTCCCCAACTCTTCGTTATTTTGAAAAAATAATGCTCGGAATATTAACTATATGCCTGTGCTTATTTTTTCAAAATGCCTCGATTTGAGAAGAAATGCCTATTCTCGGACAAGCTCCTAGTACGAAAAGATACGATTCAACAAACCTACAGCCCCTGAAACCAATGACAATCCTACAATGTTTTTTTCAAAACCATCACGTTTGATTTTGTACAATCGTAATCAACCAAGAGGTCTTGTCACAAACACGCCACCCTCATACTTCTCAGTAAGCTTTTTCGCACACTCATGCAAGGAACTCACCCGGTTACCTTCCTGATCCGGAAAAATCCCAAAAACTGTCGGCCCACTTCCAGACATCAGCGCACCTGAGGCTCCATTTTCAAGCATACAACTTTTCACATCTCTAAGTTCTGGATAATGTGCGACAGTTACCGATTCTAAATCGTTGTACAATGGGCAAACCTGTCCATTCAAACGCACATTTTCACGAAAACCTGACAGATTAGAATCTTTATCTGCCCTTGTCAACGTAAAATTATTATAAACCCATGCTGTCGACACAGAAAATCCAGGATTGACAAGAAGCAGTGAACAATTACTAAGGGTATCATAGGGTGTCATTCTGTCACCAATACCGGTGGCATGAACTGCTGGATGAGGAACCACGAAAAAAGGAACATCAGCCCCAAGAGACTTGCCAAGCCTGAGCAGAGTTTCCTCTTCAAGCCCTGTTTGGAAAAGACGATTAAGCCCGGTAAGTACAGCAGCACCATCGCTACTGCCACCACCCAGACCAGCGGCTACCGGGATCTTTTTTTCAAGGATAATAGATACCCCGCACTCTTGTGCAAGTCCTGTTTCCTTGAAAAAGGCAGCGGCAGCCTGCCAGACAAGATTAGAGTCATTTTCCGGTAGATCAGAAGCGGGACAGGAAAGCTGAATGCCAGACATTTCTGAGCGGCGAAGGGTTAACGTGTCTGACAAATCCAGCTTCTGCATCACAGTATCAAGCTCGTGATATCCGTCAGACCGCTTACCCAGAATACGCAGATTCAGGTTGACCTTTGCAGGGGCCTGAACAACGAGCGTATCAGTTGGCGCAATCATTTCAGGAAGACTTTTCTGATGATTTTTTGTCCTTTACAGTTTGAACAAATCGCATCTTCACATCATAGAGAATATTCTTCAGCATTTCTGTTTCATCAGCATCCAGGTTACCCTTGGTCTTTTCCTGCAACAGAACCAGGGTATCAATGGCATGGCGGGCCAGAGAAAAATCGATCAGCGTTTTCCCGGTTGCAGGATCTGCAATTTCTCCCAGATGAAACAGGGCTGAAGTATTCAGGGACATGATAAACGCCATGAAAGTAACCTCAGGCATCACACATCTTCCATCCTGATCCGGTACCTGCCCATCTCCGCAGGGACAGCCCTGCTCAAATTCAGAAATCATAAGAGTCTCACTTTATAGCAATTATACTACTTGATGGCGTCGTAAAACTCTTCATTAGACACCAAGCTCCAACGCCAAAGCATTGTCAATATTCCCAAGCTGCATCACCTCTTCCAGCAATTCTTTGGAAATCACTGAATCGGTACTCAACAAAATAATATTTTGGCTGGAGGCCTCTTCACGACCAACAGTCATGCGTGATATATTCACACCATTATTGCCAAGCGTAGTACCAAGAGCCCCGATAACACCGGGAACATCATTATTATAGACCAGGAGCATGGGGCCTGAAACCTGGGCCTCCAGACGAAAAGTGTTGAGACGAACCAGACGCGGTTCGTTTTTCCCGAATACTGTTCCAACCAGCTCGTTTTCACCTTCATTGGTTACGACCTTAATCCTGAGAACATTGACAAAATCATTGGCTCTGTCGCTCTTGGATTCAACCACACGAATCCCACGATCCTTTGCAATAACAGGAGCATTGACATAGTTCACAGCATCTTTCAGGATTGGTGTAAAAAGTCCCTTCAGAAAAGCAACGGTAATGGGACTGGTATTCAACTCAGCCAGTTCTCCGGAATATTCAATTACAACTTCCTTTACACCACCTTTTGCAATCTGCATGTGCAGGGAGCCAAGCATTTCACCAAGGTTCACATAAGGACCAACCTGGGCCAGGACATCATCACTGACAGATGGTACGTTTACTGCATTGGTAACTACGCCCTTATTCAAATACTCTGCAACCTGTTCGGCAATGGCTGTGGCCACGTTTTCCTGGGCCTCACTGGTTGACGCGCCAAGGTGGGGCGTACAGATAAAATTTTTCAATCCTAGTAAAGGACAGTTTTCTTTTGTGGTGGGTTCCTGTGCAAAAACATCAAGGGCTGCTCCTGCGATTTCACCATCAACCAGAGCTTTATAAAGCGCCTCTTCATCACAGACACCGCCACGGGCACAATCAATGAACATGGCATCATTCTTCATGTTTGTGAAAAACTCTGTGGAAAGCACATTGGCAGTATCTTTGGTCAACGGCACATGCACAGTGATATAATCAGCACGTTTGGCAAGCTCTTCAACGCTTACCAGCTCTACACCCATTTTTTCAACGAGTTCCGGGGGCATATGAGGGTCATAGGCAATAACCTTCATCTTCAGACCCTGCGCACGACTGGCGGCAATAGCGCCGATTCGGCCTATCCCGAAGATACCAAACGTTTTGCCGGTGAGCTCACGACCCATGAAGCTCTTTTTCTCCCATTTTCCCTCTTTCATGGAAGCTGTTGCCTGGGGAATATTGCGGGAAAGAGACATCATCATACCAATGGCATGCTCTGCAGCTGTTGTGGCATTTCCATCAGGAGCATTCATAACAACAATGCCCTTCTGGCTCGCTGCAGGAATATCCACATTATCAAGACCAATCCCTGCACGTCCGATAACTTTCAGGTTCTCAGCAGCATCAATAATTTCAGCCGTGGCCTTGGTTGCACTTCGAACAACAAGACCATCATATTCACCGATGATCTGTTTCAACTCTTCCGGAGGCAATCCGGTTTTCACATCAACATCAAGCCCGGCATCCGCCAGAATTTTTTCTCCCAAAGGAGACATATTATCACTGATTAGTACCTTCATCCTTACTCCTTCTCTTCCCTGAAATTCTTTATCATTATATATTTGACACACTCTATCTCTCTATACGGTATCTCATAAAACAAAAAGTTCGAAGTATAACGAGTTCCAGCTAAGAGAACAACAAAAAATATTTACAAAAACAGCCTGCGGGCTGACACCATTTCCACCTGTCCCTGTCAATTGCTATTGAACAATATGGTTGCAAACGAAATACATCAGGCATATTATGAAGGTTTTTAACTCAACAATTTATATTTCAAAATTATACATAAGGTTTTTTCCATGACTGAAACACGTTTACGATTTCCACCAAGCCCCACTGGCTATCTTCACATAGGTGGAGCCAGGACAGCTTTATATAATTGGCTTTACGCAAAGAAAACAGGCGGAAAACTCATCCTTCGCATTGAGGATACTGATGCTGAACGCTCAACCAAGGAATCCATCCAGGGAATTCTTGATGCAATGGAATGGCTTGGAATTGACTGGGATGAAGGCCCCTATTTCCAGACAGACTTTGACGCAGATCATGTGGCAGCAGCAAAAAGACTGCTGGAGGAAGGCAAGGCTTACAAATGCTTTTGCACCAAAGAAGAACTCGATGCCAAACGCGAAGCTGCGAAAGTCAATAAAACCACTTACGGCTATGATGGAACCTGTCGAAATTTAAGTGCAGAAGAGATCGCTGAAAAAGAGGCTGCAGGCCTCCCCTATGTTGTTCGTTTCAAGGTTCCTGAAAAAGATGGCATACTGAGTTATGACGACAAGGTACTTGGGCAAATTCAATCAAACTATAGTGAGATAGAAGATTTTGTCATTGTCCGTTCAACAGGCAAGCCATTATACCTACTCTGCAACGTAGTGGATGATATCCGGGACAGAATCTCTCATATTATTCGCGGTCAGGATCACATGACCAACACCCTTCGTCAGGTACTTTTATACCAGGCACTGGATGCTCCCATTCCTGTCTTTGCCCATATGCCTCTGACCCTTGATCTGAAAAAAGCAAAAATTTCCAAACGCAGTCATGGCGAGATCGTTGCTGTCCACTTTTACAAAGAACACGGCTTTATCCCCTGGGCATTCTCAAATTTTCTTGTTTTACTTGGCTGGTCGTCCGGAGATGATACGGAAATTTTCTCAAAAGAAGAGCTGATCCAAGCCTTTAGCCTTGAACGAATCAACAAATCCAATTCCACTTTTAATTATCGTAAAGGTGACGCCAAATTTTTCACTGATCCCAAGGCCATTGCCATCAATGAACATTATTTACGAACCATGCCCGTTGAAGAGCTGGCAAAAGATGTTAAACCATTTCTTGAAGCAGAAAAGCTATGGGATAATGCCTATGAAGCAGAACAAAAAGAATGGTTTCTACAAACCCTTGACCTGATAAGAGACCGTTTCCATACCCTTACTGATTTTGCAGCTTTGGGCCGTGCCTACTTTTCAGATGATTTTCCGGTTGAAGCAAAACCACTGAAGAAAAACGTCCTCAAACATGAGGGGCTGAAAGAATGGTTGCCCATGCTCGCAGACCGTTACGAAGCATTGAATGATTTCAACCTGGAAACTGCTGAACAGACTGCCCGTGATCTTGCAACAGAGTTTGATATAAAACCGGGTGTTATCATTAATGGTATGCGTACCGTGGTAACCGGTCAGCTGGCCGGTCCCTCCATGTTTGACATTCTAATGACCATTGGCAAAGAGAAAGTAATTACACGGTTACGCAATAGCCCCGAACTTTATCAAGGTTAATGGAACTTTTAACTAGAAACCCGAATAGTTACGCGTATTTTTTAAAAGAGTACATACAATGAGTAATTCCGAACCGATCGCAGAAAAACCTCTGGATTTTATCAGGCAGATTATCACCGAAGATCTAAAAACCGGCAAGCATAGCACTCCGGTTACCCGTTTTCCGCCGGAACCAAACGGCTTTCTTCACATTGGTCACGCCAAATCCATTTGTCTCAACTTTGGTATTGCCAGTGAATTCAACGGACGGTGCTACCTGCGTTTTGATGACACCAACCCGAGCAAAGAAGAAACGGCATATGTGCAAGCCATCAAAGAAGATGTAGAATGGTTAGGATTTGACTGGGGAGACAATCTCTTTTATTCCTCTGACTATTTTGACCAGCTCTACGACTTTGCCCTGGATCTCATCCGCAAAGAAAAAGCTTTTGTCTGTGATTTAAGTGCAGACGAGATGCGGGAACACCGTGGCACCCTCACAGAACCAGGCAAAGAAAGCCCATACAGAAATCGTACTGTAGAGGAGAACCTGAAACTTTTCCAGGGCATGGAAAACGGTGACTTTGAGGAAGGCAGCCATGTCCTGCGTGCCAAAATAGATATGGCATCTCCCAACCTCAACATGCGCGATCCGATAATCTACCGGATTATGAATGTCCACCATCATCGGACTGGTGACAAATGGTGCATCTACCCCATGTACGACTACACCCACTGCCTCTCTGATGCCATTGAGGAGATCACCCATTCCCTCTGCACCCTTGAGTTTGAGGACCACAGGCCACTGTATGACTGGGTACTGGATACTCTTGAGACACCTGTCCATCCACAGCAGATAGAATTTGCCCGTTTGAACCTTACATATACCGTGATGTCCAAGCGAAAACTCATGCAGCTGGTTCGGGACAGCCATGTAAGTGGCTGGGATGATCCACGGATGCTCACAGTTTCAGGACTGCGACGTCGTGGATATACCCCGGCGTCCATCCGTGAATTCTGCAAAGAAATAGGCATAGGCAAAAAAGAAAGCTGGATCGACATGGGTGTGCTGGAAAACGCAGTACGCAATGATCTGAACATCGCTGCACCCAGGGTTATGGGAGTACTTGATCCCCTAAAAGTGGTTATTACAAACTACCCTGAAGGGACAGTTGAAGACATTGAGGCCAAGAACCATCCACAGAACCCGGAAATGGGCTTGCGCACCCTTCCCTTTTCACGTGAAATCTATATTGAACGTACTGATTTCATGGAAAATGCGCCAAAGAAATTTTTCCGCCTTGATATTGGCCGCGAAGTTCGTCTCCGCTATGCCTACTTTATTACCTGCGTATCAGTGGTAAAAGACGAGGACAGTGGAGAAGTAAAAGAACTGCATTGTACCTATGATCCTGAAACCTATGGCGGCAATGCGCCTGATGGACGCAAAGTAAAGGGCACCATCCACTGGGTCTCTGCTGAACAGGCAGAAAAATGTGAAATCCGTTTGTATGATCGACTCTTCAATATTGAGAATCCGGATGAGGACAAAGATGTGGACTTCAAGGAACACCTGAATCCCGACTCTCTCACCTCTTTAAGCAACTGTCTGGTGGAACCGTCTCTTGCTGATGCAAAACCCGGTACATGTGTTCAGTTTGAACGGCAGGGCTATTTTTGTGTAGATTCCAGGGATTCCAGACCGGATGCGCTGGTCTTCAACCGAACCGTTGGCTTACGTGATTCCTGGGCTAAGAAAAAGAAATAATATCTATTTGGTTATACTAACGAAGTTTTTTTGAGAATTCTTCAAATATCTCGTTTTAGTGCCTTACAGAATATTTTCTTGTTTTTTTTGAACATATTCTAAATCGATACTTCGGGCACCATATTATATGATACTGGCAATGC